>JAPOXB010000150.1 GCA_026707335.1 Chloroflexota bacterium
CGCCCGAACCTCACCCCCTGACCCCCTCTCCATTGCAGAGCAATGGAGAGGGGGGACGCCGGGCGAGCGGGAGTCGCGCGGGCGGCGGCGGGGCCCGCCCAGCGCACTCCTTGTGACGCCCCAGTGCGCCCCGAGAGCCGCCCTACAGCACCCCTGCTGCACCCCTGCTGCACCCCTGCTGCACCCCGAGTCCCCCCTCGTGCCGCCCCCGCGCACCTCGTCGCCGGGGGTGAGGTTCCGATCCCCTCTCCCTGGGGAGAGGGTTAGGGTGAGGGGGACCGCGCCGCCTGGACACCGCGCCCTGACTCCGCTATCATGCGATCATGGACCGCTGATCGCGTTCGACACGGAGAAGACGACCCCCCTCCCCTGCCATCGCAGGAACCCCGCCTCAAAAAAAATTCCGGCCGTTTTCCTGCAAATGAGTGCAAATTCCTGCAAATCTCCGCCCCGCGGCCCCGCCGGTTGGCCCCGGTTACCCTCCGGTTACCCGCCAGTTGGCTCCGGTTACCCTCCAGTTGAGCGCCGGGAGGAGCCCCCCGACCCCCGGCGCACCGCGTAAGCCCCCTCCCCGACCCCGCCACCCCGCGGCTACGTCCCCCCTCTCCATCGTCCAGATGGAGAGGGGGACAGGGGGTGAGGTCCAGGCGATCGGCGCGGGCAGGACCTAGCGGAACATGTCCATCTCGGGCGGGCGCACGAGCGTCGAGGCGTCGTGCTCCGAGGTCGGGATGTTGAGCCCCCGCACCACCGCGACGGGTACCCGGTCGAGCTTGTTCATCACCGGCTCGGCCGCCGCCGCCAACTCGTCGGCGAGGGCCATGACGGTGACCTGCAGGTCGTAGCCGGCGTCGTCGGTCTGGCCGACGTACGACAGCAGGGGGTCCATCCCGCTCACCCCGATAGCGACGTTGGTCAGCCCTTCGCGCCAGGGCCGGCCGAAGGTGTCGCTGACGATCAGGCCCACGGCCGGCTGCCCCCGCTCGACCAGCCCGGCGCGGATGCGCCGCGCGGAGGCGCTGGAATCGAGGGGTAGCAGCGAGACCACGTCGACCTCCCCATCGGGCCCGGCGACGTTCGACTGGTCGACGCCCGCGTTGGCGCAGATCCAGCCCTCGCGCGTCTCGGCGATGATCACTCCCCGCTCCATGCGCACGATGCGCACCGCCTCGCGCAGCACGAGTTCTATCTGGCGCGGGTCCTTGTCCCAGGCCGCGGCCCAGGCGCGGGCGCGATCGCCGGGCTCCACGTCGGCCAGCGCCACGAGGCGCCCCTCGGCCTTGCTGACGACCTTCTGCGTCACGACCAGCACGTCGCCGGGCTCGAGGGGCGTCCCCTGGGCGCGCAGGGCCGCGTCGATCAGCGCGGCGAGGTCGTCGCCCTCGCGCACCTCGGGGATGCCGCGGACGGGGAAGACGCGGTAGCCGTCCGGCTCGCTCACGGCTCGACGCCCACCATCCGTACGGCAGCGTGCGCGCCGTAGCGGCGATTGACGCTCAGGATCAGCGCGGTGAGATCCTCGACGAGCTTCGATATCGCCAGCGGGCCGGCGTCGACGGGGCGCAGGTCGGGGATGCGCGCGACGAGGCCCATGACCGCGGCCTTCGCCTCGGCGTCGTCGCCGGTGACGAGCACGTCGCCCTGCATCGGCGCGTCGAGATCCTGGAGCTTCTGGGCGCTGAGGTTGTGGAACGCACCCACGACGCGGGCGGTCGGCAGCAGCGCCTGGGCCTGCTGCGTGGCGCTGCCCTCGGCCACGGCGACGGTTCCCGGCACGCCACCGCTGAAGCTGAGCGGCACGACGGTATCGATGACGATCTTCTCGCCGATGGCGTCGCGCAGGTCGGTCAGCGTGGCGGCGTGCCCGTCGTACGGGACGACGACGACGACCAGGTCGCACCCGGCGACGGCGGCCGCGTTGAGGTGGCCGGTCACGTCGGCGGGCGGCAGAGCGGCGCGCACGTCGTTGGCCGCCTGCCCGGCGCGCTCGGCCCGGCGAGACCCGATCCGCACCGCCAGTCCGGCCTGGGCGAAGCGCAGCGCCAGGCCCCGCCCCTCGGGCCCCGTCCCGCCGATCAGCCCGACCGTCAACTCCCCACTCGTCACGCGCGACCTCCCCTCGGCCGGCCGAATTGCGAGCCGTCCCGGCCGCGTGGAGAATACAGGGACGCGGCGGCGGCCCCGTCACGCAAGGCATGCCCCCCACCATCGGCCGCCCGCGCTCTACCCTGACTACCCCACCACCGCCGGTTCCCCCCACCCACGAAGGAGCGCCGTGGCCCAACCGACAGCAAGCCCGGCCCCGCCGTCCGCCCCGTCCGACGCCGCCCTGGAACTCTCCGCCGTGCGGCTCGACTACGGCGACGTGCGCGCACTCGACGGCATCGACATCGAGGTGCGGCGCGGCGAGTTCGTCGTCGTGGTGGGGCCGAGCGGCTGCGGCAAGACATCGCTGCTGCGCATCGCGGCGGGGCTGCTGCCCCCCAGCGGGGGCTCGGTGCGGGTGCTGGGCGGATCGGCCGACGCCGCGCAGGCCGGCAAGCGGCTGGGGCTCGTCGCGCAGACGCCGGCGCTGCTCCCCTGGCGCGACGTGCGGTCCAACATCGCGCTGCCCGAGTCGGTCAACCGCTCGGCCGGCGGGCCCGCCGCCGCGGCCGATCCGGAGGCGCTGATCCGGCTGGTGGGCCTGGAGGGCTTCGAGCGGGCGCGGCCGCACAAGCTGAGCGGCGGCATGCAGCAGCGCGTCGCGCTGGCCCGCGCGCTGGTCGTCGATCCGGACCTGCTGCTCATGGACGAGCCCTTCGCCGCGCTGGACGAGATCACGCGCGAGCAGATGCGCTACGAGTTGCTCCGCGTCTGGTCGCAAGCGCCCGGCGCCGGCGCGACCGCGAAGACCGTGCTGTTCGTGACGCACTCCGTCACCGAGGCCGTCGCGCTGGCGGACCGGGTGGTCGTGCTGAGCCCGCGGCCGGGTCGGATCGCGGCGGAGATGGCGATCGACCTCCCGCGCCCGCGCCGGCCCGACGATGAACGCGCGCCGGCCTTCCTCGACGCCGTGGACCGCGTCCGCGCGCTGCTGCGCACCGCGCCGCCGGAGCCCGCCGATCGGGTGTCGTCGTGACCGGCCCGACGGGCGCCGCGCCGCTGCGCGTCGAGTGGACGCGCTGGGGTCGCGCCGCGGCGCCGTACCTGCTGCCGCCGCTGATCGCGCTGGTGCTCGGCGCGGTGATCTGGGAGGCATGGGTGGAGCTGAACGACGTCAGCGAGTTCGTCCTGCCGCCGCCCTCCGCGGTCGCGCAGGCGCTCTTCTCCGACATCGGGTTCTTCGCCCAGGAGGGCCTGCGGACCTTCGCCGTGGCGACCGCGGGGCTGGCGATCGGGACCGGCGCCGCCATCCTGCTCGCCATCCTCATGGCCCATTCGACGACGCTGGAGCGGGCGCTGCTGCCCATCGCCATCACCGTCAAGGTGACGCCGATCGTCGCGCTGGCACCGCTGTTCGTGATCTGGTTCGGCTTCAACTGGGAGCCCAAAGTCGCCATCGCGGCGCTGATCACCTACTTCCCGGTGCTGATCAACGGCATCGTCGGCTTCCGCGACGTCGACCCCGGCGCGCTCGACTTCCTGCGCTCGCTGCGCGCCTCGCCGCGGGAGATCTTCCTGCGCCTCCGCTGGCCCTCGGCGCTGCCCTACCTGTTCGCGGCGCTGAAGATCGCGGCCACGCTCAGCCTGATCGGGGCCGTCGTGGCCGAGTTCTTCGCGGCCGGGCAGGGCGGCCTCGGCGCGGTGATCGACGAGGAGAACCGGCTCGTGCGGCTCGACCGGCTCTTCGCGGCCGTGGTCACTCTGGCCGTGATCGGCGTGCTGATGAACGTCGCGCTGGCCCTGGCCGAACGACGGCTGCTCTCCTGGCACCGGTCCACCTGGGCCACGCCCGGCTGAGGCCGCCGGGCGGCGCACACGCGGCAGCCGCGTACGATAGCGGTCGGACACGCGAACGCATCGATGCACGCCCCGCACCGTGGGGCGGAGGGAGCGCCCCATGACCGAGGAGTCCACCGACCCCCCCGCCGCGCCGCGGGCCGACGACACGAACGTCGAGGGCCGTTTGGCCCAGAAGATCAGCCGCCGTGAGATCAAACGGGTCGTGATCAAGATCACCGGCGTCGACGACCTGCTGGAGATCGAGGGGGACGACGTCGATCTCGGCTCCGACCTGAAGGTGCGCTACAAGCACCACCTGGTGGCGGAGTTCCGCCGCGACGCCGTCGACGGCTGGTGGTTCAAGAGCTTCGTGCTCAACCAGACGCCGCCCTTCGGCGGCGAGGGCACGGCCACCGACGTGGGCGACCTCGCGCCGGAGGAGGACGAGTAGCCGGGCCGGCCGCCGGCGCTCCCCGCCGCCTCACCCCTCCACGATGCGGAGTTGGGAGCGCGGCGTGTCGTGGCCGCACTCGGGGCAGCGATAGACCAGCGCCACCTCGTGGCCGCAGGCGAGGTCGATCAGGCTGAGGTCGTGCTGCGCCGCCTCGCCCCAGATCAGCAGCGCGCCCACCGCCGCGCCCAGGCCGTGCCCGCGGCGCGTGAGCACGTATTCGTGCCGCGGCGGGGCGTCGCGGTAGCGTCGCCGCTCCACGAGGCCGTGCCGCTCCAGCCGGCGCAGACGGGCGGCCAGGATGTTGGGCGCGATCCCCACCACCGACTCGCGCAGTTGGCTGAATCGGGTGCGACCGCGCAGCAGGTCGCGCACGACCAGCAGCGACCAGCGGTCGCCCACGACGTCGAGGGCGGCTCCGAGCGGATCGCGCGCGTGCGCTGTGGATGACACAGTGCGTTGCATTCTACAACCTACGCATGCCGACTCCCTGCATACGATGCTGCGCATGCCGTCGATACCCCTATCCCCGCTGCTTAACAACCGCCGCCGATGGGCGGGGTTGGGCGTCGTCCTGTCGCTCGTCCTGATCGGGGCGCTGCTCGCCGCGGCCTGCGCCGACGATCCCGACGACGAACGCCTCTCGTTCACGTTCATGGCCGGCTTCCGCGCGCAATCCAACCTGCCCTTCGTCGCGGCCTACGTGGCCGAGCAGGAGGGCTTCTTCGACGACGTCAACCTCGACGTCACGATCCAGCACTCGTCGGGGCAGGGCGAGCACATCCGGCTGCTGCTCAGCGACGACATCGACCTCACCACGCAGCCCGCCAGCGAGGTCATCCAGCGCCGCGCCGACCCGGGCGCGCCGCTCGTCGTCGTGACGCTGTTCGGGCAGACGGGCGACCTGGGCTACGCCGTCCTTGAGGACAGCGGCATCGAGTCGCCGGCCGACTTCGCGGGGCGCACGGTGGGTTTCAAGAGCGTCGTGCAGGCCGAATTTCTGGCGCTGCTCAACGCGAACGGCCTCAGCGCCGACGACGTGGAGCTCGTCGGCGTGGGCTTCAATCCGGTCATCCTGCCCGAGGGCCAGGTCGACGTGTACCCCGTCTTCCTGAACAACGAGCCCGACATCCTGCAGCGCGTGATGGGGGTCCCGATCCGCGTCTTCCAGGCGAGCGACGCCGGCGTGCCGACCCTGGGCGTGGCCTACGTGGTGACGGAGGATCTGCTGGCCGACGACACGCGCCGGGAAGCGCTGCGCCGCTTCCTCACCGCGACGATGCGGGGGTTCCAGTTCGCCCTGGCCGACCCGGCGGCGGCGATCGAGGCGACGCGGGCCTTCATCAGCGAGGACGCCGACCTGCTGCACGAGCGCTTCCTGCTGGACATCGACCTGGTCAACGCGATCTCCGACCTGACCCGCGCCAACGGCCTGGGCTGGTTCACCGAGGCGCAGTTCCAGGCGCTGCACGACGTGCTGCTGCAGTTCGGCGGCATCGAGCACGAGGTCGAGGTCGCGGACATGCTGGACCGCTCCGTGCTGGAATCGATCGACGAGGCCGACCGCAGCTACGGCGGCGGATAGGCCCTGTACACGTTCGCCGGAGCGGGCCGGCGTTGCGGGGGCGCGGGCGACGCCGGCCCCGGCTCGGCTACTCGCGCTCGCCGGTCAGGGTCGGCACGAGGTCGCCCAGCGTGGCGCCGAAGTCGTTTGCCTGGATGTGTTGAAACACCGGGAAATTCAACCGGGACCGCCCTGCGAGGTGGCTCATCCTGTGCGGCGTGGGACTGCCGACCACCCGATGCCAGTCGATTGGCGTCTCCGGATCGCACGTGCGCAACGAGACCGCGAGGCGCCGATCATCGGTCGTCTGCGTCGTGTGGACGGTGTTGTGGCTCAGCAGCAGCAGGTCGCCGGGCCCCAGCTCCGGCGTCTCGATGACCTCCTCGAGTTCGAGATCCTCGTCGACCCAGTGGACCCCGCTCCAGTCGGACACGTACCAGGTCCCCCCGTCCCGGAGTGAGCGCATGAAGCTCGCGCCCGAGTGCCGGCAGAGGTTCAAGAGTCGCGGCGACTGCTCGCCCAGCCGATCCCAGGGAATCAGGCGCAGTCCGGCCTCGGTGCGGGACGGCTTAACCAACGGAATCCAGAAATTGAGATGCGTCGGATTGAACGCCGTCAGGAAGAATTGATCGGTATCCTGATGCACGGGAAGATCGGTGATCGGCGTCTGGAGATAGAGGATTTGATAGAGCGCGGCCTTGGCGCCGGTAACTCCCTGGGCGAACGCTTCCATCCGCGGACGGATGCGTTGGTAGGTTTCCTTGCGTCCCATCGCATTCTCACGCAGCGCGCCCGTCGCTGGCTGATCGCCACGGAGCCCCGCCGACCGCTTGTCCTGCGGTGGGGCGGAATAGTCCGGGCAGACATCGAATTCTTCCACGAGGAAGTCGATCTCATCACGGCCTAGGAAGTCCGGGACAACGCAGAAGCCCCGTGCCTCGATCGCGGAGGCGATGGCGTGAAAATCAGTCGTATCGTTGCGGTTGCTCATGACCGTGCCTTTCCCTGCAGCACCCGTCCCCGCGACGGCGCGCTGGCAGACCTCACTCCCTAACCCCCTTCTCCATTGCCGAACAATGGAGAAGGGTCTGATCCCCTCTCCCCTCGGGGGAGAGGGGACCGGAGATCCCCCTACACGCCGGGCTTGCCCTCGAACCACGACTTGTACAGCAGATAGGTGGCGGCGGTTTGCATGTTGGTCGGGCCGTAGCCCTTGAGCCAGGGACGGTGTCCGACGACCGGCCGGCCCCAAGAATGGTAGATCTGGGGATTGTGCTCTTCGAGCAACTTGGTCTGGATCTCGTCGTAGATCGGCAGACGGTTCTCCTGACCGAGGGTGGTGCGTCCCTGCTCCAGCAGCGCGTCGATCTCGGGGTCCGAGAACTCGCCGTAGTTGCGTCCGCCGTCGCTGTGGTGGGTGCCGTGGAGGGCGTCGGGGTCGAACACGCCCCCGAGGCCCTGGGTGGCGAGGGTGAAATCCCCCGTCGCCCGCCTGGGGTTGTGCTCCGAGTCGGGAATCTCGTGGAGTTCGACCTCGAAGCCGATTTCGGCAAAGTTCTGCTGGAGCACCTCCGCGGTTGGGGTTTCAATGTCGGCGGTGGTCATCGGCGGCACGCTGTCCGGGTCGTAGCCGCTGGCGTCGAGCAGCCGCCGGCCCTCGGCCAGGTCCTCCT
>JAPOXB010000153.1 GCA_026707335.1 Chloroflexota bacterium
AGCGTGGCGGCGACCTCGGTCTGCTGGATGGTGCGGAAGTTGATCGGCAGGGCGCCGGCGCGCAGCTGCAGGCGCAGCGTGCGGGCGTTCTCGTCGCTGAGGCCGGTGATGATGCCGGAGTCGCTGATCACGGCGCTGACGTTGGGCGCGCTGATCAGCCGCCCGTCGACGAAGATGCCGAGCGGCCGCTGCTCCCCGAAGAGGCGGGTGGTGATCTGCTCGAACAACTCCGCGCCGTCGTCGTCGAACTGGAAGGTGAGGGCCGGCTGGCCGACGCTGTCGAGCGTGCGGGTGATCGAGTCGGCGATGAGGAAGGTACCGGTCAGGGCGACCTGCTCCCCGTCGAGCAGGCCGCGGGCGGGGATCCAGCGGCTGGGCGGCTCGCCCGACCGGCGGGGGGTCAGGATGACGTCCTCGGTGGGGTCGGTGACGCGCGTCTCGGTGAGCCGGGGCGGCTGCTCCGGGCCGCTCAGCCGGGCGGCGGGGTCGAAGGCGTCGAAGAGCGTCGTGCGCGCCGCGACGGGATCGACGGGCGGCGGCGAGAAGGGCAGGGCGGGGTCGATCTCGCGGAACTCCAGCAGCGCCGTCGAGCCGACCAGTTGGGCCGCCTGCGCGGCGCTGACGCCGGGAATCTGCGCATTGATGCGGTCCTCGCCGACGATCGTCACCTCGGCCTCGGAGACGCCGAAACCGTTGACGCGCTGCTCGATGATCAGGCGCGCCTGCTCGATCTCCTCGGTGAGGTCGAGGTCCGGGTCGAGCGGCATGGTGATGGTGGACAGCGCCGCGGGCAGCGGGCGGTCGTACTCGGCCGGGTCGAGGTCGGCCAGGGCGGAGTTGAGGTCGAGCAGCGTGTCGAGCGGCACGTCCTGGCGGGCGACGAAGTCGCTGAGCGATTCGCCGTCGCGGACAGGGGCGGCCGAGCCCGCCGCCTCGAGCGTGACGGAGACGCCGCCCGCCAGGTCGAGGCCGAGGCGGAAGTGGTTGCGCTCGAAGCCGCCGACGCTGATGCCGGAGCCGCCGGGCCAGGGGATGAAGCCGGGCAGGTACTTGCCGGGGTTGCCCGGCCAGGTCACGACGACGCAGAACGTCGCGACGGCCAGGATCACGAGCAGCGCGAGTTGGTTCTGACGCCTACGCACAGGCCTCCCGGCCACGATCCGACTCTCGCGACGCGGCCATCATACGGAGGCTCCCGCTTGCGGTCACCGGGGGGCGTCGCCGTCCGTGGAATCGTCGTCGCCCGCTGCGAGGGCGGGCGGGTCGCCGGCCGCGGCCAGCGCCTCGGCGACCTCGGCGGCGGTGCGCAGGCGCTGGTCGATGGCGCTGGTGCGCGCCCGCACGACGACGCCGTCGTCGAGTTCGAGGTGCAGGATCATGGGGCCGCGCGGCGGCGTCTCGACCGCGTCGACGATGGCGATGATGCCGCCGGTGGTGAGCACCTCGTCGCCGATGCGCAACTCGTTGAGGTCGCGGCGGCGCCGGCCCTGCACCTGCCGGGCCGGCCGGATGAAGAAGATGAAGAACAGCGCCAGAACGAGCGCGGTGATGAGGAGCACTTCGGCCATGGCGTCGTTCTCCGTCCGGGGGTGTGGTCCAGTGTAGTCGGGGGCGACGAAGCGCCCAGCCGCCACCCCGGATAGGCGTCCCAGCGCACTAAAGCTATGAGATTGTCGATGGTTGTTCTCAGAGCTATAGTGTTCTCGTGACGGATGCCCGCTACCGACTGACGATCAAGCGGCAGGCCGTCAGGGCCTTGCAGCGGATGCCCCGCGACCAAGCGATCCGCATCCGCGGCGAGTTGGACAAGCTGGCGGAGGATCCTGCGCGGCGCGATATCGACGTTGCCGCCCTCCAGGGACGGTCAGGTTATCGGCTCCGCGTGGGCGGGATGCGGATCATCTACGAGCGCGACGATGACGCTCGTGTGATCGACATCCTCCGCATCGCGCCACGCGGGCAAGCGTACGGGAGGACCCCGTGAACGAACCCCAGGTGATCGTCGACGCCGCCGGCGAGCCGGCCTACGCCGTGCTCCCCTGGCGGGACTACGAGCGCTTGGTCGGGGACGCCGCGATCAGCGACGAAGAACTCTACGACCGCGCCAGGAGCGAGGGCGGCGAATCCTTCCCTATCGAGGTGGCGGACCGGCTCCTGGCCGGGGAGTCCCCCATCCGCGTCTATCGCAGCTACCGCGGCCTGACGCAGCAGGAGCTGGCGGCCGCGGCCGGGATCAACCCGGTGTACCTCTCCCAGATCGAGCGGGGGCAGCGGACGGGGTCGGCGAAGACACTGGGCGCGCTCGCCAGGCTGCTCGACGTGTCTCTGGACGACCTGGCGATCACGCAGCACTGACGGAGTGAGGCGTGCGCTGGCGGCGACAAGTCGAGCCAGCAGCGCGACATCCGGCGGGCCCAACAGTTGGCGATCGAGCTTCGGGAGGGTTGATGGTGGAACTCAAGACGTTCGATCCGGTTGACTTCCTCGACACCGATGAGGCGCTGATCGAGTATCTCAACGCCGCGCTGGAGGAGCGTGACCCGGCCTTCTTCGCCAAGGCGGTGGGCGACGTCGCCCGCGCCAAGGGGATGACCGCCGTCGCCGAGGCCAGCGGGCTGGGCCGACAGTCCCTGTATCGCGCGCTTTCCAGCGAGGGCAACCCGCGTCTCGATACGCTGTTCCGTGTCCTCGACACGCTGGACCTTCGGCTCGCCGTCACTCGATAGCCGCGGTGGGGGCGGCCGCTTCGCAGAGAGGGAGACACCGTGGCCAAGAGCTACCGCAGGCTGCACGAACAGGTGATCGCTCGTCCGGGCGCATCTGAGCAACTCGCCGCCCTGCGCGCCGAGACACTGTCGGAGATCGAGCTGCATGACGCACGGCGCGCCGGCAAGGGGATCACTCGCCCGACGACGCCTCCTCAGGATCGGCGGGGGTGAGACGGCTCAGATCCTCCAGGTCGCGCACCTGATCGATGTAGAGGATGCCGTTGATGTGGTTGATCTCGTGCTCCAGCGCCTGCGCGAGGAGGTCGTCCTGGGCGCGGATGCGGACGTCGCGGCCCTGCAGGTCGGTGGCCTTGACGACGACGCGGCTCGACCGCGCCACCCGGCCGCGATAGCCCGGCACGCTGAGGCAGCCTTCGGGCAGGAATCGTTCGCCGGAGCGCTTGACCACCTCCGGGTTGAGCAGCGCGAAGGGGCGCTCGTCGGGCAGGCCGATCACGATCAGCCGCAGCGAGACGCCGATCTGCGGCGCCGCCAGCCCCACGCCGCTGGCCGCGTGCATGGAGTCGATCATGTCCTCCACGAGACGGTGGATGGAGCGGTCGACGTGGCGGATGCGCTTGGCCTTGGCGCGCAGCACGGCCGCGTCGTGGGGGATCGCGGTGATCGGTCGTACGGCCATGGCGTCTCCCCCTCCGGGTCTCATTCTGGCGCAGCGGCGCGGGCCCGGCGAGTGGCCCCGCGAGGCTTGGAGCCAAGGACTAGAGGAGGGAGACCGGATCGATGTCGACGGTCCAGCCGCGGGGGAAGTCGATGCGTTGCAGCAGCGGCATGGGGTCGGCCCCGCGCAGGGTGACTTGCTGGCGATAGAGGCCGCGCCGCCGTGAGATGAAGGCGGCGGTGGGGCCCAGCACGCGCGGTCCCGGCAGCCCGCGGCGGTCGCGATCCTCGGTCAGGCTGGCGGCCATGGCGGCGGCGACGTCGCGGGCGCGGGCGTGGTCCCGATCGGCGTAGACGAGGCGGGCGAGGCGGCCAGCGGGCGGATGGTCGTGGGCGGCGCGGGCGTCGAGCTCGGCGGCGGCGAAGGCGTCGTAGTCGTGCGCCGCCGCGGCGACGATGGCCGGGTGGTCGGGCGCGTAGGTCTGCACCACGACGCGGCCGGAGAGGTCGCCGCGCCCGGCCCGGCCCGCGACCTGGCTGATCAGCTGGAAGGTGCGCTCCGGCCCGGCGTAGTCGGGCAGGCGCAGCGAGAGGTCGGCGTTGATCACCCCGACCAGCGTGACGCGCGGCAGGTCGAGCCCCTTGGCGATCATCTGCGTGCCGACGAGCACGTTGGCCTCGCCGCCGGCGAAGCGCTCCAGCAGACGGCGATGGTCGTCGCGGCCGCGCACCGTGTCGCGGTCCCAGCGCAGCGTGCGGGCGGCGGGGAAGGCGCGCTCGACCTCAGCCTGGAGACGCTCGGTGCCCATGCCCATGGGGCGGACGCGGTCGCTGCCGCAGGCGGGGCAGCGGCGGGGCGGCGCGGCGCGGAGGCCGCACTCGTGGCACTGCAGGACGGCGTCGGGCGGGCGGGGGTCGCCCAGCGGGCCGGGGAACTGGTGCAGCGTGAGCGGGATGTCGCAGCGGTCGCAGCCGACGGCCTCGCCGCAGGTGCGGCAGACGACGATGCCGATGCCCCGCCGGTTGAGGAACAGCATCGCCTGCTCGCCGCCGGCGAGCGCGGCGTCGAGCTCCGCGCGCAGGGCGCGGGAGAAGATCGAGCGGTTGCCGGCCAGCAACTCCTCGCGCAGGTCGACGACCTCCACGTCGGGCAGTGGGATCGGGGGCGGGACCGACTCGCCGCGGCCGGGGCGGCGGACGCGCTGGGGCAGGTCGAGCAGGGCGTAGCGGCCCGCCCGGGCGCGCGCGTAGGTGACGAGGTCGGGCGTGGCGGAGCCGAACAGCGCGACGGCGCCGGTCAGCTCGCAGTAGCGCTCGACGACCTCGCGGACGTGGTAGCGGGGGGCGGGGTCGCTTTGCTTGTAGGTCCACTCGTGCTCTTCATCGACGATGATCAGGGCCGGGTCGGCGGCGGGGGCGAAAAGGGCGGAGCGGGAACCGACGACGACGTCGACCTCGCCGGCGCGGATGCGGCGGCGGCTCTCCTCGATCTCGCCGCGGCGCAGCGCCGAGTGCAGCACCGCGACCCGCCCCGGCATCCGCGCGCGGAAGCGGTCCACGGTCTGCGGCGCGAGCGCGATCTCGGGCACGAGCACCAGCGTCACGCCGCCCTGGTCGCGGACGCGCTCGGCGGCGGCCAGGTAGACCTCGGTCTTGCCGCTGCCGGTCACCCCGCGCAGCAGGAAGAGCCGGGGGGCGGTCGTGCGGCCGGGGGCGCGGCGCGCGTCGTCGAGGGCCGCGGCGACGGCCGCATAGGCGCGGGCCTGGTAGGCCGTGAGCACGGGCGCGGCGGGGGGCGGTCCGGGAGGGGGCGGTCCCCCGGTGGGCCGGCGGCGGACCAGCCCCCGCTCGATCAGCGGGTCGAGGTCGGCGGGGGCGGCGCCGGCCTCCGCGCGGGCCTCGCGCTCGGGGCGGGGCCCGTCGACCAGGGCGGCGAGCAGCGCCGCGCCGCGACGCTCGGCCGCGCTGCGCCGCAGCGAGAGGACGGCCGCGTCGGCGGCGGCGGGGTCGTCGCGGAAGCGGGGGGCGAGATGGACGACCTCGCCCCCGGCGTCCCGCACGACGAGCGCCCCGTCGGCCAGCCAGCGCTCGATGGCGTCGCGGCCGCCGGCGATGCGGCGCGCCTCGTCGAAGGGGGCGGGGCCGGCCTGCAGCCGCTCCATCAGGTCGGCCTTGCGCGAGCGCCGCGAGGCGGGCCAGTCGCGCAGAGCGGCAGCTGCCGCGTCGAGGGGGACGGCGAGCGCCAGCTCGGCCTCGGCCTGGGGCGGGCCGGGAGCGGAGACCAACTCGTACTGCTCGCGCACCAGGCCGCGCCGCACGAGCCCCTCCAGAGCCGCGTCGATGGGGCCGTCGTCGCGCAGGGCGGCGAGGGCCGCGGCGTCGATCGGCCCGCGGGCGCGCACGTCGGCGAGGAGGGCGGCCTGGAGGTCGCTGAGCGGGTCGTCGCCGGGGGAGGAAGGCGGAGGGGGGTCGGCGGCGGAGAGGATGCGCAGCGGCGCCGTCGTCATGCGGCGGGGCAGGAACAGCGACACGCAACTCCACAGCGGGGCCAGATACGCGTCGGCGATCCATCGGGCCAGGGCGGCCTGGGCGGGGGTGAGCATCGGCGCCGGCTCGATGCGCGCCTCGACAGGCCGGGGCGAGGCGACGTCCGGCTCGTCGCGCAGGGCCAGCACGACCCCCTGCACCACCTTGCGCCCGAACGGCACGAAGACCGCGTGCCCGACGCGCAGCGGGCCGGTGCGGGCGAGGAAGCCGGCCGGGACGGCGTAGGTGAAGGGCTGGCGCAGCGGCCGGCCGGCGTTCACGGCGACCTCGGCGTAGACGGACGGCGCGCCGGCGGGCGGGTCGGGCTCGATTGCGCCGGACGGGGGCGGGGTCGGTGGCGGCACGCGGCGTGCGCCTCTCAAGCAGCGACGGCGGAGGGGTCGAGTCTAGCCAGCGCCGGGCGTCAGAAGCCGTGGATGGCGCGCTTGGCGTTGCGCGGCCGGGCCGGGATGCGGGCCGCCTTGCCGGTGCGGCCGCGCAGGTAGTAGAGCTTGGCCCGCCGCACGCGGCCGCGGCGCGTGACTTCGACCTTCTCCGTCCGGGGGGAGTGCAGCAGGAACTTGCGCTCGACGCCGATGCCGCCGGTCACGCGGCGCACGGTGAAGTTGCTCGACGAGCCCTTGCGGCTCAGCGCGATGACCACGCCCTCGAAGACCTGCGTGCGCTCGCGGTCGCCCTCGACGATGCGCACGTGGACGCGCACCGTGTCGCCGGGCTGGAAATCCTCGATGGCGGGGTTGCGTTCGAGTTCGAGCAGGTCGGAGCGGTCCATCGCGCGACCATTGTAGGCACGGCCGCGGTCGCTGGGCGAGATGTGGGGTCGGGCCTGCGTGTCGGCGGCGTCGTTCGGGGGCGGGGATGGGGAGCGGTATGCTCCGGTAAGGCGCGACAAGGGCTCGCTAAGGGCCGCCAAGGGGGGCGCAGATGCCACGCAGTGACGACCGTGGGTGGGAGGAACTGCTCCGCTACGGCGAGCGGCGGGCGCGGGAGTTGGGCATCCGCCCGGAGGACGTGGCGCGCCTGGTGGAGGAGTACTGGGCGGAGGTGCGTGCGGACGGGAAAGGTACCCGTTAGCCGCCGCGGCCCAGCGCGCCCGCGCTGCGCCGCCGGCCGGGTGTGTGGTACAATGCCGGTGGAGCCAGGGGACGTGACCCCCCGACGGCCGGACGCCTAGAGGCCACTTCGGCTATGGCCGCCGCCTCCGTGAAGGCGACTCCACCAGCGCCCCCGATCCTAGAGGCGGGGGCGCTGCTACGTCAGGCTCCGCCGACTGCGGCGGCGAACGGTCTGACGCGTCGCCCTACCGCCCCTGGGTCGCCGCCCCTGATGGTGCACGAAGCCCCACCCCCACACGCGACGCCCCCCGACCGCCTATTCGCTTCGGGGGCGTGTCGGAGTCGCCCCCGTGTCGGTGTGCTCCTCTACCTGTCTACCAGCCGCGCAGTCGATCTGCGTGAAGCGCGCGCACTCTGCCGCAGAATCGCGGCGTTCGGACCTCACGGCCCCCGACCGCCGAGCAGGTCCGGCCGGCGGCGGGCCGTCCGATCGAGGCGCTGCTGGCGGCGCCAGGCCTCGATGCGGGCGTGGTCGC
>JAPOXB010000100.1 GCA_026707335.1 Chloroflexota bacterium
CGCCGCCGCGCCGCACGAAGGAGCCGCCCCCGCCCATGTCCACCGACGCCGCCCCAACCGACGCCCCCGCGAGTGCGACCGCGCACCTGGAGGAGGCGGAGGCCATGGGGCGGCGGATCGTCGATGCGCTGGCGGATCGGCAGGCGGAGGAGATCGTGCTGCTCGACGTGAGCGCCGTGGCGGGCTTCACCGACTACTTCGTGATCGCCTCCGCGACCTCGTCGCGGCAGTTCGAGGCGCTGGGCGAGGCCGTCGAACGGGCGGCCGGCGACCGCCACCTGCGGCGCGAGGGCGGCAGCGAAGGCGGCTGGCAGTTGTTCGACTACAGCGACGTCGTGGTGCATCTCTTCGCCCGCGAGGAGCGCGCCTACTACGACCTGGAGGGGCTGTGGTCGGCGGGGCGGCAACTGCTGCGCATTCAGTGATCGCAGGGACGGCGAGGTCATAAGGGCAGGGTACCGATCGCCTGCGCCGGGGGACGGGCGCGCTACTCGCGCACCCAGCGGGCGGCGTCCTGCGTCCACGAGAGCAGCTCCTCGGGACGGAAGAAGAGGGCCACCTCTCGCTCCCCGGACTCCGGGGAGTCGGAGCCATGCACGATGTTGCGCCCCAGGTCGAGCGCCAGGTCGCCGCGGATGGAGCCGGGCGGCGACGCCAGCGGGTCGGTCGCGCCCATCGCCTGACGCACCGCGCGGACGGCGTTCTCGCCCTCGAAGACGGCGGCGACCAGCGGGCCGCTGGTCATGAAGTCGCGCAGGCCGGGGTAGAACGGCTTCTCGACGTGCTCCGCGTAGTGGCGCGCCGCGAGCGCCTCGTCCATGCGCATGAGCTTGAGGCCCACGAGTTGCAGCCCCCGCCGTTCGAGGCGGCCCAGCACCTCGCCGATCAGGCCGCGCTGCACGCCGTCGGGTTTGACCAGCACCAATGTCCGCTCGCTGCTCATCGACTCGTCTCCTTCATCGCCTGGGGTTCCTCCGCGGGCGGCGGGGGCTGCGGGCCGATGGCCGGCTCGCGCAGGTAGATCGGCTGCAGGCGCGCCGGATGCAGGTCGTCGCCGCGTGCGCGCGCGGCTTCCAGCCGCCGCCAGCCCAGCTCGGCCAGCAGCGCCGCCCGGCGCATGTTTGCGCCCGGGCCGGCCGGCGTCCAGCCGGCGTCTCGCAGAGCGGCGCGGGCCGCGTCGGGCAGGTCGTCCAGGTCGCCGCAGCAGACGCCGGCGGGACCGCCGCCGAGGGCGGCGACCAGATCGTCGGCCGCGACGAGGCGCGGTCCGGCTTCCTCCCGCCACTCCGCCGCCGGGCCGCGGTAGCGCGCGACGGCCCACTGCCGCCGCCCCGCCGAGTGCACGGCCGCCACGACGCCGGCGGCCGCGTGCGCGTAGGCCTCGATCTCGAGGCGCCCCACGCCGAGGGCCGGCAGGCCCAGGGCCAGCGCGATGGCCGTCGCGGCGGCCATGCCGGCGCGGATGCCGCCGTAGGCGCCCGGCCCCACGTCGACGAAGACGGCCGTCAGCTGGGAGCGCTCGGCGCCGGCGCGGCGCATCGCCTCGTCGACCGTGGGGACCAGGCTGGGGGTGTGGCGGCGGCCCGTCGGCCAGTTGATCTCGACCAGCGGCCGGCCGGCGTCGCTGACGGCGACGCTCGACTGCAGGCCGACGCTGTCGATGGAGAGTTCCACGCTTACGCGGTCTCCGACTCCGCTGCGGCGCGCAGCCGGCCCAGCAGCGCCTCCGAGCGGCCGCCCCGCGCCTCCCAGGTCAGCGTGCGATCCTCGGGGCCTTCGCCGGGCGTGATGGTGACGCGGAGGGCGTCCTCGGCGATGGGCTCCGCGCTGCGCTCGGGCCACTCGACGAGCAGCACGCCGTCCGCCGCCAGCTCGTCGAGCACGAGCTCCGCGATCTCGGCCGCCTCGTCGAGGCGGTAGAGGTCGGCGTGGAGCATGGGCAGCCGCCCGCCCAGGTGCTCGTTGACGAGCACGAAGGTGGGGCTGTTGACTACACCCCGCACGTTGAGGCCGCGGCCGACGCCCTGGGCGATCACGGTCTTGCCGGCGCCCAGATCGCCCTGCAGCAGCACGACCGCGCCCCGCGGCGCGATCGCCCCCAGCGTCGCGCCGAGGGCGCGCGTCTCGGCGGGATCGTGCGTGCGGACCTGCCAGACGGCGGCCGGCGCGTCGGCGAGCTTCGGATCGGCGGTCATGGGGCCAGTGTGCTGGAGCGGATAGCATGGGGCCAGTCAGAGGGCATCCAGTGCGGACGCACGCGGCGCCGCGCCGCGCGGCCGCCGTCGCCCAGGAGCCATCGATGTCCGACCCGGCGCTCCGCAGTGCACTCCCCAGGTGGCTCGGCCGCTGCCTCTCCGCGCCGGTTGGCGTCTGCCGCCTCGTGCGCAGGCTGTTGCCCCGGCTGCGGCGATCGCTGCTCAGCCTGCGCGACTACGACGCCTCCACGGCGACGACGCTGCGGCTGTTCGCGCGCAACTACTGGCTCAAGGCGCGTCGACTGTCGCTCTGCTGCGGCAACCCCGGCCAGCCGGGCTGTTGAATGGATGCGCCGGGCTCCGGTGCGGAGCCGTCGGACGGGACGCACGACCACCACCATCACCATCACCACGGATCGAACGACTAGTCAGCGGCCGTTGCGACGCCGCCCGCTGCCGGCGCCGTTGCGCGCGGCTCCGTTGCGGGAGGACGCGCGGCGCGGGGCCGACGCCGGCTTGCCCTCGCGCCCGCCGTTGGCGGGCGCCTGCGGCCCCGCCGATCCCTCCCACGCGCTGGGCCGTACGACGGCGACGGCGGCGACGTCCATGCCAGCATCCGTCTTCATCACGGTGACGCCTTGCGTGGAGCGCCCGCAGGCCCGGATGGAGTCGACGGCGGTACGGATGAACTTGCCCTCCTCGGAGATCAGGACGAGTTGCTCGTCGCCGGCGACCTGATGCAGCGACACCAGCGCGCCGGTGCGGTCGGAGACCTTGTGCGCGATCATGCCCTTGCCCCCGCGCCCCTTGCGCGGGTACTCCGACTCCGGCGTGCGCTTGCCGAAGCCGTTGGCCGTCACGGTGAGCAGTTCCTGGTCTGGCGCGACCTTGAGCAGGCCGACGAGCCGCCCGTCCTTGGGCAGCGTGATCGCGCGGACGCCGCCGCTCGATCGGGACGCCTCGCGCAGCGCATCGACGGGGAAGCGCACGGCCAGCCCGGCATCCGAGGCGACCATCACGTCGTCGCCCGCGTGCGCCGTGGTGGCGAGCACCAGTTCGTCGCCGTTCCGCAGGTTGAACGCCTTCAGACCCGCCCGGCGCACGTCGGCGAATTCTTTGAGCGCCGTCTTCTTGATCTGGCCGTCGCGCGTCGCCAGCAGCAGGTAGTCGTGGTCCAACTCGGGCGCGGCGACCATCGCCGTGATGCGCTCCTCGGGCTCCACCTGCACGAGGTTGCGGATGGGCAGCCCGCGCCATTCGCGCGTGCGCTCCTCGACCTCGTGCGCCTTGAGGCTGAAGACGCGCCCGCGGTCGCTGAAGAGCAGCAGGCTGTCGTGCGTGTCGGCGACGAGCAGCTCGCGGACGGCGTCCTCGGGGCGGGTCTGCATCGCCTTGACGCCCTTGCCGCCCCGGTTCTGGGTGCGATAGGTGGCCAGCGGCATGCGCTTGATGTAGCCGCCGCGTGAGTAGGAGATCACCGTCTCCTCGTGCGCGACGAGGTCCTCCGGGCTGAAGCTCTCAGCGTCCCGCTCGACCACCTTCGAGCGCCGCTCGCCGGCGAAGCGCTCCGTCAGTTCGTCCACGTCCTCCGCGATCACGCCGTCGATCTTCTTCGGGTCGGCCAGCAGGCCCTCCAGGTAGGCGATGGTCTCGCTGAGTTCGTTGTACTCCTCCTCCAGCTTGGTCCGCTCCAGCGCGGCCAGGCGGCGCAACTGCATGTCGAGCACGGCCTGCGCCTGCCGCTCCGACAGGCCGAAGGGGGCGCGCTGCAGGCGGCTCTTGGCGGCGTCGGCCGACTCGGCCCGCCGGATCGCCGCGATGATCTCGTCGATCATGCCGATGGCCTTCAGCAGCCCCTCGACGACGTGATGGCGGTCGCGCGCCTTCTCCAGGTCGAACTCCGAGCGGCGGCGGATCACGTCGCGGCGGTGGTCGATGTAGGCCTCGATGGCCTGCTTGAGCGAGATCGCGCGCGGGCGGCCGTCGATCAGGGCGACCATGTTGGCGGCGTAGTTCGTCTGCAGGGGCGTCAGCTTCCAGAGGAAGGCCAGCGCCAGCTGCAGGTTGCCGTCGCGCTTGAGCTCCACGACGACGCGCAGGCCGTCGCGGTCCGACTCGTCGCGCAGGTCGGCGATGCCGTCGATGCGCTTGTCGCGCACGTGGTTGGCGATCTGCTCGATCAGGGCCGCCTTGTTGACCTGGTAGGGCAGCTCGGTGAAGACGATCTGGATGCGGCCGCCGCGGGCGGTCTCCTCGGTGTGGTGGACGGCGCGCAGCGTGATGCGGCCGTGGCCCGTGCCGAAGATCTCTCGCACGGCCGAGCGCCCCTCGCCGGCGAAGAGCAGCCCGCCGGAGGGGAAGTCGGGCGCCTCGACGACCTCCATCAGCTCGTCGACGCCGGCCTCGGGGTTGGCCAGCACGAGCTTCACGGCGGCCCCGATCTCGCCCAGGTGATGCGGCGGGATGTTGGTCGCCATGCCCACGGCGATGCCCTGGGCGCCGTTGACCAGCAGGTTGGGCAGCCGCCCGGGCAGCACGGTCGGCTCGTTCAGGGAGCTGTCGAAGTTGGGCGCGAAATCGACCGTCTGCTTGTCGAGGTCGGCCAGCATCTCCTCGGCGATCTGGCTGAGGCGGGCCTCGGTGTAGCGCATCGCGGCGGGCGGGTCGGCGTCGATCGAGCCGAAGTTGCCCTGCCCGTCGACCAGCGCGTAGCGCAGCGAGAAGTCCTGCGCCATGCGCACCATGGCCTCGTAGACGGGGGAGTCGCCGTGCGGGTGATACTTGCCCAGCACCTCGCCGATGATGCGGGCGCTCTTCTTGAAGGCCGCGCCGGAGCGCAGGCCCAGGTCGTCCATGGCGAAGAGGATGCGGCGCTGGACGGGCTTGAGGCCGTCGCGCACGTCGGGCAGCGCGCGCGCGACGATCACGCTCATCGCGTAATCGAGGTACGAGGTGCGCATCTCCGTCTCGATGTCGCGCGGTCGCGGCGGACGGATCGCTTCCTCGGCTCTCACCATGCGGGCAGTCCCCCTCGGAGAGAAATCAGGTTCGAACGCGGGATCGCGTGCCCCCACATTCTATCACTCCCGGGGCTGCGTCATAGGGCGAATAACGGCCGCGAGCCGGGCCGATCGGGGGGCTCAGGCGTCGCCCGAGCGGTACGCCGCCAAGGCCGCCGGATCGCGCTCCACGACCCGCCACGAGGCGGGCAGCGGATTCGCGACGCCATGCTGCCGCAGCCAGCGCCGCAGCGGCGCGACCGCCGCCTCGGGCAGCCGGCAGCCGTCCCACGCCGCGGCCGGATCGACGGCCCGCAGCGCCTCGCCGAGCAACGCCCGCTGGTCCATCGCTCCCGGGCCGAAGGGGCCGTCGCCCAGATCCAGCAGCGACTCGTGCGCCCAGCCGAGCGCGGTCGGCCGCCCCGGCCCCAGGGCGGGCGCGACGACGCCGGGTATCGCGGCGAGCCGGTAGGCCGTCCCCTCGGTCGCCGAGATGCGGACGAGTTGCTCGACCGTCAGCCATTGCAGCCAGGTCTCGCAGTGGCCGCCGGGCCGGACCCGCAGCGACACGGGGATGTAGCCCCGTCCCGAGAGCGCGCCGGCGTAGGCGATCGCGGCCCGCGGGACGCGGCAGCGCAGTGTGGGGACGCTGTCGTCGGAGAGGCCGGCGTCCGCGAACTTGTCGAGCAGTTGCCGCGGGTAGGCGTTCGAGCCCACGGCGAGCACCGGGATGCGCGCCGAGATGGGCGCGCCACCGAGCGCGCGCAGCAGGTCGTCGGGGCGCTCTCCCTCGCCGAGGACGTGAACGCTGCCGGCGGCGTAGACGTAGGGCGGGCGCGCATCGGCGGGCCGGGCGTCGGGATAGGCGCAGGGGCGCTCCCGCAGCGAGGGCAGCGCTCGCGCGTCGAGAACGGTTCGCGGCGGCATCGGCGCGCTCCGATCGTCCGCGGTCGGGCCCGCGTTGTGACTATCCCGCCAGTCGATACACTGGCGAGCCATAGACCGACGCGCCAGATCGGGCCGTGGCGCCGGGCGACCGCCGGGCCCGTTGGGGCTCCACCCGGACCGCCGGCCGGGGACATCCGCCGTGACGGGTAACGAGATCCCCGAAGTCGTCATCAACCGGTTGCCGGTGTACGTGCGCGCCCTCGCCCTGCTCGCGCTGGAGGGCCGCCGGGTGGTCAGCTCTCGGGAGTTGGGCGGGGAGTTGGGCGTGACGCCCGCCCAGATCCGCAAGGACCTCTCCTACTTCGGCCGCTTCGGCAAGCAGGGACGCGGCTACAACGTGGGCCACCTGCTGGACACGCTGCGCTCCATCCTGGGCCTGGACCGCGAGTGGAAGATGGCGCTGGTAGGCGCCGGGCGCCTGGGCCAGGCGATCCTCGGCTACGGCGGCTTCGGCCCGCAGGGCTTCCACATCGTCAAGGCGTTCGACTCCGCCCCCGGGCTGATCGGCCGCCGCGAGGGCGCCCTGATCGTCGAGGACGTGGCGCACCTCGGCGCGTCGCTGCGCGAGGAGCCGGTCGACATCGGCATCGTGGCGGTGCCGGGGGAGATCGCGCAGGAGGTGATCGACGTGCTGGTCGAGAGCGGCGTGCACGCGGTGCTGAACTACGCGCCCATCGCCGTGCGCGTCCCGGCCGGGGTGCAGCTGCGCCAGATCGACCCGGTGCTGTCGCTGCAGAGCATGACGTACTTCCTGGCGCAGGACGGATCGTCGGCCGCGCCCGCCGGGTGAGCGGGGCGCGACCCGGCCCTACTCGGCCCTACTCGATCGCGCCGGCCAGCGTGCCTTCGTCGCTGGGCAGCGAGCGCCGGATCACGTCGATGTACTCCAGCGCGATCGACGCCCCCTCGGCCACGCAATCCAGGGGCCGGTCGGCGATGTGGCAGGGGATGCCCGTCTCCTCGGTCAGCAGCCGGTCGACGTTGCGCAGCAGCGCGCCGCCGCCGGTCAGCACGACGCCGCGGTCGATGACGTCGGCGGACAACTCCGGCGGCATCTCCTCCAGCACGGAGCGGATCACGCCCACCACGCCGGCCAGCGGCTCCTGCAGCGCGGTGGCGATTTCGTTCGACGTGACGGTGATCGTGCGCGGCATGCCGCTGACCTGGTCGCGGCCGCGCAGCTGGGTGCGCAGCGTGTCCTCGACGGGCAGGGCCGAGCCGATGGCGATCTTCAGATCCTCGGCCGTGCGCTCGCCGATGATCAGGCTGTGACGCCGCTTGATGTAGCTCTGGATGGCCTCGTCGAAGCGGTTGCCGGCCACGCGCTCGGAGTGCCAGACGACCATGCCGTACATGGAGATCACGGCCGCCTCGGTGCGCCCGCCGCCGATGTCGACGACGAGATTGCCGCGCGGGGTGGCGACGGGCAGCCCGGCGCCGATCGCCGCCGCCAGGGGCTCCGGGACGAGTTGCGCCGGGCGCCGGGCGCCGGCCTGCTCGGCCGCGTCGCGGACGGCCCGCTGCTCGACGGTGTTGACGCCGGCCGGGGCGGAGATCATGACCTCCGGCCGGACCAGGTTGAGGCGCCCGGTGACGCGGCCCAGGAAGTAGCGCAGCATCGCCTCCACGACCACGTAGTCGGCGATGACGCCGTCGCGCATGGGCCGCACGATGCTGATCCCCTCGGGGCTGCGGCCCATCATCGCGCGGGCGTCCTCGCCCACGGCGACGACGGTGTTATCGCGATGGTCGAGCGCCACGACGGCCGGTTCGCGCAGCACGACGCCCTGGCCCCGGATCGCGACGAGGATGTTCGCCGTGCCCAGGTCGATGCCGATCTTCTTGCCGAGCGCCATCACTCCCTCGAGGTTCCGCGCGCCGCCCGCGCGCCGCGCTGATCATACCGGCCGCGCCGTCGCCCGACAGTCAAGCCGGGGCCGCGTCAGGCGCGGGGCGTCTCGGGCGCGACGCCGCGGCGCTCGATGACCGCGCCCAGGCCGCGCAGCTTCTCGCCGAAGTCCTCGTAGCCGCGCTCCAGGTGCACGACGTCCCGCAGCTCGGTCTCGCCGTCGGCGACCAGCGCGGCGACGACCAGCGCCGCCGAGGCCCGCACGTCGAGACCCTGGACGACCGCCCCGTGCAACGGCGTCGGGCCCTGCACGATGGCCGCGCTGCCCGCCGTGACGATGCGCGCGCCCATCTTGCGCAACTCCGCCACGTAGCCCAGGCGGTTCTCGAAGACGCGCTCATTGACGGTGCTCACGCCCTCGGCCTGGGTGAGCAGGGTGGTCACCAGCGCCTGCAGGTCGGTCGCCAGGCCGGGGTAGGGCACCGCCTGCGCGGTGGTTGCCTGGAGGGGCCCCCGGCGGCGCACGCGCAGCGCCTCGTCGTCCTCGTCGATCTCGACGCCGATCTCGCGCAGCTTCGAGAGCAGCGCTTCGAGGTGCCGCGGCCGCACGTCGTGGATGCGCACGTCGCCGCCGGTGATCGCGGCCGCCACGGCGAAGGTGCCGGCCTCGATGCGATCGGGGATGAGCGTGTAGTCGGCGCCGTGGAGGGCCGCGACGCCGGTGACGGTGATCGTGTGGGAGCCGGCCCCGCGGATGCGCGCGCCCATCGCGCAGAGGAGGTCGGCGAGCGCGGCGACCTCCGGTTCGGCGGCGGCGTTGACGATCACGGTCTCGCCTTCGGCGCGGACGGCGGCGAGCATCAGGTTCTCGGTGCCGAGCACGCTGGGATAGTCGAGCACCATGCGCGCGCCGCGCAGGCGCCCCGAGGCGACGAATCGCCCCGCCTCGGTGCGCACGTCGGCGCCCAGCGCGCGGAAGCCGCGCAGGTGCACGTCGAGCGGGCGCTGGCCGATGAGGTCGCCGCCGGGCGCCGCGCAGGCGCCGCGCCCCTCGCGGGCCAGCAGCGGCCCCATGACCAGGAACGAGGCGCGCTGGTTACCGACGAGCTGATCCGGCGGCGCCTCGGCCAGCGGCCCCGCCGCGCGCACCGTGACACGATGCGCGGCCGGGTCGTGGTCCACCTCGGCGCCGAGTTGGCTCAGGATTGCGAGGAGGCCGCCCACGTCGGCGATGTCGGGCAGGTTGCGGATCGTGCAGGGCTCGGCGGTGAGCAGCGTGGCGGCCAGGCAGGGCAGGGCGGCGTTCTTGGCGCCGCTGGCGCCCACGTCGCCGCGCAGCGGTCCGCCCCCCTGCACCCGGTACAGCGGCTCCATCGTGGGACGCCCTTCCGCCGCGCCGGAGCGCGCCTCACCCCTCGATCAAACTACCACGGGCGACCACGGCACGACGGGCGCCACCGGCGGAGGAGCGCGCGACTACTCGGCCCCACCCGAGCCGGCGGGCATGTCGGCCCGGCCGCGGCGCCGGCGGCGGGCCACCTTGAGGCGCATGAGCGAGCGCCGCAGCGCGACCTCGGCCCGCACGCGGTCGACGGTCGCCTCCCCGCGCAGGCGCTCCTCGGCGCGCTGCCGGGCCGCCTCGGCGCGTTCGAGGTCGATCTCGGCGCCGCGCTCGGCGGCGTCGGCGAGGACCTTGACGTGGTTGTCGCGGATCTCCAGGAAGCCGCCGCTGACGAAGAAGTCGTCCTCGTCGCCGGCGCGCTTCACGCGCAGCGATCCGGCTTGCAGGCTCGTGACCAGCGGGGCGTGGCTGGGCAGGATGCCCAACTCGCCCAGGCTGCCCGGCGCGACGACCTCGTCGATCTCCTCCTCCCGCAGGAGGAGTTGTTCGCCCGTGATGATCTCCAGCGTCAGCTTCGCCATCGCGGCGCCCTTTCGCGATCCGGCGTCCGCCTAGGCGGCCGACCCGGCCCGCATCTGCTCGGCCTTCTCGACGGCCATCTCGATCGCGCCCACGTTGTAGAAGGCCTGCTCGGGCAGGTCGTCGTGCTGGCCCTGCAGGATCTCCCCGAAGCCGCGCACCGTGTCGCGCGTGGCGACGTACTGGCCGGCCAGCCCGGTGAACTGCTCGGCGACGAACATGGGCTGCGTGAGGAAGCGCTGGATCTTGCGCGCCCGCGCGACGGCCAGCTTGTCGTCCTCGGAGAGCTCGTCGACGCCCAGGATGGCGATGATGTCCTGCAGGTCGCGGTAGCGCTGCAGCACCTGCTGCACGCCGCGCGCGACCTCGTAGTGCTCCTGCCCGACGATCGCCGGGTCGAGCGCCCGGCTGAAGCTCGTCAGCGGGTCGACGGCGGGGTAGAAGCCCTGCGAGGCGATGGAGCGTTCGAGCGCGATGACCGCGTCGAGATGGCCGAAGGTCGTCGCCACGCCAGGGTCGGTGTAGTCGTCGGCGGGGACGTAGATCGCCTGGAACGAGGTGATGGAGCCCTTGGGCGTCGTGGTGATGCGCTCCTCGAGCTCGCCCATCTCGGTGGCGAGCGTGGGCTGGTATCCCACGGCCGATGGCATGCGCCCCAGCAGCGCCGAAACCTCCTGGCCGGCCAGGGTGTAGCGATAGATGTTGTCGATGAAGAGCAGGACGTCCTGCCCCTCCTCCTCGCGGAAGTACTCCGCCATCGTCAGGCCGGTCAGGCCGACGCGGAGGCGCACGCCCGGCGGCTCGTTCATCTGGCCGAAGACGAGCGCGGTCTTCGAGAGGACGCCCGACTCCTTCATCTCGTTCCAGAGGTCGTTGCCCTCTCGGGAGCGCTCGCCGACGCCGGTGAAGACAGAGAAGCCGCCGTGCTCGGTCGCGATGTTGCGGATCAACTCCTGGATGACGACGGTCTTGCCCACGCCGGCGCCGCCGTAGGCGCCGATCTTGCCGCCGCGGGTGAACGGCGCGATGAGGTCGATGACCTTCATGCCGGTTTCGAAGATCTGCGCCTCCGACACCTGCTCCTCGTAGCTGGGCGGCTTGCGATGGATGGGCCAGCGCTGGGCGGCGGCGTCGATGGGGCCGATGTCGTCGAGCGGATGGCCGAGCACGTTGAAGATGCGCCCCAAGGCGATCTCCCCCACGGGCACGGCGATGGGCTGCCCGGTGTCCTGGGCGGCGTCGCCGCGCTTCATGCCCTCGGTGGCGTCCATCGCCAGGCAGCGGGCGCGGTTGTTGCCGAGGTGCTGCTGCACCTCCGTGACGACGTCGGTGCCGTCGCCCATGGTGATCGTCACGGCGTCGAACAGCGCCGGCAGCGCGTTGGGCGGGAACTCCACGTCCACCACCGTGCCGATCACCTGTACGACGCGTCCTTCTGCAGCCATCACGTGCTCCTCTCGCGGGCGCGCGGGCCCGGGATTGACCTTGCGGCGGGCTGGATCCGGCGGGCGCTAGGCATGGGCCTGCGCCCCCTCACGCTGCGGCGTCTCGACCCAGCCCAGGTCGAAGTCCGCCAGCGACTCGATGATACGGTCCGCCCCGTCGAGCGGGCGGCCGCTGCCGCCGTTGATGCGCACGCCGATGGCGCGCATGCCCGCCGCCCGCGCCGAGGCGACGCCCGCCGGCGAGTCCTCGAGCACCAGGCAGCGCTCGGGAGGGACGTCCAGGCGGGCGGCCGCGGTCAGGTAGATCTCCGGGTCCGGCTTGCCCCGCGAGACTTCGTCGCCCGAGACGGTGACGGTCAGGAAGCGGGCCAGGTCGAGCCGGGCCAGCGCGATGTCGACGCGCGGCCGCTTGGTCGAGGTGGCCAGGCCCAGGGGCACGCCGGCGGCGCGCAGGCGGCCGAGGAGGTCGTGGGCGCCCGGCATCGCGACGGCGTGCCGCTCGTACTGCTCCTGCACGCGCGGCCCGAAGGCGCGCTCGTACTCGCCGCGGTCCACCGGCAGCGCGAAGCGGCGCTGGATGTCGGGCCAGATCGTGTCGAACGTCTCGCCGATCCAGTCCGTGTAGGTCTCCCAGGTCAGCTCGGCCCCGAAGCCGGCCAGCACGTCGCGGGCGGCGGCGAAGTGCAGCGGCTCGCCGTCGACGAGCACGCCGTCCATGTCGAAGATGACGGCGCGGGCGGGCGGCTGGTGGGGGGTGAGCGGCGGCATGGCGGGGTCAGGCCATCGCCTCGACGCCGCCGACGATGTCGAGCAGCTCGGACGTGATCTGTTCCTGGCGCGCCTTGTTGTATTGCAGTGTCAGGTCGCCCACCATCTCGTTGGCGGCGTCGGTCGCGTTGCGCATCGCGACCATGCGGGCCGACTGCTCGCTCGCGGCCGACTCGAGGACGGCCTGGTAGACCTGCATCTCCACGTAGCGCGGCAGCAGGTCGTCGAGCACCGCCTCCGGGCTGGGCTCGAAGATGTACTCCACCTCCGCCGCGGCGTCGCCATCGTCCGAGGCGGGCGCCTCGACGGGCAGCAGCGGCACCGTCGTGGGGCGCTGCTGCACGGTGCTCACGAAGGCCGCGTAGACGAGCGACACCTGGTCCACCTCGCCGCGCATGTAGTCCTGGATGGCGATCTGCGAGATCGGCCGCGTGTCGTCGAGGCTGGGGTAGTCGCCCAGACGCTGGAACTCGCCCCGGAAGGGCACGTCGAAGCGCGCGAAGTAGTCGAGCCCCTTGCGGCCGACCGGGATCATGGAGACGTCGCCGCCCTGATCGGGGCTCAGCACCAGCGACCCGGCGTGCCGCTGCAGGTTGGAGATCAGGCCGCCGGCGAGGCCGCGGTCGGGCGTGATCAGAATGATCGCGGTCTTCCCCACCTCGCGGCGCTCCAGCAGCGGGTGCAGCGGGCCCGGATCCTGACCGTCGCCGCCGGCCCCGGCCAGGTTGGCCAGCAGGCCGCGCATGCTCTCGGCGTAGGGCCGCGCCGCCTCGGCGCGCATCTGGGCGCGGCGCATCTTCGACGCGGCGACGAGTTGCACCGCGTTGGTGATCTTCGCCGTGTTCTCCACGGAGCGAATGCGGCGGCGAATCTCGCGCGTGCTCGGCATCTCAGCCCTTCCTCAGCGCTCTCCCGGGGCCGCTCTTAGAACGGCACCGACTGCTTGAACGCGCCGATCGCCGTGCGCAGCGCCGCTTGCATGTCGTCTTCCAGCCGCCCGCTCTCGCGGATGCTGTCGAGCAGGCCGGGCTCGCTGCTGGTCATGTAGTCGCCGAGCGCCTTGGCGAAGGCGGTGATCTTGTTCACGGGGACGTCGTCGGTGAGGCCGTCGTTGGCGGCGAACAGCAGCACGACCTGCAGGGCGAGCGGCAGCGGCTCGTTCTCCGGCTGGATCAGCAGCTGCGAGAGCCGCTGCCCGCGCTCGAGCTGGCGCCGGGTCGCGTCGTCGAGGTCGCTGGTGCCGAACTGGGCGAAGGCCTGCAGCTCGCGGAACTGCGCCATGTCGAGCCGCAACTGCCCGGCGACGGATCGCATCGAGCGGCGCTGCGCCGCCCCGCCCACGCGGCTGACCGAGATGCCCGAGTTGACCGCGGGCCGCTGGCCGGCGTTGAACAGGTCGGCCTCCAGGAAGATCTGGCCGTCGGTGATGGAGATGACGTTGGTGGGGATGTAGGCCGACACGTCGCCGGCCTGCGTCTCGATGATGGGCAGCGCGGTGATGGAGCCGCCGCCGTAGTCGGCGTTGAGCTTGGCGGCCCGCTCCAGCAGACGGGAGTGCAGGTAGAAGACGTCGCCGGGGTAGGCCTCGCGGCCGGGCGGCCGGCGCAGCAGCAGCGAGATCTGCCGGTAGGCCCAGGCGTGCTTGCTGAGGTCGTCGTAGACGATCAGGGCGTCCTTGCCCTCGGCCATGAACTGCTCGGCAATGGCGACGCCGGCGTAGGGCGCCATGAACTGCAGCGCGGCCGACTCGGCGGCGGAGGCGTTGACGACGATGGTGTGGTCCATCGCGCCGTACTTCTCCAGCGTGGCCACGACCTGCGCCACCTTGGCCTGCTTCTGGCCGATGGCGACGTAGACGCAGAGCAGGTCCTCGCCCTTCTGGTTGATGATCGTGTCGATGGCGACGGCCGTCTTGCCGGTCTGGCGGTCGCCGATGATCAGCTCGCGCTGGCCGCGGCCGATCGGGATCTGCGAATCGATGGCGAGGATGCCGGTCTGCACGGGCGTATCGACGCCGGCGCGGGTGACGACGTTGGGCGCGATCTGCTCGATCGGCCGCCGGTCGGTGGAGGCGATGGGGCCCTTGCCGTCGATCGCGTCGCCCAGCGCGTTGACCACGCGGCCGATCAGCGCGTCGCCGACGGGCACCTCGGCGACCCGGCCGGTCGAGCGGACCTCGTCGCCCTCCTCGATGGGGCGGTAGTCGCCCAGGACCACCGCGCCGACGATGTCCTCTTCCAGGTTCAGCGCCATGCCGCTGATCGGCTGGCCGCTCTCATCCGCGCGCGAGAACTCCAGGAGCTCCCCCGAGAGGGCGCCGGCCAGCCCGAAGATGCGCGCGATGCCGTCGCCCGCCTCCACGACCGTGCCGGTGTCCGCCGCGACGGCCCCGGTATCGAAGCCCTCGATCTGCTGCCGGATGATGGAGGCGATCTCTTCCGGTCGAACCGCCATGCTGTGCTCCTTGCTCTCCGTCGGCCGGCTGTTCGCCGGCGCGCTGTCCGTCGGCCGGCCGGCCGCCGGCCGCTTAGCCGATACTGCCGGCGATGCTGCGGCGCAGCCCCCGCAGGCGGGTGCGCACGCTACCGTCGATGATGTGGTCGCCGATCTGGACGATCGCGCCGCCCAGGATCTCCCGATCGACCTGCTCGTCCAGTTCCACGTCCTGCGCGCCAGTGCCGGCGCGCACGGCCTGCTCGACCGACGCCCGGCCGGCGTCGCTGAGCGGGCGCGCGGTGGTCACGCGGGCGCTGGCGAGGCCGCGCTCGGCGTTGACCAGGCCGCCGAAGACCCGCGCGATGTCGCCGGCCAGGGCCGTGCGGCGCTTGCGCACGAGCAGCTTGGCCAGGTTGCGGGCCTTCGGATCGACGCCGGCTAGCGCCTGGTCGAGGGTGGCGAACTTGGCCGCCTCCTCCACCTTGGTCGTCGCCAGGTAGGCGCCCACGGTCGGGTCGGCCGCCAGCGCGGCGAGACCGTCGAGCGCCGTCTGCCAGGCGTCGACGCTGTCGTCCGCGCTCGCGATGGCGAACGCGGCCTGGGCGTAGCGCTTGGCGGCGACCTCGGATCCCGGCATCGCGTGTTCCCTGCCCTACAACTAATTCTGCCGTCCGCCGATCGACGAGTCGGCCAGGACTTCGTCGATCAGGCGTTGGTGCGCATCGGCGTCGAGGGCCTGCCCGATCACGCGCTCGGCCGCGCGGATCGTGAGGTCGGCGAACTCCGATCGCAACTGCGCGATCGCGATGTCGCGCTCGCGCTGGATCTCCTGCCGGGCGCGATCGAGCATCGCTTCGCTCTCCGCCGTGGCGGAGTCGCGGGCGTCGCTCTGGATGCGGGCAGCGATCTGCTGGGCCTGCGCGACCAGTTCCTGGCCCTGCTCGCGGCCGGCTTGCACCTCGGCCTCGGCCTGGACCTTGGCCGCTTCCGCCTCTTCCTGGGCGGCCTCGGAGGCGTGCAGGCCCTCCTCGATGCGGCGGCGGCGCTCGGCGAGCACGCGCCCCAATGGCTTGTGCAGGAAGATCCACAGCAACGCCAGCAGCAGGCCGAAGTTGACGAACTGGGTGATCAGGCTGGGGAGGTTGATGCCGAGACCGTCCACGGCGCGCCTCACCTTTCTACGGCCGTCGCCTCAGCGGCGCGGACCACGCGCGTGGCCCCGCCGCGGGACGAACCGCGGGCGGCCGGACGGCCGCCCCGCTGCGTCCGTCCGCTAGAAGACGAAGCCGATCATGACCGCCACGACCAGGGCGTAGATGCCGATCGCCTCGGCGAAGGCCATGCCCAAGATCATGTTCGGCTGGACGACTTCGGCGGCCTCGGGATTGCGCCCCAGCGCCTCCATCGCCTTGCCCACCAGGAAGCCGATCCCGATGCCGGGGCCCAACGCCCCAAAGCCGATCGCCAAGCCCGCGCCGATGAACTTCAGTCCATCGGCGAAACCGACGTCTCCGATTTGCAGTAGCAGGTCCATCAGGTTCCCTTCTCGCGGCGTCCCGAGCCGCATCTCGCTTGTGACCCCTCCGGGCCCGCGCGCCGTCCGGCGCTAGTGCCCGGCAGTCTCCCCGGTTTCTTCCTCATCATGGCCGTGCTCCCCGTGGGACACCGCCGTGACCGCAAAGACGAGCGTGAGCATCGCAAACACGAAGGCCTGGATGAAGCCCACGAACACTTCCAGGCCGTAGAACACCGTCGCCGCCAGGAACGGCACCAGGAACGCGGCCATGAACAGCACGACTTCCCCGGCGAAGATGTTGCCGAAGAGTCGGAAGGTGAACGAGATGATGCGGGCCAGCTCGGAGATGATCTCGAGCAGCCCGACGACGAAGCCGATTGGCCCCTTGACGACGGCCGCGCCGCCGACGCCGATGAACTTGCCGAAGTTCGTGCGCAGGCCCAGGCTCTGGATGCCCCACAACTGCACGAAGATGAAGGCCCAGAGCGCGATGGCGAGGGGCAGGTTGAGGTCGGTGGCGATGGCGCGGAAGAGCGGGAAGATCTCGGCGACGCCCTTGCTGCGCTCGAACTCCCCGGCCGCGCCGATGTCGATCACGCCCGCTTTGTCCTGCTTCAGGATGATGCCCACGTGGGCCGTGTTGAGGCTCACGGGCAGGGCCGCCTCGCCGGCGCTGGGCGCGCGGTTCTCGGCGCTCTCGGGCTCCCGGTCGGTGTAGATGCGGAAGCTGCCGTCGCTGCCGGCGATGACCGGTTCGAGGAAGGGGTCGTAGGTGAAGTCGTCGGCCTTGACCGGCACGATGTTGACGCCGCCGCTGTCCATCACCCAGCCCGATAACTCGGGCTCGCCGACGTCGGCCACGGCGATGGGGAGGTTGAAGAGGACGGCGTGCTTGGCCGCCTCCTTCAGTTCCTCCGCCGCGTAGCGGTGCTGCACGTCCTCGGAGAAGCCGACCTCCGCCAGCACATGTTCGATGCGCGCCTCAATGCCGTGCACGAGGTCGGCCCCGCTCGCCCCCTCGGGGAGGGGATCGTCCCGGAAGGCGGCGCGCACGGCGACCTCGGACTCGCTCAGGTCGTCGCGCAGGATGGCGCCGATGCGCTCGTCGGCCTCGTCGAGATAGGCCGGCTTGAAGGGAATGGGGTCGAAGTAGTAGCTGCTGAAGTGCGTGTTGAGCAGGCCGACCAACTCGGCCGGCTGGGCGTTCTCGTCGTGCTCGAGCTCCTCCAGGTGGTGGTGGACGTCGATCTCGAGCAGGTGGCTGTACTCGTAGCGCAGGTCGACGGTGCGCCCCAGGGCGTTGTTCCAGGGGAAGAGGCCGAACCAGTTGGCGAAGAGCAGGATGAGGAAGATCGAGGCGACGACGGGGAAGAAGCGGCGGCCGTTCTTCTCGCCAGCCACCAGCTTGACGATGTTGAAGAAGAAGTCGAGCAGGCCCTCGAGGACGTTCTGGAAGCCGCTCGGGACCATCGCCTTCTCGATGTCGCGCAGCTTTGTGAAGTAGAGCCAGAAGACGATGACCGCCATGAGGACGATGACCACCCAGGCGGAGAGCATCGTGTTGGTGACGGTGTAGCCGCCGTCGATGATGGGCTCGGCCGCGATCGAGATGATCGGCGTCGGCGGCTTGATCAGGACGAAGCCCAGGACGATCAGCCCCAGGCACAGCAGCCCGATGAGTTTGCCGCGGTGCCGTCGTGGCACTCCGTCGTCCCCCGCTGGGCGGCTAGCGCCGCCGCTGCCTCGCTGGCCGGACCACGTCGATCAGCATGCGGTAACCGCCGTAGCCCGCGGTAACCAGCCCCAGCGCGACGCCGAGGAGCGTACAGACAGGCTTGATACCGACCGCATCATCGATCCAGAGCCCGGCCAGGGTGCCCAGAACGATGCAGGTTGCGACATACCATCCGATGCCGATCAGGCCCAGTGCTGGTGGGAGCTTTCCCATCCGAAACCGGCCCCCGTGCAAACCTGGTGAACCGTATCACAAGCCATCTGGTGCGGGCAACGAACGGCGCGACCCCGGCCGGTGACCCGCGCCGCCGGGCGCGCGCGGCGCTAGCGCTGGTCGAAATCGTCCAGATCGAGGCTCTCGATGAAGTCGGTGAAGGCCGACATCTTCTCCAGCTCCTCCGGCTTGACGGCGGGGCCGCGCGGGCGGCCGCCCTCGCCGTCCTCGCCTTCGGTCGAGTCGTCCAGCGTGACGCCGGCCTCCTCCAACACCGAGTGCGCGACGTAGATCGGCGCCTCGCTGCGCACCGCCAGGGCGAGCGCGTCGCTGGGCCGGGCGTCGATCTCCAGTTCGCGCTCATCGACGCGCACGAAGAGTTGGGCGAAGAAGGTGGCGTTGGAGATGCTGCTCACGACCACCCGGTCGACGACGCCGCCCAGCTCCTCCAGCACGTTGGCCAGCAGGTCGTGCGTCATGGGCCGGGCCACGTGGACCCGCTGCAGGCGCATGGCGATGGCGTCGGCCTCGGGCGCGCCGATGTAGATCGGCAGGTAGCGGTTGCTGTCGGGCTCGCGCAGCACGACGACGCGGTTGTAGTTCATGAGGGAGACGCGGATGCTCTCGATCGTGACTTCCGTGACTTCGGTCATCGTGACCCTCCGATCGCTGACGGCGACACCGCGCGCCGCGCGCGGCGCCGCGCCGCCCATCCTACAACCGCGCGGCCGTCGGACTCCAGCGCGCCCGCGCCGCGACCCTGTCAGTGCCGTTGCGCCTCCGGCTGCGCGTCCGGCGGCGGCGGCCGGCCGTCGCCCTCCCGGCGCACCTGCCGCCGGATGTGGACGCTGCCCAGCGCCGACAGCAGCGTGAGCACGGCGACCGCGAACAGCGCCGCCTCGACGCTGGTCGCGTCGGCGATGCCGCCGACGACGAGCAGCGCCGCCATCGACACGCCGTTGGCGAACATCAGCTGCGAGGCGAAGACGCGGCCGCGGATGGCGGCGGGCGTGCGCTCGTGCAGCACCGTCTGGGCGGGCGCGTTGACCATCGCGTAGGTCACGCCCATCGGGAAGGCGAGCACCAGCGTCACGCCGATGAACAGCACGTCGCCCTCGACGTGTTCGAGGCCGACCGGCGTGCCCTGGAGCGCGTCGACGAGGAAGCGGATGGCGGCGAACGCGCCGATGGAGACGGTCAGGCCGAACAGCGCCGCCGTGACGATGCCGGTGGGCGTGAAGCGCCGGCCGAGCCACGGCAGCGCGCGCAGCGCCAGCAGCGCCCCCACGCCGACGGGCCAGAAGACGAACACCGAGTCCTCGGCCGGCCGGTCGAGCACGTCGGTCACGAAGCGCGGCACCAGCAGGGCGAACATGAACAGCAGCATGCCGCCCATGGAGAGCTGCAACATGGCGAGCTGCGTGAGGCGGTCGCGGCGCACGACCAGCCAGGTGTCGTGCAGGTCGCGGGGGACGGCGCGCGCCCGCGCCTGCCAGGACTCGCCCCGCGGCGACGCCTCCGGGGGCAGCGCCGGCATGCGGGCCAGCAGCGGGACCGTGGCCAGCAGCAGCACCGCGCCCACGATGTACGACCAGTCGAAGCCCAGGGCCTTCAGCATCACCGGCGCCACGAGGACCATCCCCGTCAGCTGGCCGACCGCCGTCGTGAGCTGGAAGACCGAGTTGGCGGTGAGGAACTGGGCGCGCGGCACGAAGGCCGGCACGGCCGCGCTGGCCGCGGGCAGGTTGAACTGCCCCATCGTGGCGGTGATGAAGGCGACCGCGTAGATCGAGGCCACCGAGACGTCGGCCAGCAGCAGCATGGCCGTCGCGCCGGCGCGCACGACGTTGGTCACGATCAGCACCGTGCGTTTGTCGATCCGGTCGACGATGACGCCCGAGATGGGGCCGAAGAGCACCGGCGGCGCGGCCAGGAAGATGATCAGCCCCGACCCGGCGATGCTGCTGCCGGTGCGCTCGACGATGAGGATCAGCCAGACGAACTGCAGGGCCGTGTTGATGATCAGCGAGAGGCCCTGCGCCGACCACAGCAGCAGGAAGTCGCGGTTGCGGAAGATCGAGGCCGTCGGCTCGGTCGGCCGGGCCGGCCGCGGCGCCTCCGACTCGACCTCCGGCAGGTCGGCCGTCTGCGGGGCGGCGGCCATCGGCGGCGGCGCGATGCTGCGGATGGCGCGGCCGGCCTGACCCGTGCCCTGCGGGGCGATCGCGCCCAATGCCCGCTCCAGCCGCGGCGCGCGCCATCGGGAGCGTCGTGGGGGGTCGCCCGGCCTGTCGGGACCGGGGCCGTCGCCGCCGGGCGCAGGGTCGGCGGGGCCGGCGGGGTCGCTCATGCCTCACCGCCGCGCGCGAGCACGCGCTTCAGCCGCCGCTCGAGCAGACGGCGCTCCAGCGTCACCCGACGGGCGCAGCCCGCGCAGACGATGCCGATGTCGGCGCCGATGCGCACCACCGACCAGCGGCGGCTGCCGCAGGGATGCGCCTTGCGCAGTTCCAGCAGATCGCCGGGCTGGAAGTCCACCACCGTCATCGCAACAGGCGCCTCCGGCGGCCCGGCGGGGCCGCGATGCTCAGCCGGACGCCGGCCGGGCGGCGATCGCCGCGTTGATGGCGTCGCGCAGGCGTTCGGCCTCCGCCCGCGCCGCGTTCGCGAAGCCGGGGCCATCGGCGGCGTAGATCACCGATCGCGAGGCGCTCACCAGCAGGCCGCCGCCGGCCCCCGCCCGCACCGACGCCTCCAGGTCGCCGCCCTGCGCCCCGATGCCGGGCAGCAGGATGGGCAGGCCGGGGGCGCGGGCGCGCACGGCGGCCAGCTCGCGCGGGTACGTCGCGCCCACGACGAGGCCGGCGTTGCCGTGCTCGGCGCCCCACTCCCGCACCAGCGATGCGACGCGCAGGTAGAGCGGCTCGCCGCCGGTGTCGAGGTTCTGCAGATCGGCCCCACCCACGTTCGACGTGCGGCAGAGGATGAACGCGCCCTTGTCGGGCCGGGCCAGGAACGGGGCCACGGCGTCCCGGCCCAGGTACGGGTTCACCGTCACGGCGTCGGCGCCCAGGACGTCGAAGCAGGCCGCCGCGTAGGCCTCGGCCGTGTGCGCGATGTCGCCCCGCTTGGCGTCCAACACGACGGGGATGTGCCCCGGCACGGCCGCGATCGTCGCCGCCAAGGCGTCCCAGCCGGCCCGGCCGTGCGCCTCGAAGAAGGCCGCTTGCGGCTTGTAGGCGCAGACCAGGTCGCTTGTCGCCTCGACGATGGCGCGCGTGAAGGGCACGATCTCCTCGACGGGCGTGCGCGCCGGCTGCGGATCGAGGCCGACGCACAGCCAGGAACGGTTGCGCTCCGCGGCGGCGGCGAGCTTTTGCGAGAAGGTCGTTGGGGGGGTCATCCGGCTGCACGGGTCATACGGTCATACTACTCATCGCCACCCGGATGACGGGCAGGCGCAGCAGGGAGCCATCACCGATGCCACGGTTTCGACGCCTCAACGTGTTCTTCAGCCCGCCCGAGCCCTCGCACGTCCGCGGGCGGGTTCTCGCCGTGATCGACACGGCGCGCGCCGCCACGACGCTCACCACGCTCATCGCCGGCGGCGCCACCGCCGTCTACCCCGTCCCCAGCGAGGCCGAGGCGCGGGCCCTCGCGAAGACGCTGCCGGGGGCGCAGTTGTGCGGCGAGCGCGGCGGGCAGCGCATCGCCGGCTTCGACTTCGGCAACTCGCCGACCGTGTTCGCCGCCATGGACGTGCGCGGCCTGCAACTCGTGCAGACGACGAGCAACGGCACGCGCGCCGCGGCGCTGGCCGCGCACGCCGCCGCGGCATTCGTCGTCTGCCTGCGCAACCGCGCCGCGGCGGCGCGGGCACTGCGCGACGCCGCCGCGCCCGACGAGCTCGACCTCGCCATCGTCTGCGCCGGCGAACAGCGCGCCACCACCGCCTCGGTCGAGGACGCCTTCACGGCCGGGGCGCTGACCGCGCTGCTGCTGGACGGCGACGGCCCCGGCGCGCTCTTCGCCGAGTCGGGCGCGCGGCTGGCGCTGCGCATCTTCGACGCCTACGACCGCGACCCCGCGCAGGCGCTGGCCGACGCCCCCCACGCCAATTACCTGACAAGCCTCGGCTACGGGGAGGACATCCGCTACGCGGGCGAACTGGATTGCGAGCCCATCGTGCCGCGCGCGGGGGTGGACAAGGCGGGCCGGGTCGTCGTGCGGCGCTAGGCTCTGCCACGGAGCAGGGCGCCGGAGGGGAGCGGCAGCATGCGCGCGGAGATCATCGCCATCGGGACCGAGATCCTGCTGGCGGACATCCAGGACAGCAACAGCCACTACATCGCGCAGCGGCTGCCGGCGCTGGGCGTCGACCTGTACTACATGCACCAGGTGGGCGACAACGTCGAGCGGCTGAGCGGGCTGATCCGCACGGCGCTCGACCGCTCCGACGTGGTGCTCTGCACGGGCGGACTGGGGCCGACCGAGGACGACGTCACGCGCGACGCCATCGCGCGGGCGGTCGGCGAGGAGGCGCGGGTCGACGTGGAGGCCGAGGCGACGCTGCGCGCGTTCTTCTCGCGGCGCGGCAGCGAGATGCCGGCGCGCAACATCAAGCAGGCGACGATCATCCCTTCGGGCACGATCCTGCCCAACCCGCGCGGCACGGCGCCGGGCTGGTGGGTCGAGAACGCCGATGGCATCGTCGTCGCGATGCCGGGCCCGCCGGCCGAGATGACCGGCATGTGGGCCAACGAGGTCGCGCCGCGGCTGGCCGCGCGCAGCGACGGCGACGTGATCATCAGCCGCACGCTGAAGACCGTGGGGATCGGCGAGGCGACGGTCGATGAGATGGCCAGCCCACTGCTCAAGAGCCGCAATCCGACGGTGGGCGTCTACGCCAAGGCCGACGGCGTCCACCTGCGGCTGACCGCCAAGGCCGCCACCGAGGCCGCGGCCCGCGCCCGCATCGAGCCCATCGAGGAGCAGGTGCGGGCGCTGTTCGGCACGGCCGTCTGGGGCGCCGACGAGACGACGCTGGCCGGCGGGGTGGGCGACCTGCTGCGGGAGCGCGGCCTGAGCGTCGCGGTGATGGAGTCGCTGACGGGCGGGCTGCTGGCCAGCACGCTGACCGACGTCGCCGGGTCGAGCGACTATTTCCGCGGCGGCCTCGTGACCTACAGCGAGGCGACCAAGATCCGCTACGGCGTGCCGGCCGACACGATCGCCGAGCACGGCGTGGTCAGCGAGCAGACGGCGGTCGCGATGGCGGAAGCCGTGCGCGAGGCGCTCGGAGCCGACATCGGCATCGGGATCACGGGCGTGGCCGGGCCGGCGACGCACGGCGGCCGGCCGGTCGGGACGACGCACATCGGCGTCGCCACCGCGACGGGGCGCTCGCACTCGGAGTATGTGTTTGCCCAGACGCGGGCGGCGATCAAGCGGCGGGCCGTGACGTCGTGCCTGCTGCTGCTGCGGCGCGCGGCGCTGGGCCAACTGCGGGAGAAGGAGTTGATCTTCGCCCGCTCGCGCGAGGACGCGCAACGGGCCGGGTCGGCCTGAGGACGGGAGGGAAGCGATGCCCGAGATCGAGATCCGCTCGGCGACGCCCGAGGAGGCGGAGGCCTACCGCTTCATCAACAGCACCGTGTTCGCCTATCGGCCGGAGGGGGAGCCGTTCACGCCCGGAGAGACGACGATCTGCGCCTTCGAGGACGGGGAGATGGTCTCCTCGTTCAACGCCTGGCCGTTCGAGTGGATGCTGAACGGGGCGCGGGTGGCGGCGGCCGGGGTCGCGGACGTGGGGACGCTGCCGCACCGCCGGCGGCGGGGGCACGTGCGCCGCCTCCTCGAGGAATCGCTGCGGCGGCAGCGGGCGGCCGGGCAGGCGTTCGCGATCCTGTGGGGGACGCACACGGCCATCTACCGTCGCTTCGGCTACGAGGTCGTGACGCAGAACGTGCACTACCAGATGCGGCCGGCCGACGTCGATTTCGCCGCGCTGCCCGGCGCCGCCGCGCGGGAGGCGGCGGGCGATGTGCAATTGAGCGGCCAGCCCGACGTCGAGACGCTGCGCCCGATCTATGACGCCTGGATCGCCGATCGGACGGGAGAACTGCATCGCAGCCAGCCGATGTGGGAGCGCGGCCCGCTGCGTGACCGCTCCCGCGAGGGGCGGCTCTACGCCGCGATCTACGAGGAAGGCGGGGCCGCACGCGGCTACGCGCTCTACACCGTGCGCGACGGCGTCTACGGGCCCACGACTGAGGATCTGCACCCGGACGAGAGCCAGCGCCTGACGCTGCGCGAGTTGGTCGCGCTGAGCCCGGCGGCATACGAGGCGCTCTGGCGGGTGGTCGGCAGCCACGACCTCGTGCGCTGGATCCACTACGACAACGCGCCCGAGGACGACCCACTGTTCGACCTCGTGCAGGAGCCGCGCATGCTGCGCCGCGCGACACAGGACGGGATCATGGCGCGCGTCGTCGACGTGGCGGCGGGCCTGCAGCAGCGGCCCTACGGCGGTCCGCTCTCGCTGCGGCTGCGGGTGATCGATCCGCTCTGCGCCTGGAACGACGGCGTCTGGGCGATGGAGACGGACGGCGCCCGGACGACCGTCGCGCGCAGCGACGGCGCCGCGGAACTCACGCTGCCGGTGCAATCGCTGGCGACGCTGGTGACGGGCTACCGCAGCGCCGCCGCGCTCGTCGGCATGGGGCGGGCGGAGGCGTCGGCGGGGCTCGACCTGGCCGCCGTCGATCGCGCCTTCGCGACGCGGCACCGCCCGCACTGCTTCCACCACTTCTAGCCGCCCACCCGCCGCGACCGCGCCCCCGAGGATGTGGGCCCGCTCGGCCGACGCCCTCACCAGCGCCGCTCGGCCGCGGAAAGCCGATGACGCTTCCAGAGGAGCGCGCCCAGGGGCGCCGCCACAAGCAGGAGGATGATCACGAATCCAAGGAATTGATTGAATCCGTGGAGCGACCCGTCGTCGAAGCGGTCGAACATCTCGTGCAGGGTGGCGAACCAGCCGATGAAAGCGGCGGCGCACAAGACGGCCAGAACGACGCCCCAGCCGACCGTCACCAGCACAGGCTCCGCTTGGTGGATCGGTCTGCGCCAGGCCATTCGGCGCCGCAGCAGGATGCCGATCACGGGGATCGAGGCGAGGACGAGCAGCAGGCCGAGCGCCGCGACCTCGCCCGCAGCGACGGGCTGAGGACGCTCAAGGATTTCCTCGATCTCGTGGAAGGCCCGGAGCCAAGCGCCGGCCGCGGTGAAGCCGACGAGCGCGGTGACGGTGAGGAAGACGATCGTCCGCGCGACGACAAGGCGATCGCCGAAGCGTGCCCCGCCCAGGTCCGCCGGCTCGGGCGACTCGCCACCCGTGCGAGTGGCCTCGCCGGATTCCGCTTCGGCCTGCGCGGCGGCGGCGGCGGGCAGGGCGACGAAGAATCGCAGTCCACGGCGCCAGCGCTCACCGGACGGGGCGGCATCGATCTCCTCGTAGTAAGCCCAGGAGAGCGGTGTGCGCGCCCGCGGGTACAGGCGGAACCAGAGCGCCATCCAGGGCCGACCGAAGATGCCGAGGATCAAGAAGTCGAGGAGGGCGGCGGTCCGGCCCGGTCGTCGGGGACGCTTCGGCGCGGGCGGAGGCGGCAGGTCGCGCCGCGCGCTCACGACGCCGCCTCCTGCGGGATGACCCGTCGGATCGCCTGCTCCGCCCGGAGGGCGTCACGGCCGGCGCCGTTGATCTGGATGAGACGCCGCGGATGCGAGCCGCCGTGGTCCCAACGAGCGTCGACGAGCCCGTCCCGCTGGAGGGCGGCGAGGGCGGCGTAGACGGAACTGCGGCCGCTGCCCTCGATGCCGTCGGCGACCTCGATCCCTGCGACTTCGGCGGGGAGATCTGCGAGATAGTTCAGGACGATGTACTGGTTGCGCGCCAGCGCCATAGCCACTCCTCTCTTGGAACGTTCCAAGTATCGGATCGTTCCAAGACTTTGTCAAGGTGTCGCCGCCATGGGGCTCCTCACCCAAAAAGACCGTGGCTGCGAGTGAAGCGGTCGCCTTGTCCGCCGTCCGCCCGCCCCTCACACTCGACCGATGAACTCCCAGCCCGCCATGCTCGACGACTGCCGGGTGCTGCCGATCTCACTGGGGGCGAACTGGGTCTACGCGCTGCCCGCCGCCGACCCGGCCCGCGACGGCATCCTGCTGGTAGACGCCGGGCCCGACTACGACGGCGCCTGGGAGGCGCTGACGGCCCAGCTCGAGGCGGCGGGGCTGACCCCCGACGACGTCCGTACGGTCGTCGTGACGCACGCCCACATCGACCACTGCGGGCTCGCCCGTCGCTGGCAGGAGATGGGGGCGGAGGTCGTCGGGTCGGCGGCGGAGGTCGAGCGCTTCGCGCAGGGCGACCGGGTGGTCCGCTACCAGGAGGACCTCATCGATGGGTTGCTGCGGGAGGCGGGCTTCCCGGACGAGCGGCGCGAGGAGGCGCTGCGTCGGCGGCGACGCGCCGGCCGCAGCAAGCAGGACGCCGCCCGCGACCGCTGGCCGGCCGTGCTGCGCGGCACGCCCTTCGCGCCGGACCGCGCCCTGGAGGACGGCGACGTTCTGACCATCGGCGAGCGACAACTGCGCTTCGTCGCCGCGCCGGGGCACACGCCGGGCAACGCGGTGTGCCTGGAGGAGGCGTCGGGCTCACTGTTCAGCGGCGACCAACTGCTGCCGCGGATCACGCCCAACCCCGGCATCCACTTCTTGCGCCCGGACGAGCGCTTCCGCGGCCTGCCCGGCTACACGCGATCGCTGGAGCGCATCGCGACGCTGGGCGCGGAGCACCTCTACCCGGGCCATGGCGAGCCGCGTCAGACGCCGGTCGGGCAGGCGATCCGCTGGACGCTCGCGCGTCACACGCAGCGGCGGGATCGCCTGCTGCGCTGCCTGCGCGACGGGCCGCTCACCCCCTACGAGTTGCTGCTCCAGTTCTTCCGCCCGCGGCCGGACGCCCGCCTGCTGCCCGCCTTCGCCGAGGTGCAGGGGCACATCGACGTGCTGCTGGAGCGCGGGGAGATCGTCGAGGAGCAGTCCGAGGGCGCGGTGCAAGTGCGCCTGGCCGGCGCTACTGGGTGAGGCGGCGGTAGAGGGAGGGCAGGCGGCGCGGCAGCGACTCGATGTCGCCGACGACCTCGTAGCCCATGTCCTCGCACATCTGCTTGAGGTAGTCGTGCCCGGCCCGGTCGACGGTGAGGCAGAAGGGGGTCATGCCCTCGCGGCGGGCCTCGGTGAGCGCCATCTTGGTGTCGTGGATGGCGTACTCCTTCTCCGTGCGGTCGCGCCCGTAGCCGTGGTCCTGGGGGCGGCCGTCCGAGAGCAGCACCAGGATCTGCACCTTGGCGGCGGTCTGCTTGAGCTTGTAGATGCAGTGCCGGATGGCCGGACCCATGCGCGTGCTGCGCACCGGTGCGACCTTGTCGAGCCGCTCCTTGGCGTCGTTGTTGAGCGTCTCGTCCATGTCCTTGATGACGAAGAATTCCACGTTGTCGCGGCCGTAACCGCTGAAGCCGTAGACGCCGTAGGTATCGCCGATCGTCTCCAGCGCCTCGATCAGCAGGACGGCGGCCTCCTTCTCCAGGTCGATGATGCGCTTGGCCGGGTGGCGCGCGTCCTGCGCCCGCTTCTGCGCCCACCAACTCAGGTACTTGCGGGGGTCGTCGTCGAAGTTGTTGTCCGTCCCCTCGGGACGGGGCTGGTGCTTGGTGATCTCCTCGTCGGTCGAGGCCGACATGTCCAGGAGGAACGCTACCGCGACGTCGCGCTCCACCTTGTTGCGCCGGTAGTAGAGCTTGGCCTCCGACTGCGCCTGCGCCTTGCGCTCGACGATCCACTCGATCACGCCGTCCAGGTCGTAGTCGTCGCCGTCGGGCAGCCGCTTGATCTTGCGGAACATCTCGGGCTTGAGCTGCTCGAACTGGCGCCGCGTCTCCTGCACCAGTTGCGCGTAGTCGGACAGGGTGCGCTGGTAGTAGTCGATCTCGCCGTGCTCCATGCGCATCTCCTGCACGCGGCACCAGCGGGGCTTGTAATCGGAGGCGCGGAAGTCCCACTCGTCGTAGTAGAACGACTCGGCGATCTCCGGCAGCGGCTCGCCGCTGTCCTCGGGGTCGCTGCCGTCGCCGCGCTTGCCCGCCTGCTGCTGGGCGGCCTGCTGGATCTGCTGCTCGACCTCCTTCATCAGGTTGTCGAGGAACATCCCCGACGACTCGTCCAGGTCGCCCTCCGACAACTCCGTGATGTTGATCTCGGTCGACTTCTCCAGCAGCTCCTGCAGTTGCTCCTTGCTCAGTTGCACGGGCGGGGTATCGCCGTCGCCCATCTGCTGGTTCTTGAGCTTCATCAGCAACTGCACGAGCTCCGGCTTGAAGTCGCCGCGGAAGTCGATCGGCTCGGGCGACTCGTAGGGCTGCTCCTCGCCCTGGGGCAGGTTGGGCTGGTACGACTCCATCTGGCCGTCGCCGCTGCCGGGGCCGATGTCGACCATCTCCTCGTCGGCCGCCCCCTCCGTCATCTCCGACCAGTCGGCCTCGTCCAACTCCACGTTGGGGACCTGCCGGATCCAGTCGTAGAGCACGCGGGTGGCGGCGCCGGAGTCCTCGACGGTCGCGCCCTCCTCGCGGATGCGGCCCAGGATGCCCAGCGGGCGCTGCATGACCGCGTGCAGCTCGGCGGGCCAGTGCAGCCGCAAGCCCTCGTCGAGCGAGGCGCGCAGCAGGTTCTCGATCATCGCCTGGCGGACGGGCATCTCCTCCAGCGGGCGGCGCCTTTCGAGGGCGGCCTCCTGCAGCCGCGACATCGGCCGGCGGATGCCCGCGTACTCGCGCTTGACCATCGTGTCGATGCGGGTGTCCTCGACGATGGTGAAGATGTCGTGCGCCAGCCGGCGGTCGGCGAAGCCGTCGAAGAAGCGCTCCATGGCCGTGACGGCCTCGGCCTGCTCGGGGTCGCGCGCGGGGGCGTCCTCGCGAGCGGCGCGCTGGAAGATGCGCCCCGGCCGGGCGTAATCGAAGGCGAAGGAGCCGAACTCCAGGCGCGCGGCCTGATGCGTGGCGAAGACCTTGTAGACCGCGAAGTTCTCGTCCTTCTCGGTGTACTGCTCGACGGTCGGCGGCAGGTAGATGGCCGTGCCCTCCGTCGTGGGGCTGCTCTCGTCGACCCAGCCGACGCCCTTCTCGGCCAGCTGCTCGGCCGAGTGCACGGCCACGTCGGCGCCGGTCAGCGCCTTGCAGTACATGCGGATCAATTCGGAGACGCGCTCCAACTCCACCCGCGACGAGAGCGCCTCGATGATGTCCTCGCCCTTGGACGACTCCAGGCGGAAGAAGGCCTCGCCGCCGTCGGGGCTCACGTCCAGGATCTGCCGGCCCGCCTCCTGCCAGCGCGGCAGGTCCTCGGGGCGCAGCCGCCGCAGCACCTCGGGGGCGGACTTGACGAACTCCATCGCGGCGATGCCGGAGGTGGGCGCGATGCCCTCGGCCAGTTCGAGCATGTCGCGGTGGGCGTCGCGGTCGATCTCCGCCAGCGACTGCGCGGCCTCCATGAAGTAGGGATGCCCCAGCCGCCCCACGCCGACCGCCACGCGGCCCGCCAGGGCCAGGAAGCGCGCCCGCTGCTGCGGGTGCAGATGGCGCACCAGCGTGGGTCCGCGCTCGAAGTAGACGCGCGCGTCGACCCAGGCCGTGCCCGCGACCACGGAACCGAACTCCAGGAACGGCGCCCGGTCGGGCCGGTCGAGCTGGCCCAGCACGTCGGGCGACATATTCAGGCAGGCGCTGGCCAGTTCGTAGGAGTGGCCGGCCAGCGACTCGACCAGGTCGACCAGCAGCCGCATCTGGTTGAGCGGCAGTTGGGGCAGCACTTGGGGGCTGACCTCGAAGTACTGCGCGGCCAGCGAGCCCGACTTCCAGGTGCCCTTGTAGAGCGAGCGCCCCTGCGCCGCCCAGTCGGGCGCCTGCGTGACGGAGAGGTATTGCAGCGAGGCGGGGCTCGACCGGAAGTAGGCCCCGGCCAGCGCCGGCGAGGCCTCGACGAGTTCCACGCCGGTGCGGGTCCACTCGCGGAAGCGGCTGAAGGTCAGCCGCTCCAGCATGCCGGGGCTGGCGCGGAAGTACTCGCCCGCCGCCTCCCAGGAGCGCAGCGAGTGCCGCGCGATCTCGACGCCGTCGTCGGCCCACGAGGCGAGTTCCTGCGGGGCCAGGACCGGCGCCAGGGCGCCGCGCGCGGCCTCGTAGTCCTGCTGCAGGCTGGGCGGGAACGCGCCCAGGGCCTCCTGCGCCCGGTCGAGCGTGTCAGCCACGGGGCACCAGCCGGGGAGGGAGGGCATCGTTCATCGGCCGCGGCTCCCCGAGTGCTTCGCGATGGTCCGGGTGGGATCGGAGAAGTCGCCGATCTGCACGGCGTCGGTCTCCGTGTCCAGCACAGCATAGGAGACCTGGAAGTCGTTGTTCGGATCTCGCGGGTCGCCGATGGAGCCGGGGTTCACGACCAGCGCCCGCCCGATCCGCCGCGCCATCTGGTAGTGCGTGTGTCCGTAGATGATGTAGTCGGCCTCCTCGGCGGCGAGTTTGCGCAGCTCCGGGCTGGATGGGTACAGGTAGTCGCGGTTGGGTGCCCAGGGCGTGGCGTGGAACATCAGCAGGCGCTTGCCGCCCAGCTGCACGCGGATCGTCGAGGGCTGGGCGCGCGTCCACTCCAGCAACTCCTGGTCCACGCGCGGCGACTGCTGCGCGCGGATGCCCGCCGGGCTGAGCAGGATCTCCTCGTGGTTGCCCAGCACGTAGCGCGCGCCGACCTCGCGCAGGCGCGCGGCGACCTCGTTGGAGAAGCGGAACTGGTAGCAGGCGTCGCCGGCGCAGAGCAACTCATCGACGGCGCCCATCCGCTCGATGGCGATGTCGAGCGCCTCGATGTTGCCGTGTACGTCGGAGACGATGCCGAGCCGCACGCCGCTACCCGGAGATCCGTTACTCGAAGATCGAGGAGATGACCTCCTCGATGCTGCGCTGCACGTCGCCGTCGTCGGTCAGGGCCCAGGCCACGGCGACCTGGCAGGCGCGGCGCGGCGCGATGCCGTTCTGGATCAGCTTGCCGGCGTAGATCAGCAGCCGCGTGCTGGCGCCCTCGGAGAGGCCGTGCTCGCGCAGGTTGCGCACCTTCTCCGCCATCTTGGCGAGGTTCATTGCGACGTCCATGTCGACGCCCGACTCGTGCGCCACGATGCGCGCCTCCGTCTCGCGCGGCGGGTAGCCGAACTCGATCGAGATGAACCGCTGACGGGTGCTCTGCTTGAGGTCCTTGAGCGCGCTCTGGTAGCCGGGGTTGAAGGAGATGACCAGCAGGAAGCCGTCGCGCGCCTGCAGCAGCTGCGACTTCTTCTCGATCGGCAGGATGCGGCGGTGGTCGGTGAGGGGGTGGATGAGGACGGTCGTGTCCTTGCGCGCCTCCACGACCTCGTCCAGGTAGCAGATCGCGCCCGCCTTGACGGACCGCGCGAGCGGCCCGTCGATCCACTTCGTCTCCTCGCCCTCCAGCAGGTAGCGGCCGACGAGGTCGCTGGCGGTCAGGTCCTCGTGACAGGCGACGGTGACCAGCGGCAGGTTGTCCTCGGACTCGATCACCTTGCGGCCGTCGCGGATGACGAGGGCCGGCCGGTTGAGGTGGTAGGCCATGTACTCGACGAAGCGGGTCTTGCCGCAGCCCGTGGGGCCCTTCAGCAGGACGGGCACCTTCGAGTCCCAGGCCGCCTGGAAGAGTTCCACTTCGTCCCCGACCGGCACGTAGTAGGGCTCCTCCTCGGCGCGGAACTCCTCGACGGCCCAGGAGCGGTACTGCGTGATGGTGCCTTCGGAAGCGGTGGTCATGAGCGTCCTCTCCGGTCCCGGCGCCCGCGCGGGCGACGATGCGTTAGCGCGACGCGGCGTCAGCCGGTCGCGGCGATCCGATCTTGCAGCGCGCTCCAGGCAGCTTCTACCCGGCCGCGGACTTGGTCCAGGGAACAGTCGGTGCGGATGACGACGTCGCCGCGCGCCTCCCGTTCGGCGTTGCCGAGTTGCGAGGCGATGCGCTTGCCCGCCTCCTCGGCGCTGAAGCCGTTGCGATCCATCAGCCGCTGCCTCGCGACGTCGGGCGGCGCGCTGATCACCCAGACCTCGTCGAAGTGGCTCTCCCAGCCCGCCTCGAACAGGACGGCGGCCTCCACCGCGGCCACGGACGCGCCGGCAGCGCGCGCCAGATCCAACTCCTCGTCGACGAGCTCGGCGATGGCGGGCCAGACGATGTCGGTCAGCTTGGTCATCTCCGTCGGCGCGCCGAACACCCTCGCGCCCAGCGCGGCGCGGTCGATCGTCCCGCCGGGGCCGACGATCTCCTCGCCGAAGGCGGCGACGACCTGGGCGTGCGCGGCCGCGCCGGGCTCGTACACCCGGTGGCCCAGCTTGTCGGCGTCGACCACCGTCGCGCCGAGGTCGGCCAGCGCGGCCGTGACCGTGGACTTGCCGGAGGCGATCCCCCCGGCGAGACCGATCGAGCGCATGTGTCTGCTCTCCCATCGGAGACGGTCGCTCCGGCCGCCGTGAGACCGGGGCCGGCGTCGGCGATGCTGGTGCGAATCATAGGGAAGGGCCCCGGCGGACCCGGTGGGGAGGCTAGCCAGCCCGGATCGGCAGCGTCAACTGGTCAACGCACGGGGCAACCGGCGCGCGCGACCGCCGGCCGCCGGGCGGCGTATCGAATGGAAAGGGCCGGACATTCGCCGCGTTCGCCCGGGTCTGCGTCTGTTCAATTCGATGGCGACGACCCGGCGGCGGCTCTGATACGGTCCGGCGCATACCGCGAGAGCCCGGCCGTCACGGCCCCGATGCGGAGTTCGCATGGTCGTTGAAGCGCTCAGCAGCACCGCCGACCTGGCCGACGCGCGCGAGAAGCTCGTGCAGAGCTTCGCCGGCCTCGACGACGCGCTGCTCGACCTGCCGGACGTGGTCGGGCGGTGGAGCATCCGCCAGACGCTGGCGCACCTGCTGGGCTGGGACGCCTGGGGCGTGATGGCGATCGTGGCGCTGGAGCGCGGCCGGGAGGTCGCGGAGCCCGACGACGACGCGATGAACCGGGACTGGTTGCGGCGCACGCGGTCACTGAGCGGCGCCGAGTTGCAGCGGCTGCTGCGCGCCTCCCGCCGCGAGATGCTCGACCTGCTGGCGGCGATGCCGGACGAAGTGCGGTCGCAACCGCGCTACGACCTGGGCGGCGCCATGCTGTCGCCCGACGAATTCGTCGACGGCTTCATCGACCACGACGCCGAGCACGCGTCGGAGATCCGCGCCTGGCGCAAGGCCCGCGGGAACGCCTAAGCGTCGGCGACCAGCCGCTTGAGTTCCGCCTCCAACTGGGGCAGCACCTTCTTGTAGTCATCGACGATGCCGAAGCGCGAGTAGCGGAAGATGTTGGCGTCGGGGTCCTTGTTGATCGCGACGATGTTCTTGCTGCCGCCGCAGCCGGCCATGTGCTGACTGGCTCCGCTGATGGCGATGGCGACGTACAACTCTGGCGACACCACGGTGCCCGTCAGCCCCACCTGCTGGCTGGGCGGGTACCAGCCCAGGTCGCAGGCGGCGCGGCTGGCCCCCACGGCGGCGCCGAGATCGGCGGCGATGCGCTCCAAGTCGGCGAAGGCCTCGGGCGCGCCCAGGCCGCGGCCGCCGGATACGACGATGCCGGCGTCCTCCAGCCGCACCCCGGCCGAGTCGGCGGTCTCCTTCTCCAGCAGGCGGGCGCGCGCGGCGCCCGGGGCCGCCGCCACCGGCACGACCTCCCCCGTGCGGCCGGCGTCCTCCGGCAGCGGATCCTGCGACTTGGCACGCACCGTCACGACCTGCGGGTCGCTCTCCACGGTGACGACCTGGCGGGCGTTGCCGCCGTAGCAGGAGCGCGTGACCCGCACGCGGCCGTCGCCGGCCTCCAACTCCAGCGCGTCCATGGCGACGGCGCTGCCCAGCCGGGTGGCCAGCCGCGGCGCGAGGTCGCGGCCCATGCTCGTCTGGCCGAAGAGCACGACGGCCGGCGCCGCCTGCTCGACGATCGCCGCCGCGACGGGCAGATAGGCGTCGGCGCCGTACTGCGCGAGGGCGGCGTCCTGGGCCGTGTAGACGGCGCCCGCGCCGGCGGCGATGGCGGCCTGCGCCACGGCGTCCAACTCCGCGCCGATCAGCGCGCAGGCAACGCCGTCGCCGCCGAGGGCGGCGTTGAGACGCGTCGCGGCGCCCAGCAGTTCGGCCGTGATGGCGGCCGGGCCGCCGCCGGGGGCGCTCTCTCCGAAGACGAGGATGCTGGCCATGGGGGTTTCTTTCCGACGCACTATCCGGCGCCGCCGGGCCGCGGCCCGGCTAGACGAGCTTGGCTTCGCGCAGTTTGGCGGCGAGCAGACCGGCCTTCTCCTCGGCGGTGTCGGCCTCGATGAACTCGCACTCGGTCTCGTTCCGCGGCTGGTAGAGGGCGTGCATCTTGACGCGCGCCCCGGTCGCGCCGATCTCGCCCGGGTCGAGGCCGAGGTCGGCGGGGGTCCACACAGTGACCTGCTTGCGCGCCGCCTGCATGATCTGGCGCAGCTGCGGGTAGCGCGGGTCGCCGAATTCGTTGCTGATCGTGAGTACGGCGGGCGTCGGCGTGCTGATCGACTCGAAGCCGTCGGCGACGACGCGCGACACGCGGATCTCGCCGTCGGCCAGCTCGGCCGAGCGCAGCACCGTCACGGAGGGCAGGCCGAGCAGCTCCGCCACGATGCTGCCCACCGTCCCCTGGTCGAGGTCGGCGGCCTGGCGGCCGAAGATGAGCACGTCGGGCAGGCCGATCTTCTCGATCGCCTTGGCCAGCGCGAGGGCCGTCGTCCAGGCGTCGCCGCCCTCGAAAGCGGGGTCGTTGAGCTGGTAGCCCTCGTCGGCGCCCATCGCGAGGCCGGTCTTGATGGCGTCGCGGGCGGAGTCGGGCCCCAGCGACAGCACGGAGATCGTGCCCGCGCCGCCGTCGGCCTCGCGCAGTCGCAGGGCGGCCTCGACGGCCTGCTGGTCGAAGGGGTTGATCACGGGCGAGACGCCGGGCGCCTCGACCACCCGCATCGCCGCCTCATCGACGCTGAAGGCGGCGGCGGGCGTCTCCGGGTCGGGGATCTGTTTGACGCAGACGATCGCGTCCATCGTGCATGCTCCTTGACGCCGGCGGGGGCGTGCGCGGCGATCCTCGTGCCGCCCGCGGCGCGCATCCAGCCGGGGGCATTCTTGCGCCGCGACGGGGCCCAATCAAACGGCTGCGTTACGGAGCGGCCCCGGACGGCGGTTCGGCGGCCGGCTCGCCCTCGGGCAGGGCCACGTCGAGCAGCTCCACGACGTCGAACACGCCCAGCCGCTGCGACTCGTCGGTCCCCATCTGCACGCTGCCGACGCCGGCCTCGAACATCTGCACGCAGAAGGGGCAGACCGTGCAGGCGCTGTCGGCGCCGGTGTCCAGCGCTTCCGCGACGCGCACCTCGTTGACGCGCGCCCGTCCCTGCTCCTCCATCCACATGTTGCCGCCGCCGGCGCCGCAGCAGAGCCCCCGCTCGCGGTTGCGGGGCATCTCCACGAGCGTCAGGTTGGGGATCTGCTTGAGGATGTTGCGGGGGGCCTCGTAGAGGTTGTTGTGGCGGCCCAGGTAGCAGGAGTCGTGGAAGGTGACGGTTTGCGCCGCGGCGCCGGGCTTGGGCCGCAGCCTGCCCTCCTCGACGAGCCGCTCCAGCAGGGTGCTGTGGTGCAGCACCTCGTAGTGCCCGCCCAGGTCGGGGTACTCGTTCTTGAACGTGTTGAAGCAGTGCGGGCAGTGGGTGACGATCTTCTTGACGCCGCCGCCGTCGAGCGTGGCGATCAACCCCTCGGCCAGGATCTGGAAGAGGTATTCGTTGCCCAGCCGCCGGGCCGGGTCGCCGTTGCACGACTCCTGCCCGGCCAGCACGCCGAAACTGACGCCCGCCTCGCGCAGCAGCCGCACGACGGAGCGGGTGATCGGCTGCACCCGATCGACCAGGGCGCCGGTGCAGCCCACGAAGTAGAGGTACTCTTGCTCGCCCGTCCAGCGCGGCACGTCCAGCCCGTCCATCCACGACTCGCGGGTGTGCGGCGTGCCGCGCCAGGGATGGCCCTGGCGCTCCAGCGTCTCCAGCGTCGATTGCACGGTGTCGGGCATGCGCGCCTCCTCCATGACGAGGCTGCGGCGCATGTCGACGATCGTGGGGATGTGCTCGATGAACACGGGGCACTCCTGCACGCAGGCCCCGCAGGTCCGGCAGGCCCAGAGCGACTCGTCGCGGATCACCTCGCCGACCATGACCGGCGCGTCGTCGAGGCCGTCATCGATCGGCGCCCCGCGGGCGAGGTTGCCCGCCTTGCGCTCGCCCACGTCGGTCGCGTACGTCTTGAGGTCCTGGATGATGTGCATCGGCGAGAGCGGCTGCCCGGCGATGTCGGCCGGGCAGTGATCGGTGCAGCGGCCGCAGCGCACGCAGACGTCCAACTCGAAGAGTTGCTTCTGGGTGAAGTGTTCGAGCTGGCTGACGCCGAAGTGCTCCTGCTCCTCGATGTTGGCGATGAGCGGCAACTTGCCGCTGGAGCCGGGGCTCTTGAGGAAGGCGTTGGCCGGCGCGAGCGCGAGATGGTTGAGCTTGGTGAAGCCCAGCAGGCCGATCCAGCTCAGCGCCAGAACCATGTGGAACCACCACAGCGCCTTGTGGGCAGCGAGCAGCGCGGCGGTCTCGACGCCGCCCACGGCCAGCGCGACCACGAAGCCCACCGGCGACCAGTAGGACCAGTCGCGGTGCTCGGCGATCTCCGACGTCTGGATGCGGAAGCCCTCAAGCAGGAAGCCAGTCACCAGCAGCAGGCCCAGCCCGCCCAGGATCAGCTTGTCCTCGGTGCTGGGCAGCCAGGTCGTGCGGGGGCGGACCCAGCGGTGCGCGACGGCCATGCCCACGCCGATCAGCCCGATCAGCCCGAACAGGTCGCCCACCAGCGAGTAGCCCAGATAGCGGTCGCCGACGAGGATGCGCACCTTGTCGTCGGGCAGATAGTCGTCGATGGCCAGTAGGGCGGTGACGAGGAACAGCACCAGGATGCTGGACATGATGCAGAGATGCATGACGCCGGCGTAGGGGTCGCGCAGGACGCGCTCGGTGCCGGCGCCGCCGCGCAGCATGCGGCGCAGACGCACGCGGGGCTGGTCGAAGTGGAAGTCGGGGCGGCCGATGCGCCACACCCGCGCCCGTCGCGCCACGCCGTAGACGACGACGGCCACGAGCAGCGGCAGCAGCGCGTAGAGCACCCAGAAGTCGGCGATGTTGAAGAACAACTCGCGGTGGGGGCCGTCGATGCGGCCCGTCTCCGCCGCCGTCACGAGGCCGAGCCCGGCCAGCGGCACCCAGATCGGCACCGCGATGCCGCCGATCTTCACCGTGCGGCGCAGGCGGCCGCGCCTCACCGGCGTGGGTGGCGGCGGATCCTCGGGGTGCGATGGGCACCCGCCCGCGGCGGGACGGCCGATCGGCAGCGGACCACGAGGCGCGGCAGGCGGCACGGTGGGCCTCCCCCCAGCCCCCGCCGAAGCCGGGGCGCGCGGCGGGCGCAGGCTACTCGTTGTTGGGCCCGCCGTGGAATTTGCGGATGTCGTTCTTGAGCAGCTTGCCCATGTGATTGCGCGGCAGGACGTCGGTGAAGGCCAGGTATTCGGGGGCCTTGTAGCTGGCGAGGCGGCCCTTGCAGAACTCGCGCAGCTCGTCGACCGTGATCTCCGCGCCGGGCGCGAGCACGGCCACCGCCTTGACGGCCTCGCCCATCTCGGCGTCCTCGACGCCGATGATCGCCACGTCGTCGAGCTGGGGCATCTCCTCCAGCACCTGCTCGATCTCCCCCGGCGCGATGTTCTCGCCGCCGCGGATGATGAGGTCCTTCACGCGGCCGGTGATGAAGAGGTAGCCCTCCTCGTCCAGGTGGCCCTCGTCGCCGGTGTGCAGCCAGCCGTCGCGGATGGCCTCGTGCGTGGCCTCCTCCTGCTTGTAGTAGCCCTTCATCGTGCGGCCCGAGCGGACGCAGATCTCGCCGTCCTTGCCGGCCGGGAGGGCGGTCCCGTCGGGCGCCTGGATCGACAGGTCGACGTCGTCCATGACCTTGCCGACGGAGCGCAGCCGCCGCTCCTTGAGCGCGATCTCCTCCGGCGTGCCCTCCAGGCGGTGGTCGTCGGGGCCCAGGAAGGTGATGGCCGAGGTGGCCTCGGTCTGGCCGTAGGCGTTCATCAGACCGCAGTCGAACACGTCGATGGCCCGCCGCACGACCTCGTAGGGCATCGGCGCGGCGCCGTAGGCGAGCAGCTTCAGGCTGGCGCCGCTGAAGTTGGGGAAGTCCTCGTGGTCGATCAAGCGCTTGACCATCGTCGGCACGACCATGCTGTGGGTGACGCCGTGCGTGTCGACGGCCTCCATCCAGGCCTCGGGCGTGAACTGCGGCAGGATGACCAGGCTGCGGCCGCCCCAGATCGCCGAGATCATCGCCGTGGCGCCGGCGATGTGGAAGAGCGGCACGCTGAGCAGCGTCTTCTCGTGCTCGGCGGTGGGGTCGGCGGGCGCCATGGTGTTGGTCACGTAGACGGTGAGATCCTGGTAGGTCACCTCGACGCCCTTCGGCAGCGCGGTGGTGCCCGAGGTGTAGATGATGATCGTGGGGTCGTCGTCGTCGATCTCGGTGTAGACGTAGTCGTCGGAGCCCTGCGCGACGAGGTCGGCGTAGGGAATCTGGCCGTCGCGCGAGGTCTCCAGCGCGACGATGTTCTCGACGCTGGGGATGCCCTCGCGGATCGACTCGACCAAGTTCTGGTAGCGGTCGGCGAGGAACAGCACCTTCACCTCGGCCGTGTCGATCATGTAGGCCAGTTCGTCGGACTTGGCGCGGTAGTTGAGCGGCACGAAGGTGACGCCCAGCTTGGCGCAGGCGTAGTAGGTGATGACGTAGCGCGACGAGTTGACCGACATCACGCCGAGGTGGTCGCCCCGCTGCAGGCCCAGGCCCAGCAGCGCGTTCGCCAGCCGCGTCACCTCCGCGCTCATCTCCATGAAGCTGGTGGGCTGGTTCTCCGTGACCAGCGCCGCCCGATCGGGCACGACCGCCGCCGAGATGTCCAGGAATTCCGCCGTGTTCATGCCCGACCCTTCCGGCGGGCGTCCGCCTGCGCGGAGGCGCCGCTACTTGCGATCACGCTGCTCTGGCCCACGCCCTCGCGCGGGCGTCGTCGCTCCGCAGTTGGGGATACCGCCTGCGCGCGTTGGCGTCCAGCGTAGCGAGCCGCGGCTGCGCCGGATCGGACGCGGCTAGCCGCGCGGCTCCAGCACCACGACCGGGATCCGTCGCTCCGTCTTCGCCTGATAGTCGGCGTAGCGCTTCGCGGTCTCCGCGAACGCCGCGAACAGGCGATCGCGCTCCTCGCCTTCGGCCATCCGCGCCTGCACGGACGTCGTCTGCTTGCCGACGCGCACCTGCGCCTCGGGCGCGGCCGCGAGGTTCAGGTACCAGGCGGGGTGTTGGTCGCGGCCCGCCGCCGACCCGACCACCACGTAGCCGCCGTCCTGGTCGAGGCACAGGAGGGGGGTCGTCCGGCGCTTGCCGCTCTTCCGGCCGGTGGTCGTCAGCAGCAGGATCGGCATCTGGTCGAAGCTGCTCATCAGACGGCCGCCGCTGTGGCTGTAGATGCACTTGTGCAGCCCGGTGAACGTCTTCTCGAACAAGTTGGGCATCGCGTTCCCCTCGCTCCCGCGGACGCCGCGCGCCCGCACTGCTACAACGTTGGGCCCCCGGCGGGACCCGGGCAAGTCACCCGGCGAGCGCGACGGCGGCATCCAGGGCGACGGCGTCGGCGAGCGGCAGATCGAGCCCGCGCCGGATCGCGCGCGCGGCGGCGGTCAGGGCGGCCGTGTCCCGCGCGGCCAAGTCCGTCGCGGCCTGCAAGGCGCGCTCGTCGAGGCGGGCGACCGGCACGACCTCGTTCACGAGGCCCCAGGCCAGCGCCCGGTCGGCGTCGATCACGTCGCCGCTGAGCACGAGGCCGCGCGCGACGCCGGGCGGCATCAGCCGCGGCAGCATCTGCGTGCCGCCCGCGGAGGGGATGTAGCCCAGCGTCACCTCGGGCAGCGCGATGCGGGTGTCGTCGGCCGCGATGCGCAGGTCGCAGTACAGCGGCAGCTCGATGCCGGCGCCGTAGCAGAAGCCGTGCAGCGCCGCGATCGTCAGCACGGGCAGGCGCTCCAGGCGGTCCCAGACGTCGCGCTCGTGCCGGGCGGCGCGGGCGGCCAGCAGGCTGGGGGCGGCGCCGAACTCGCTGATGTCGGCGCCGGCCGAGAAGGCGCGCGGCCCGGCCCCGCGGAAGACCAGCACACGCACGTCAGGGTCGACCGCGACGGCCTCCAGGTAGCCCCAGAGCTCGTCGCGCATGGCCAGGTTGATGGCGTTCAGCGCCCGCGGCCGGTTGAGCGTCAGCGTCGCGACGCCGGGCGCGGGCTTCTCGTACAGCAGGACCGGTGCGGCGTCCGCGGCGTCGGCGCCGTCGGACGGGGGCGCGGCCGGGGGCACGGCGGGGCCCGTCAGCGCCAATCGGGGCGGCGGATCTCGCTCTTGCGCCGCACCTCCCAGAGGCGCGAGATGTCGGCGTTGATCTTCTCCTGCAGGGCGCGCATCTCCTCGCTGGCGGTGCGCATCTCGTTCGTCTTCCAGCGCCGGACCTTGGCGCGGTCCGACTTGTCCATCGGCACGTCCTTGAGCATGTAGTTGACGATGAAGGACATCATCTCCCACGACTCATCGACGTTGAATTCAATTTGGGCCATGGCTGCGGCTCGCTTTCGGCGGCGTGCGCGGACGGACCTACGCGTTGCGGTAGTAGTCGCGGCGCCGGATGGTGCGCCGGAGTTCTTCGTCGATCTTGTTGCCCAGCGTCTCGTTGAGCGCCGCGGCGAAGCTCAGCAGGTCGTCGCTGCCGCGCTCCATCGTGCGGTTGCGCCACTCCCGGATCGCCTCCACGGCCTCCTCCGACAGCTCGACCCCGTCGACGACCTGCGCGCTCACCAGCTGCAGTAACGACAGCGACTCTTCCTCGTCGAGAATGATGTGCACGCGGCTCTCCTCAATCCTTGCCATCCCGGTGCGGTCCGCGGGACGTCCCGCTGCTTCGGCTCGTCGCGGCGCCGCTCTGGCCGGCCGCGAGGGGCCGCCGGCGGACGGCGCACCGAATGATCATGCCTGATACCCGCGCCAGTGTCACGGCGGCGCGGCTGCGGGCCGCTCAGCGGCCGCGGAATTCGGGCGGCCGCTTCTCGAGGAAGGCGCGCACGCCCTCCGCGCGATCGTCGGTGCTTTGCAGCAGGATCGTCAGGTCGGTCTCGTAGCGCAGGGCCTGATCGAGCGGCATCTCCAGGCCCCGCGCGACGGCCTCCTTGGCCAGCCGCGTGGCGATGGGGCCTCGCGCCGCGATCCGATCGGCGACCGCGCCGGCGAGCGCGGCCGGGTCGTCGCCGCTCTCGGTGACGAGGCCCCAGTCGCGCGCCCACGCGGCGTCGATCGGGTCGCCCAGCAGGAGTTGCGTGGCTCGCGAACGGCCCACCGCGCGGGCCAGCCGCTGCAATCCCCCCGCGACGGGCAGGCGCCCCGCCGCGACGCCCGGCAGCCCGAAGCGGGCCCCAGCCTCGCAGACGCGCAGGTCGGCGCAGAGGGCCAGCTCCAGGCCGGCGTCGAGGACGTCGCCGCGCAGCACGGCGACGGTCGGCTGCGGCAGCGCCGCCAGCGGCCCGAACGGGTCGCCCACCAGGCCCGCCGCCGCCAGCCCGGGCAGCAGCGACGCGGGCCAGCCGCGCCAGCAGCCCGGCGGCGCGTCGAGGATGAGGACGCGGACCTCCGGCTCCTCCGCGACCGCGACGCAGGCGCCGCGCAGCAGCGCGACCGTGTCCGCGTCCAGCGTCGCCGGCAGCGTCAGCCGCGCGATGTGCTCGTCCCGGGTGAGTTGGTCCATGCCTGCCGCTCTCCTCCGCAGGATCGCCGCTTCGGCGGCGCGCCGCAACAGGGAAGTGCGCGCTATTCGGCGGGCTCCAGGCGCAAGCGGTGCGCCGCGTCGGCCTCGATGTCCGCGCGCTGCGTGCGCAGTGGCCGCAGGTCGCCGGCGCGCCAATCGCGCAGCAGGTCGTCGTGGTGCGGGTCGCCGCGACGTCCCACCTGCCCGCCGGCCAGCGTGAACCGGGCGACGGGCGGATCCTGCATCTCGACGGCCAGCCGCAGGGCGGGGACGCCCGTCACCACCGCGAACGGGTCGGGGCCCAACGGGCTGGCCTGTAGCGGCGCCTGCGCGTCGGAGCCCACCGGGAACGGCCCGAGGCTGAAAAGCCTGGCCAGGATCGGCACGTCGCCCAGGCCGTGCTTCAGGGTCACCCGGCGCACCCGGCCCCAGGTCCAGCGATCGGGATCCCGCCCCAGCCGCTCCTCGAGCAGGGCGACGGCGTCGCGGAAGCTGCGCAGCAGCACGGCGCGCCAGAGGTCGCGGCCACCTCCGGGCGGTGGGGCCGCATCGAACCAATCGGCGGGGGCGTCGTCGAGCAGCCCGACGACGAGCGATGCCGTGCGCGCGAGCAGAATGTTGAGGTTGGGCACGGCGTGCACGTCGCCGAAGAAGAGCGGCGCGTGTTCGCCGAGTTTGGCCCGCACGACCGCCTCCAGCAGCCGCGTGTAGGTGACGCCCACGATCGCGGCGGCGACCGACTCGACGCCGGCCTCCCCGTCCCAGTCGCGCACGCGCTGGAGCAATCCCTCCTCGCGCTGCCCCACGCCATCGAGGCCGCCGACGTGGCGCGCAACCGCGCGCAAGGCGATCGAACGCCGGTCGACCTGCAGGGCGCGCATTGTCTCGGGCGTGTGCCGGTCCGACCCGTTGAGCGCCTCGCCGATCCGCTCGGCGCGGTAGGCGTCGAGGAACTCGCCGTCGAAGTTGAGCCGCTCGACGGGCAGGGGCGCGTGATTGGCGGCCCAGACCCGGCCGCCCGGCGGGTCGAAGAGGTGGGGCAACTCCTCGGCCGGGACCAGGCGGCCGGGCGCCGCGTCGGGATCCCAGCCGCAGGGCGGCAGCCAGGCCGAGCCGGGCGGCCGCGCCGGCACGTCGCCCGTCATCTGCAGGCCGATGTGCCCCTCCACGTCGGCGTAGCCGATGACGAGGTTGTACTCGCGGTACGACCTGAGCGCGGCCCGGAACTCGGCGATGTCGCCCGCGCGCGGCAGGTCCAGCAGCACGCCCAGCGACGTGGGGGCGTCGAGCGCCGCCGATCGCAGGGCCAGAGCGTGGCGCACGCCCGGGATCTGCGGCGAGACGATGGGGCCGTTGCGGGTCGTGCGGATGCGGACGACCTCGTCGGGGTGGCCCCGCACCGCGATCCGCTCCTCGATCTCGCCGGCGCGCTCCCAGCCGTCGGGCGTGCGGTAGCGGCCCGCGTCGTCGAACTCCTCCACGACGGCGTCCTGCGTGCTGGCCAGCCCCGCCGTCGCGCCCCAGGCGATGCGGCGGTTGCATCCCCAGATGATGCCGGGGAAGCCCGGCGCCGTCGCCCCAGCGACGCTGAACTCGGGGCACTCGACGTGCGCGAAGTGCCCGTAGGGCGGATTGACGGCCGTGAGGTGGGGGTCGCATGCGAAGAGCGTCGTCCCGGCGGCGGTGGCGCCGGCCGCGACGGCCCAGGCGTTGCTGCCCCCGCGACTCGCGAGGCCGGTCCGCCGGACCAGGTCGGCGTAGGCCCCGCGCAGCTCGCGGGACAGGTGGCCGAAGGGGACGCCGGGCGGGATCATCGCGGGCCCGCCGGCCGGGTAGCCGGGGTCGAGCGCGATCAGCGCCTCCGGGCCCACCTGCTCGATCAGCCGGGCGCGCTGGATCTGCGTCTCCCAGGCCGGCGACAGCATGAAGGTCAGCAGCTTCCCGAAGAGCGCCGAGTCCCACGGCTGCCAGGGCTCGGGCTCGTAGTCGAGGATGCGCGTCTCCAGCGGGCGCGGGCCGCGCTCCATCGCCGCGTTCACGCCGGCGACGTAGGGCAGCACCCGCTCCCGCAGGTCGGCCGGCGTCGAGTCCCAGGCGGCGCGGGCGGCGCGGTGCAGGCCGACGCTGCGCATCAAGCGGTCGGCGGGCAGCGCCGCCGGCCCGGCGACCTCGGCCATGCGCCCCTGCGACACCCGCCGGTAGAACTCCATCTGCCAGTAGCGATCCTGGGCGTGCACGAAGCCCAGGCCGAACAGGGCGTCGGCCTCGCCCCCCGCGTAGATGTGCGGCACGGCCGACGCGTCGCGGATGATCTCGACCGGGCCGTTCAGGCCGGGCAGCCGCAGCGCGCCGTCGATCTGCGGCGGCGCGGGGCGGCGCAGCAGCTCCCCGCCCATCGCACGGACGAAGGCCCCGCCCTGCGACAGGCTCAGGCGCAGCCCGCGCGCACGGTCGCGCGCATCCGCGGCGGTTGGAGACGGGTATCGGGGCACTGCCCCGCAGCGTACAGCGGCGCAGTGTACGGAGACGCTCCGTGGGGGCCGTATGCTGGCATCCGCCGGCGCGACGCCGGCACGGGAGGGCAGACGATGGATCTGGGACTCAACGGCCGGGCGGCGCTGATCACCGGCGCGTCCGAGGGGATCGGCAAAGCCTGCGGCTTGGCGCTGGCGGCGGAGGGCGCGGACGTCGCCATCTGCGCCCGGCGGCCGGAGGTCCTGGAGCGCGCCCGCGCCGAGATCGAGGCCGCCGGTCCGGGGCGCTGCCTGGCCGTGTCCGCCGACATGGGGGTCGCGGCCGACGTGGAGCGCGTCGTCGCGGAGACCGCGGCCGGGCTGGGCGGGATCGACATCGTCGTCAACAACATGGGCGTCTCAATCCGCGGCGAGGGCGACGACGTCTGGCGGCAGATGTTCGATCTCAACCTGCTGGCCGCCGTGCGCACGACCCGCGCCGCGCTGCCCCACCTGCGCGCCCGCGCGACCGCCGAGGCGCCGGCCGCCGTGATCCACATCGGCTCGATCTTCGGGCGCGAGGCGGGCGGCTCGGCGCAGTACAACGCCATGAAGGCGGCGCTGCACAGCCACGCCAAGGCCCTCTCGGAGGAGCTGGCCCCGGCGCACATCCGGGTCAACTCGGTCGCGCCGGGGTCGATCGCTTGGCCCGGCAGCCGCTGGCAGACCCGCTACGACGACGACCCGGAGACGATCCAGCGCACGATCCTCGACGGCATCGCCTGGGGGCGCTTCGGGCGGCCGGAGGAGGTGGCCGACGTCGTCGCCTTCCTCGCCTCGCCGCGGGCCTCGTGGATCACGGGCGCGTGCATTAACGTCGATGGCGGCCAGAGCCGCTCCAACATCTGAGCCGCGCAACGTCCGCCGCCGGGAGATCGCGCCGCCGCCATGACCGACTCCTCCAGCCCCACGCCGACGCCGGAGCACGCTCGCCGCGAGCGCACGCGCTACCGCCGCCCCGGCCTCGAGGGGCCGGCCGGCCGCTGGGGACGGCCGTTGCTGGGCGGGGGCGTGGCGATGGCGATCGTCGTCGCGTTCCTGGCGATCCGCGGCGGCGAGCCGGGCGAGGAGGTCAACGCGCTCACCGGCACCGCGCGCGGCGGCTGGAACCGCGAGGAGGACATCGTGCTGGCGCTCGTCGCGGGCGGGGCCGCGGCGGTGGGGCTCGGCGCGGCCTTCCTGAGCGAGTACGTGCGTCACTGGACCGCGATCTTCGTCGCAGTGCTGCTGGGCGCGACGTTCCTCGCGCTGCGCGCCCTGGGCGACCACGAAGGCGCCACGGCCGCGGTCCTGCTGGGCCTGACGATCGGCTTCCTGGCGCTGGGCCTGGGCATCGCACTGTTCGACGCCGGGCGCGACCGGCGCCGCAGCCCGCACTGAACGAGGGAGCGTGAGCGATGACAAGCCAGCAGGTCCCGGACGGCGCCGCGCTGCCACCGCCGCACATTGAGGAGGTCGGGCCGGGCATCTTCGCCTACCTGCAGCCCGACGGGAGCTGGTGCCTCAACAACGCCGCCTTTCTGACGGACGGCCGCGGCGTGGTCGTGATCGATGCGCTGGCCACGGAGCGGCGCACGCGCGACCTGCGGGCGGCCATCGCCCGCACGACCGACAAGCCCGTGAGCACGCTGATCAACACCCACCACCACCTCGACCACACGCTGGGCAACGCGATCTTCGGGCCCGAGGTGACGATCGTGGCGCACGACCTGTGCCGCGAGGAGATCGTCGCGGCCGGCGACGGCGTGCTGGCCGGCGCGCAACGGCTCTTCCCGGCCGTCGACTTCGGCGAGGTGGGGGTCGTGCCGCCGATGCTGACCTTCGAAGAGTCGGCCACGCTCTACGCGGGCGACCTGGCGGTGGAGCTGGAGTACGTCGGGCCGGCGCACACGACGAACGACGTCGTGGCGTGGATCCCGGAGCGCCGCCTGCTGATCACCGGCGACGTGATCTTCAACCAGGGCACGCCGTTCGCGGCGGCCGGCTCCATCGCGGGCTGGCTGCAGACGCTTGAGGACCTGCGCGAGATCGGCGCGGAAACGCTGATCCCGGGGCACGGCCCGGTCTGCGGCCCCGAGGTCATCGACGAGGTCGCGGCCTACCTGCGCTTCGTGCAGGAGGTAGCGCGGCGCGGATTCGAAGCCGGCGCCACCCCGCTGGAACTGGCCCGCGACACCGATCTGGGCCGCTTCGCCCATCTGCTGGACAGCGAGCGCTTGGTGGGCAACCTGCACCGGGCCTACTCGGAGTTGCGGGGCGAGGCGCTGGGCGCGGCGATCGACTTCGCCCGCATGGCCGAGGACATGGTGGCGTTCAACGGCGGCCCGGTGCGCTGCCTGGCCTGATCAGGGGGCCTCTTCGATCACCGCCGACATCGAGCCTAGGCAGCGCTCGATGCGCGGGTCCGGGCCGTAGTCGTGGATGCGCTGCTGGTCGTGGCGCACACGGTCGTACGAATTCGTCTCGACGATCGCGCGGCCCTGCGTGTCGACCATGGCGGCGATGGCGAACGCCTTCTCCCGGCTGTAGCCGAACAGCCGGCCCAGCATCTCGACGACGTAGGCGTAGCTGTGGTCGTCGTCGTCGAGCAGGATGAGGTGGTAGCGCTTCTCGGGCTCGGCCGACTCCGCATGGCCGATCTCGGGGCGGCTGACGGTCTCCGGCGCGGATCGCTGCGCCAGGATGCGGTGCGGCATGCCGTCAGTTTAGCCGCCAGACGCGATGGGCCGCAGGACGATCGGTCGGACGCAAAGCGCCCCCGGCGCTATGGTCGGGGGCGGCGGGGCCGCCGCTTCGGCGGTGTCGGTGCGGGCCGCTCTCCCCTTGCCAACGGCCCGCGTCGTCGGGGGTAGCTACCCCCCGGCGCCGCGCCAGAGTAGCGGACTCCGCGACGGCGCGGCGTGTCGTCGGTTTAGCCGCCCGACGGTTGCAGCCGCCGCACGACGCCCGACTCCCCGCTCTCGATCAGCGCCGCCACGGCGGCCGCGATCTCCCGGTTCGGCAGGTCCGGGCGGTCCGGCAGCGCGACCGGGTGGGCGGCTCCGGCCGGCGCCGCCTCCTCCAGCTGGTCCCGGCCGAAGCCGACCTCCAGGGCGGCCACGGCGATGTCCCATTCGGCCCACTCCGCAGCCAGCGACCGGGTCAGCGCCAGCAGGCCGCCCGCCGCCGCCGCGTAGGCCGCGAACCCCGCGTGGCCCTCGACGGCGGGGGCGCAGACCAGGCTCACGATCGCGCCGCCGCGGCCGTGCATCGCGTGGTCGCGCATCATCACGCGGCCCGCCGCCTGACAGGCCAGCGCCGCCGACGTCAGGTTGGCGTCCAGCATCTCCGCCCACTCGTCGGGGCCGGTCTCGTCGAAGGGCAGCGCCAGCAGGCGGTCCTGCGCGTTGACCAGGATGTCGAGCCGCGACCACTCGCTGTCGACCTGCTGCACCGCGGCTTCGACCAGGCTGGGCACGCGCAGGTCGATGGGCACTGCCAAGCCGCGCCGGTCCAGCGCCCAGAGTTCATTGGCGACCGAGTGGACCCGGAAGTCCTCGCGCTCGTCGCGGCTCACACCGGCCACCGCCACGTCGGCCCCGCGCTCCCCCAGCGCGACCGCGATCGCGCGGCCCAGCGGGCGCTGCGCGCCGATCACCAGGGCGGTCCGGCCCGCCAGGTCCATGGCGCTCTCCGCCGGCCCGGCGCGCGTCAGCTCCGGGCGGCCTCCCGCCGACGCTGATAGGCGGCCGTGCCGCGACCGTCGCCGAACTTGGTGTCGCGCCACTCCAGCGCCGACTTGAGCCCCTGATCACGGCTGATGCGGTTGAACTCCAGCGCCGCGGGGGCCTGATGGGCGCGGGAGTCGATCTCGCAGGCGACGCGCTGCATCGTGCGGGCGCCCATGATCTCCAGGCCCATGTTGATCAGCCGCTTCTGCGCGGCGAGCAGATCGGAGTCGATCATCGCGAGGCGGGCGGCCAGCGCGTCGACGTGCGCGTCGAGTTCGTCGGCCGGGAAGGATTCCAGCGCGAAGCCGATCCGCGCCGCCTCGGCGCCGCTGATGCTGTCGCCGCTGAAGAGCATGCGCTTGGCCCACTGCGGGCCCAGGTGATAGAGCCACATCTGGTGCGGCGGCGTGCCCTGGGCGCGCGTGGGGGGGAAGCCGATCACCGCGTCGTCGGCGACGATGATGAGGTCGCAGAGCAGCGCGACGTCGGTGCCGCCGGCCAGGCAGTAGCCGTGGACCTTGGCGATGACCGGCTTGTGCATGTCGAACAGCGCCATCTTGTCGCGCTGCGACTTCTCCATGCGCCAGGAATCGTCGTCGATGCTGGTGCGGCCGCGATAGCCGGGGCCGGGCCCGGCGCGCCCGGGCGTGATGTCGTAGCCGGCGCTGAACGCGCGGCCCGCCCCGCTCAGCACGGCGAGATGGACGTCGGTGCGGTTGTCGGCCTCCCAAAGGGCCTCATTCAACTCCTGCATCAGGTCCGTGGAGAGGGCGTTGAGCTTCTCGGGGCGATTGAGCGTGACATAGGCCACCCCGCCGCGCTCCTCGTAGCGGATGTTCTCGAGTTCCATGGGGGCTCCTTGTGCCGTTGCCGCCGGGACGCGACCGCGCGCCCGCCATCGGCGGGAGTCTAGCGCGCCCCGCCGTCCCGGAGCAGGGCGAGCAGTTGGGCGACGGGATCGGGCTCGGAGAGGGTGTGCAGCGGGACGCCGCGCAGGTCGGGGATGTCCTCGACGCCGGTCGCCTCGCCGACGACGAACAGGCGCGGGTGGGGCGATCGGGCCAGCTCGCGCGCGGCGACCTCGAGCAGGGCGGAGCCGCCCGCCGCGGTGGCCACGACCGCCACGTCGAGGCCGCCCAGTTGCTTGGCCAGCTTGCGCGTCGCCACCCGGATGTTGGTGGGGTTGGTCAGATCGACGGCCTGCGCCGCCCCGCCCGGTCCCGCTAGCCGCTTGAGCGCGAAGAGGGCGGCGCCCTCGGTCGTGGCGGAGGTGATCGCCACCTGCGCTCCGGCCGCGCGCAGCGCGCGCACGAGCGCGGGGCCGTGCCCCGTCTCCGCGCCGTAGACGATGCAGCGTCGATCGTGGATCGCTTCGACCATCGCCGCCTCCCGTCGGTCGCATCGTACGCATTGGGCCGCTTCCCGGTCCCCAACGTTGCCCCGCCGCTAGCGCGGACGCGCGCCGATCGGATAGCCTGCCGCGCGCGACGCCGCGAGAGCGACGCCCGCCTGTGCGCGGCCCGCGGCGCGAGACGCGAGGAACCGAGGGAGCACTCATGGACCTGGGCCTGTCCGAAGAACAGGAAATGTTGAAGAACTTCGCGCGCGACTTCCTGGAGAAGGAGTCGCCCGAGAAGCTCGTCCGCGAGATGGAAGAGGACGAGCGCGGCTACACCGACGCGCTCTGGCAGGGCATGGCCGCCCAGGGCTGGCAGGGCCTAATGATCGCGGAGGAGCACGGCGGCATCGGCATGGACTTCCTGGATCTCTGCGTGCTGCTGGAGGAGTTCGGCCGGGCGCTGGTGCCGGGGCCGTTCATCAGCACCGTCGTGCTGGGGGCCATCCCGGTGCAACTGGCCGGCAGCGACGCCCAGAAGCAGGAGATCCTGCCCAAGGTCGCCGCCGGCGAGCGCGTCATGACGCTGGCCTTCACGGAGCCGTCCGGCCGCTTCGACGCCGAGGGCGTCGAGCTGCGCGCCGAGCCCCAGGGCGACGGCTACGTGCTGAACGGGACCAAGCTGTTCGTCCCCGACGCGCACGTGGCCGACCAGATGGTCGTCGTGGCGCGGACGGGCGGCAGCGGCGAGGACGGGATCACGCTCTTCCTCGTCGACGGCAAGGCGGCCGGCGTGACCAGCACCGTCCTCAAGACGATCGCCGCCGACAAGCAGTGCGAGGTGAGCTTCGAGAACGTCGCCGTCGGGGCCGACGCGGTGCTGGGCGAGGTCGGCGGCGGCTGGGCGACGATGCACCAGCTCCAGCGCCGGGCGACCGTCGCCTACTGCGCCTACCTGGTCGGCCTGGCACAGCGCGACTTCGAGATCAGCGTGGACTACGCCAAGGAGCGCATCCAGTTCGGGCGCCCGATCGGCTCCTTCCAGGCGATCCAGCACAAGGCGGCCGACATGGTCACCGACGTCGACGGCTCCCGCTTCATCATGTACCGCGCGGCCTGGGCGGTGAACGAGGACGAGGACGACCAGGACCTGCAGGTCAGCATGGCCAAGGCCTGGTGCTCCGACGCCAGCCGCCGGGTGGTCGCGCACGGGCAGCAGATCCACGGCGGCATCGGCTTCACGAAGGAGTACATCATCCAGCTCTACTTCCGCCGGCAGAAGATGGCCGAGCTGATGTGGGGCGACGGCGAGTACCATCGCGAGAAGGTCGCGGACCTGCTGGCGATCTAGCGCCGCGGTAACTCAGTGGGTGGCGGGGTGAGCCCCCGATGTGGAAGCCCGGGCATCGCCCGGGCTTCCCGGCGTCCGGGGGCGGGAGTCCGGCAGTTCGCCGGACATCTCCCGTGACAAGATCGATGACAAGTTCTCCCCGGATGCGGCGAATTCGCCAAGCATCACGGGGCCATTGTCGACACCGCAGAACGGCAGTTCTGTTGACAACTTGCGTGTCAGTGACCGCCGACAGCGCGTCCGTCCCCCTGAGGGCGATCAGTCGAACACGATGACGCCGCGGCCGTTCTCCCCGCGCGCGAGGTCGGCGTAGGCGGCGTCGATCTGCTCCAGCCGGTAGCGGCGCTGGACGAGACCATCGACATCGAGGCGGCCGCTGCGGTAGAGGTCGACCATCGTGCGGAACGATTCGTGCGGGCTGACGAAGCCGTAGTAGCAGCCCAGGATGCGCTTCTGGGCGCGGACGAGGTCGACGAGGTTGATCGGCGCGCTGTCCTCGACGCCGGCCAGGCCGACGACGACGGCCGTGCCGCCCTTGCCCAGGCTGTCGACGGCGTTGCGCGTGGTCTCGGGGCTGCCGAAGACGTCGTAGCTGAAGTCGGCGCCGCCGCCGGTCAGTTCGCGCACCGCCTTGACCGCGTCGACGTCCCGCGCGTTGACGGTGTCGGTGGCGCCGAAGCCGCGGGCAAATTCCAGCTTGTGGTCGTGGATGTCGACGGCGATGATGCGCGCGGCGTTCATCAGCGCCGCCCCCTGCACGACGTTGAGCCCCACGCCGCCGCAGCCGAACACGGCCACGGTCGAGCCGGGCTGGATCTCCGGCGTGTTGACGACCGCGCCGACACCGGTCGTGACGCAGCAGCCGATCAGCGCCGCGGCCTCCATCGACACGTCGTCGGGGACCGGGTAGCAGGCCTGGGTGGGGCAGACGAGCCGCTCGGCGAAGACGCCCAGCTTGCCCATCTGCGGGATGCCCAGCCCCTCGGCGTCGGTCAGCCGAGTGGTGCCGTCGTACTGGCGGGTGCCGGTCGCCGCGTTGGTGTCGCACAGGTTCGAACGCCCGCGCCGGCAGCTTGAGCAGTGCCCGCAGTTGGAAACGAAGGAAAGGATGCAGCGGTCGCCGGGCTGGACGGCGGTGACGCCCGGCCCCACCGACTCGACCGTGCCCGCCCCCTCGTGGCCGAGGACGGAGGGCAAGGGGAGCGCGGTCATCCCCTGCATGACGTGGTGGTCGCTGGCGCAGATGCCGGCCGCCCCCACCCGCACGACGACCTCCCCGGGGTGCGGGTCCTCCATCTGCAGCTCGCGGATCCGATGCGGCTCGTTGGCGCGGTAGAGCACCGCGGCGCGGGTCGTGCTGGTCATGACGCTCCTCGTCCCTGCGCGGTCCGTCGGGACGCGGTGCGCCGCGCCCCGCGAGGCGCCGCACAGGATAGGGCCGCGGGCGGGGAAACGCCCGGAGCGCGTCAGCGCCGGCGCGAGAGCCAGAGCCGGTAGAGCGCGCCCGTCGCGACGGCGGCGGCCGCGACCGCGCCGATCACGCCCCAGACCCAGGCCGGCACGTCGCTGTCGGCGAGACCGCCGCTGCCGGAGGCGGGCAGCCCCTCGGGCGCCGCGGCGGCCTCCGGTTCGTCGTCCGGCTGCGGCGCGTCCGGCGGCGGCTCGATGTGGCCCTCGGGCAGCGGCGCGCCCGCGACCTGGCCCAGCGGGATGCCGGACTCGGCCAGCCGCACGGCAGTCCCCGTGTCGTCCGTGTGGTAGCGGTAGGCGACCTCGCCGTCGCTCAGCCACACCGCGAAGCCGTCGACCAGGGCGGTCGTGCAGACGCCGTCGGGCTCGTACACGCCGAGGCAGCCGTCGCGCCAAGTCAGCGCCTCGGCGCGCAGCACCGTGTATGCGGCCGGATCGTCGCCGCCCAGGCGCTCCGCGAGGTCCGCCTGCGCCGCTTCGAAGGCGTCGTCGGGGATCCGGACGGGCGGCGGCGGTGGCGCAGGCTCGTCGTCTGGCGGCGCGACCTGGCCCTCGGGCAGCGGCGCTCCAGCGACCCGGTCCAGCGGGATGCCGGACTCGGCCAGCCGCACGGAGGTTCCCGTCCCGTCCGTGTGGTAGCGGTAGCCGACCGTGCCGTCGCTCAGCCAGAGCGCGAAGCCATCGACGATAGCGGTCGCACAGGCGGTGTCAGGCTCGTACACGCCGAGGCAGTAGTCGCTCCAGGTCACCGCCTCGGATCGCAGCAGCTCGTACGCGGCCGGATCGGCGCCGCCCAGCCGCTCCGCGAGGTCCGCCTGCGCCGCCTCGACGACGCTGTCGGGGGCCTCGGCATACAGACGCCCCGGCGCGGCCAGCGCCGCCAGGACGGCCAACAGGGCCAGGGCGACCACGAGGAGGTGAGCGGGGCGAGCGGTGCGGGCCAAGTGCATGGCGTCTCCAGTTCAACGGGTCCGTTCACCGCGGCAGGACGCCGGCGACGCGCCGGCGGTTCCCGGCCCCATGATTACAGCGTTGCACATCCGCCGTGGGTAGACGGCCTCGGCCCCGCGTCGATAGCCTGCGCGGGTGAGCCCACCTCGTCAACCCGAGTCGAAGGACGCCGCGCCGCGCAGCGGCTTCGTTCGCATCGAGCAGGTCGGCGACGACGGCCTGCGCGTGCGCACGATCTGGACGCCGTTCCCGGCCTGGCTGATCCCCGTCGCCTTCTCGCTGGCCGTCGGCCTCATCGCGATCCTCATCGCCGGGGCCATGGGCGCCGAGGAGCCCACGCGGGTGGGCGGCTTCGCGGTCCTGGCCGGCTACCTGGCGGGCGCGATCCTGTGGGCCGTGATCGGCGCGGCCGGCGGCGACCGGCAGGAGATTTTCCTGGACGGCCGCACGGAGACCGGGCAGGTCGACCAGCGCATGCTCTGGATCTGGGGGCGCAACTGGGACTTCGAGATGGACGACGTCGATCGCATCTACGTGTGGATGAAGCGCGGCCGCTTCATCTTCCGGATGAACCAGACCCACTACGCCGCGATCGGCTTCTACGAGCGACCGCCCCTCTCGCTGGGCACCTACCACACGGATCACGAAGTGATGGCCGCGGCCGTGCCGCTGGGGACGTTCATCGGCGTGCCGGTGCGCCGCAACGAGCAGCCTCCCAGACGCCCGCGAACGCTCGACCCATGAGCGGCCCCGCCGCCGACTGCCTGTTCTGCAAGATGGCGTGCGGCGAGATCCCCATCGATCCCCTGGTCGAGAACACGCACGTCTTCGCCATCCGCGACATCAATCCGCGCGCGCCGGTGCACGTGCTCATCATCCCGCGGCGGCACATCCCCGACGCCAACGCGCTGCGGCCCGCCGACGCGCCGCTGCTGGGCGAGGTGTTCACGGCCGCCGCGACGGTCGCCGGGATGGAGGGCGTCGCCGCCGACGGCTATCGCCTGGCGTTCAACGTCGGCGAGGCGGCCGGCATGACCATCCCGCACCTGCACCTGCACCTCGTGGGCGGGCGGCGGCTGGCCGCCGAGGGCTAGCCTCGTGCCGGGCGCGGACACCACGGCGGCGGTCGAGACGCTGCGGGCGCGGGCGGCGGAGTTGCCCGACTGGCTGCGGGCGCACACGGGGCGGGTCGTGGCCGAAGGGCGGCGGCTGGCGCAGCTGCACGAGACCGACCCGCTGCGCGTGCAGGCCGCCGCCTGGGGCCACGACCTCTACCGCCACCTCGACGACGAGGCGCTGCTGTGCGCCGCCCGCGATCTGGCGATCGCGCCGGACGCGGCCGAGCGGGCCGAGCCCATCCTCCTGCACGGCCCCCTGGCCGCGGCGCGGGCGCGGCGGGCCTGGGGCGTCGGCGACGCCGAGGTGCTCGACGCGATCCGCGTCCACACCACGGGCCGTCCGGGGATGGGCCCCGTCGCGCTGACGCTCTTCCTGGCCGACAAGCTGGAGCCGGCCAAAGTCGCGGCCGACCCCGGACTGGCGGGCATCCGCGTGCTGGCGGAGCGCGACCCCATCGCGGCGCTGCTGGCCTTCCTCGATCGCCGCATCATGCACTACGTGTCGGCCGGGCGCGTGCTGCATCCGCTGGCGCTCGAGACGCGGAACTGGGCGCTGGCGCAGGTGACCGGCGACGGTGGCGGAGGCTAGGCGGAAGACCAGAACACCTGTGCGTGTATAGTAGTGCGGACGGCGGCGGGGCGGGACGGCATGGCGCGCAAATCCGAGAAGTCCGGCGAAGCGGCGGCGCGCATCGTCGCGCCCGAGCCCGACGGGGCCGATGAGGCCCTCGATCGATCCCTGCGCCCCAGCCGGCTGGCCGACTTCGTGGGGCAGCCGCAACTCAAGGACGCCCTCTCGATCGCGCTGACGGCGGCGCAGCGCCGCGGCGAGCCGCCCGACCACCTGCTGTTCTACGGCCCGCCCGGACTGGGCAAGACGACGCTGGCGCGCATTGTGGCGGCGGAGCTGGGCGTCAACCTGCGCGCCTCGTCGGGGCCGGCCATCGCCCGGCCCGGCGACCTGGCCGGCCTGCTCACGACGCTGCAGGAAGGCGACGTGCTCTTCATCGACGAGATGCACCGCCTGCCCCACGCGGTCGAGGAGGTGCTCTACCCGGCGATGGAGGACTTCGCGCTCGACCTGCTGATCGGCAAGGGGCCGGGCGCGCGCAGCGTGCGCCTGCAGATCAAGCGCTTCACCCTGGTCGGCGCGACGACCCGCTACGCGCTGATCAGCTCGCCGCTGCGCGACCGCTTCGGCATGGTGCAGCGGCTGGAGTTCTACCGGCCCGAGGACCTCGTGGGCCTCGTGCGGACGAACGCGGCCAAGCTGGAGATCCCGATCAGCAACCACGGGGCCGTCCTGCTGGCGCGCCGCGCCCGCGGCACGCCGCGCATCGCCAACCGCCTGCTGCGCCGGGTGCGCGACTACGCCGAGGTGCGCGGCGACGGGACGATCGACACCGCCGTCGCCGAGGAGGCGCTGGCCAGGCTGGGCGTCGACAGCCTGGGCCTGGACGACCGCGACCGGGCGCTGCTGCGCACGCTCATCGAGCGCTTCGGCGGCGGGCCGGTGGGGCTGGAGACGCTGGCGGCGTCGGTAGCGGAGGAGTCGGACACCGTGATGGACGTCTACGAGCCCTTCCTGCTGCAACTGGGCTTCCTGCAGCGCACGCCGCGCGGCCGCCTGGCCATGCCGGCCGCCTGGGAGCACCTGGGCGTCGCGCCGCCGGAGGAATCGACGGGCGAGGCCGCGCAGCCGTCGCTGTTCGAGCCCGGCGGCGAGGCGGCGCCGGCGGAGCCCAGCGACGCGTAGCGCGCGGGACGGCGTCAGTCGCCGGTGGTGGGGGCGGCGGCCGGCGCGCCGCCGGCCTTTTCGATGCGGGCGCGCTCCCAGAGGCGGCTGAGCACGCCCAGCGACGCCGCCTCGTCGAACTCCGTCTCGTCCTGCTGCTCGGCGTAGGTCAGCCGGTAGAGCTCGGCGTAGCGGCCGCCGGCGGCGAGCAGCTCCTCGTGGCTGCCCGACTCGACGATGCGGCCGTCGCTCATCACCAGGATGCGGTCGACGGAGCGGATCGTGCTCAGCCGGTGCGCGATGACGAAGGCCGTGCGGCCGCGCATCACGCGCGCGATCGCGGCCTGGATCATGGCCTCGGTCTGCGAGTCCACGTTGGCGGTCGCCTCGTCCAGGATCAGGATGCGCGGGTCGGCCACGATGGCCCGCGCGAAGGCCAGCAACTGCCGCTGCCCCACCGAGAGATTCTGCGCGCGCTCCGTCAGGACGGTGTCGTAGCCGTCGCGCAGGCGCCGGATCCACTCGTCCGCGCCGACGATCTGCGCCGCCCGGCGGACGTCCGCGTCGGTCGCGTCGAGGTTCCCGTAGCGGATGTTCTCGGCCACCGTGCCGGAGAAGAGGAACGGATCCTGCAGCACGACGCCCATCTGCCGGGTGAGCGAGCGCCGCTGCACGTCGCGCACGTCGTGCCCGTCGACCCGCACGGCGCCCTGCGTGACGTCGTAGCTGCGCGAGATCAGCGAGGTCATCGACGTCTTGCCGGCCCCGGTCGCGCCGACGAAGGCGACCGTCTCGCCCGCGCGGACGTGCAGGTCGATGTCGTGCAGCACCGGCAGGCCCTCCACGTAGGCCAGGGTGACGTTGTCGAAGACGACCTCGCCGGCGATGTCCTGGAGCTCCACCGCGTCGGGCTTGTCGACGATCTCGGGCTTCGTGTCGAGCACTTCGAAGATGCGCTCGGCGCCGGCGATCGCGCGCTGGAACATCGTGTATTGCAGCACCAGGTCGCGCACGGGGTCGAAGAAGCGCTGGATGTAGAGCGAGAAGCCCAGCACCGCCGCGAAGCCCAGCGCGGGGTCGAGCCCGCCGCCCACGATGCGCATCCCCGCGACGATGATGACCAGCGCCGTGGCGACCGCGATCAGCACCTCGACGAGGGGGATGACGGAGGCGGTGAGCATGCCGGCGCGGCGGGTGGCGCGCAGGTTACGGGCGTTGATCCGGTCGAAGCGCCGCGCGTTCTCCTCCTCGCGGCTCAGCCCCTGCACGACGCGGACGCCGTTGAGGTCCTCGTTCAGGGTGCTGTTGACCCCGGCGATGGTGACGCGCACTTCCAGGAAGGCGCGCCGCGCGAACTTGCTCCAGACGATCATCACGACGATCAGGACCGGCAGCACGGCGAAGGTGACCAGCGCGAGCTGCCAGTCGAGGATCACGACCGCGGCGACGACGATGCCCAGCCCGATGACGTCGGCGATGACGGTCAGCACGCCGCTCGTTAGGAGCTCCTGCAGCACCTGCACGTCGGAGGTGACGCGCGACATCACGCGGCCGACCTCGGCGTCGTCGTAGAAGCGCTGCGAGAGCGACATCAGGTGGTCGAACATCTGGCGGCGCATGCGCAGCAGCACGCGGTGGCCGACGTGGGCCATGGCCCACTGGCGCACGTACTCCGCGGCCCAGGCGCCCAGCGCCACGCCGATGAAGGCGATCATCAGCCACTTGAGGCCCGAGAGGTCGCCCTCGGTGATGAAGTCCCGCACGGCGATCGTGATCAGGAAGGGCTGGATGTAGGAGAAGCAGGCGAAGGCCACCATCGCGAGGAAGGCCACGCCCGCCTGGCGCTTGTGCGGGGCCAGGTAGCGCACCATGCGCCGGACCAGCGCCGGGTTGTAGAGCGAGCCGTACTCGTCCTGCCAGTCGCTCTGGTGGGAGCTGCCCCAGTTGGCCGCCCGCGAGCCGTGCCCCTGACCGCCGAGGTTGGTGGTCCAGCCGCCCGCCATCGATCCCCCGAAGCCCATTACTCGGCCCCCCCGGCGATCTGGGCGTAGGCCTCGGCCTGATCGCGCAACTCCAGGTCGTGGATCTCGCGGTACAGCCCGCCGGCCGCGAGCAGTTCCGCGTGCCGGCCGCGCTGCACGATGCGCCCCTGATCGAGGACCAGGATCTGGTCGGCGTCGCGCACGCTGCGCAGGCGGTGGGCGATGATGAACGTCGTCCGGCCCCGCATCAGCGCCGCCATGGCGGCCTGGATTTCCTGCTCGGTGCCCGTGTCGACGCTGGAGGTGGAGTCGTCGAAGACGAGCACGCGCGGGTCCATCAGCAGCGCCCGCGCGATGGCGATACGCTGCTTCTGCCCGCCCGAGAGCGTGTCGCCGCGCTCGCCCACCCAGGTGCGGTAGCCGGCCGGCAGCGAGTCGATGTAGTCGTGCACGCGGGCCAGCCGCGCCGCCGCCTCGACCTCCTCGTCGCTGGCGTCCGGGCGGCCGTAGGCGATGTTGTCGCGCAGGGTGGCGGAGAAGAGGAAGACGTCCTGCTGCACGATGGCGACCTCGGCCCGCAGGCCGAGCAGCGTCAGGTCGCGCACGTCGGCGCCGTCGAAGGTGACCGCGCCGCCGCTGACGTCGTAGAAGCGCGGGATCAGGTTGACGATGCTCGTCTTGCCGGAGCCGGTCGGCCCGAGCAGCGCCACGACCGCGCCGGGCTTGGCCTCGAAGCTGACCCGGTCGAGGACCGGCCGGGCGCCGTCGTAGCTGAAGCTCACGTCGTCGAAGTGGATGTGCCCGCGCGGGGCCCGCGGCGCGACCGCGGTGGGGGACTCCAGCACCTCCGACTCGCGATCGACGATCTCGAAGATGCGCTGGCCGGCCGTCGCGGCGCGGGGCACCATCATCACGGCGAAGCCCAGCATGCGCACCGGCATCTGGATCAGCGCGATGAAGAAGAGCAGCTTGGTCAGCCCGCCGGCCGAGAGGCTGCCGTTCGCGACTTCGATCCCGCCGACCCAGACGGTGGCGATCATCGCGCCCATCCAGAGGGCGGTCAGCATGGGCTGCTGCTTGGCCTGGATGATGCTGGTGCGGAAGCTGGTGCGGTAGAGCCACTCCGCCTTGTCGCCGAACTTGCGGCCCTCCACCGGCTCGCGCGCGAAGGCCTTGACGACGCGGATGCCGGTCAGCGCCTCCTGCAGCACGGTACCGAGTTGCGCCTGCCCCTCCTGCACGTCGCGCCAGAGTGGGAAGAGGGTGCGGGCGACCTGGGCGGAGCGCACGGCCAGCAGCACCATGAACGGCAGCGCGACCAGCGCCACCAGCCAGCTGGTGAGGAACATCAGCACGGTCACCGTGGTCAGCAGCCCCAGCATGAAGATCAGGCGCACGCTGCCGAAGTTGAGGAACATCCGCACGACCTCGACGTCCTGCGTGGCGCGGACCATCACCTGCCCCGTCTCCGCATCGTCGTGGTAGGCGAAGGAGAGCCGCTGCAGGCGCTCGTAGATGTGGTTGCGGAGGTCGTAGGCGACGGCCTGCGCGACCGACTCGGCCAGGTAGGACTGGAGGAACTGGAAGAGGCCGCGCAGCAGCGCCGCGCCCAGCAGCGCCACGCCGGCGATGATCAGCAGGCCCTCGTCGACGTCGACCGTCGTCACGCCGTCGCGGACCTGGACGCCGAGGCCGGTGTTGACCGCCCACTCCAGCAGCTCGGGCGTCGCGATGGCGAAGCCGCCCGTGGCGATGATCGCCAGCAGCGTGACGATGAGCCCGCGCCAGTAGGGCAGGGCGTAGCGGAACAGACGTCCCAGCACCCGCGCCCCGGCGCTCACGCCCTGCGGCCCCCGGCCGGCGGTGGCCGCGTTGGGGGCAGGCGCCGGAGCCCGCGCTCCGGGTGAGGAGGCAGCGTCGGCCATTTCACTCGTTCCCGTGGATGCGTCGAGTATAGGCCGGGTCGCTGCGACGCGGTCTCAGGCAACGTGCGCGGCGACACACGCGCGCGCGG
>JAPOXB010000052.1 GCA_026707335.1 Chloroflexota bacterium
CCCCCCTCTCCATTGCTCTGCAATGGAGAGGGGGTCAGGGGGTGAGGTTCGGGCGGTCGTTCGGGGGTGAGGGTCCGCGCGCCCCGCGACCGTCTCGCCGATGGCGCGGCGATGCGCGAAGATCGGCGCATGCCCGCCGACGATTATCTGGCGCTGTCCGACGAGGCGCTGACGCGACAGTGCCGCTTCGAGACGCTGCGCGTGCAGGGGCCGGGCGGGCAGAATCGCAACCGGCGCGACACGGCCGTGCGCCTGACGCACCTCCCCACCGGGCTCGTCGCGCAGGCCTCCGAGCAGCGTTCGCAGTTGCGCAACCGCCAGGAGGCGCTGCGGCGCCTGCGCGCGACGGTCGCGCTGGAGCATCGCCGCCCGGTGGCGCTCGATCGGTACGCGCCGCCGGCGGCGCTGGAGGCGATCCTGCCGCCCGTGCCCGGCCGCAAGGCGCGCGACCGCATCGGGCCCAAGCATCGCGACTACTGGACCGGCGTGCAGGCGCTGCTCGACCTCTTCGTCGCGGTCGAGGGGTCGGTCTCGGAGACGGCGGAGCGGGTGGGGCTGAGCACCGGGGCGCTGTCGCGCTTCCTGCTCGCCGACCCCCGGCTGGTGCGGGCGGTCAATGGCTGGCGGGAGTCGCGCGGGATGCGGCCGCTGCGCTGATCAGGCGCCGGCGAGGGCGGCGCGGCAGGCCAACGCGGCGGCGTGCCCGCTGCGCACGGCCGACTCCATCGTCGCCGGCCACTGGGTGTCCGTCCACGCCCCCGCCAGGAAGAGCCCATCGACGCCGGTCACGGGCCCGGGGCGCAGCGCCGCGACGCCCGGCGCCGGGCGGAAGGTCGCTTCGATCTCCTTGACCACGCGCCAGTACGTCACCTCGGGCGGCGGGGCGCCACGGGCGGGGGGGAAGGCCCGGCGCAGCCCCGCGATGGTCGCCGCCGCGACGTCGGCCTGGGGCCGCCGGGCCTGGTCGTGCGCGCCGGAGAGCGAGGCGGTGATCCACTGGCCGCCGTCGGGCTCGGCGTCGGCCCCGCCGCGGATGCGCGTGCGATTGAAGACGTACTGCACGTCGGGGTCCAGCACGGCCACGAAGTCGCCCCGCAGCAGCGGCCGGTCCCAGCGCAGGTGCACGTTGACGATGGGGCTGTAGCGGAACGCCTCGAGATCGGCGAGGCCGCGCCGGTCGCGCCAGTCGCCGGGCAGCAGCGCCGCCGCCCGATTCGGCGGCAGGGCCAGCACGACGGCCTCGGCCTCGATGGCTTCGCCCGCCAGCGTCACGCCGCCCGCCCGCCCGCCCCGCTCGATGAGGCCGGCGGCGCGCGCGCCCAGGCGCGTCCGTCCGCCCGCCGCCTCGAAGCGCTCCCGCGCCGCCTCGGCGATGCGCGACAGCCCCACCCGCGCGATGCCCAGGTCGGCGCCGTGCGCGTCGCGCAGCAGGCCGGTCTGGAAGACGTAGGCGGCCTGGGCCGCGCCGACGCGGTCGCAGACGTCGTTGCAGGTGGGCAGGACGACCAGGTCCCAGAAGCGCTCGATCACCCGCTGCGACTGCCCGTGCGCGCGCAGCCAGTCGCCGAAGCTGCGATCGTCGAGGCGCCGGCGCGCGGCGTCGGACATGCGCAGCAGGGGCAGCGCCGCGCGCCCCAGCGCCAGCCGCTCGCGACGGCGGAGGTGCGGGAAGCGCAGCATCGACCAGGCGAGATTCAGCGGCGCGGGCAGCGGACCGGGCAGCGAGGCGATGGCCCCCGTCACCCCGGTTTCCGGGTCGAGCACCGGCACGCGCAGCCGTGGCTGGAGCTGGACTTCATCCTGGAGGGCCAGCCGCTCGATCAGCGCGATGTAGGCCGTGCAGCAGCGCAGGAACACGTGCTGGCCGTTGTCGAGCTCCGCGCCGCTGCCGGGGTCGGTGAAGGAGAAGGTCTTGCCGCCGACGAAGGGGCGCCGCTCGACGAGCGTGGTGGGCAGCCCCGCCTCGGCCAGGTCGAGCGCGCAGGTCAGGCCCGCCAGTCCACCCCCCACGACGACGACGCGCTGGCTCAACGGGGCCGCCGCCGCGGCGTCGCGCCGCCGATCCAGAGCCGGAACAGGAGCAGCACCCGCCCCACTTTGGAGGGGCTGACGCGGGCGCTGTAGACGTCGTAGTCGCGCTTCACGATCTCCGCGAGGATGCTGCGGTAGACGCCCTGCAGGCCGTTGCAGCACATGCGGCTGCGCGGGCCGTCGAGCAGCGGGATCAGGCGCAGGCCGCTGTCGTAGAGGGCGCGGGCGCGCCCGGCGTAGTCGGCCATCAGGGCGCGGAACTCGTCGTTGTAGCGATTGGCCAGCACGTCGGCGTCGCCGTAGCCGTGCCGCCGCAGGTCCTCCTGGGCCAGGTAGATGCGGTCGCGGGCGGCGTCCTCGCGCACGTCGCGGAGGATGTTGGTGAGCTGCAGCGCGCGCCCCATGTCGATGGCGGCCTCCCGCGCCAGGCCGGCGCGTGAGCGGTCGTAGCCGAAGATCTCCACGCAGATCAGCCCGATCACCGAGGCCGCCTTGTAGCAGTAGTCGAGCAGCTCGGCGTAGGTCTCGTAGCGGCGCTGGTCGAGGTCCTGCTCCATCCCCGCGATCAGGTCGTCGAAGTACTCCCGCGGGATGTCGAAGCGGGCGGCGGCGTCGCCCAGCGCGACCGCGAGCCAGTCCTCCCCAGCCTCGGCTGGCGCGGCGCCGGCGTCGCCGTAGGCCCGCGCCAGGATGCCCCGCGCCTCGGCCAGCCGCTGCAGGCGCTGCTCGCGCGACCCGGCCTCATCGACCGCGTCGTCGACGGTCCCGGCGAAGGCGTAGGCGGCGTAGATCGCGTTGCGCTTGCCGCGCGGCAGCGAGGAGAAGGCGTAGTAGAAGTTGGTCGCGCGGCGCTTCGTGAACGCCCGGCATTCGGCGTAGGCGAGGGTGCGGCTGGGGGCGTCGATCGCCATGGCCTCAGCCGATCCCCAGGCGCTGCCGCACGAGCGCCCGCACGAGCAGCCACAGCTTGTGCGGGTTCGACACCGTGGGCCGCCGATGCAGCACGTCGTAGTTCTGCCGCTCGATGGCGCGCAGCACCGCGCGGCCCCCGTCGGTGAAGAGCTGCAGGTCGACGCGCAGCGGCCGCTCGACCATGTCGATCAGCGGCAGCCCCTCGCGGAAGAAGCTCTCGGCCCGATCGACCTCGAAGCGCATCAGCGCGCGGAAGTTGGCGTCGCAGCGCTTGTCCGGGATCTGCGCCTCCTCGACGCCGAAGCGGGCCAGGTCGTCGAGCGGCAGGTAGACCCGGTCCAGGCGGTAGTCGCGGGCGACGTCCTGCCAGTGGTTGGCGAGTTGCAGCGCCGTGCAGGTCGCGTCGGAGAGGCGCAGGCGCTCGGCGTCGGTGTGGCCGAACAGCGCCAGCACCATCTCGCCGACAGGGTTGGCCGAGTGGTCGCAGTAGTGCAGGACGTCGGCGAAGGTCTGGTAGCGCGACTGGCGCTGGTCGATGCGGTTGGCCTCGATGAGGCGGCGGAAGGCGTCGGGGTTGAGCGGCGCATCCTGCGCGACGCGCCGCAGCGCCAGGCCGATCGGGTGCCGGGGCGCGGGGCCCGCCTCCGCGAAGGCCCGGTCCGTCTCGGCCTCCCACGCGTCGAGCAGGGCGAGCCGGTCGGCGGGACCGTCGCCCACCGCGTCGCCCAGGTCGTCGGTGAAGCGGCAGAAGGCGTAGACCGTGAACATGGCCGGCCGCAGCGGGGTCGGCAGGAAGCGCGAGACGACCGTGAAGTTCTCGTACTGATGGCGCGCGTAGCGCTCGCACCAGCGCGCGGCGGCCTCCGGCGTCGCGGCCGTGTCGAAGTCGGCCTCGATCGGGTTCGCGGCCTGCGGGGGCCGCGCGCTGGCGACCACGGTCGTCCCCCCACCCCACGCTCGCAGGCCCGGCCTGCGAGCCGGTCGTCGGTTGCTACGCGCACCTTAGCCGATGGCGGTCCGGCGGGGCGTCAGGCGGGGGCCAGCGCCTGCTGATAGCGCCCCAGCGCCATGAGCGGGAAGTAGTGCCGGTAGAGGTGGTAGTTGATCATGAAGTCGGTCGAGAAACCGGTGCCGGTGAACTCCGGTTCGTCCCAGGTGCCGTCCTGGCGCTGGCGGTCCATCAGGTAGCGCACGCCCCGCGCGACGGTCTCCGACTCCGCCTCGCCGGCGGCGATGAGCGCCATCAGCGCCCAGGCGGTCTGCGACGGCGTCGAGGGGCCGGCGCCGGCGCGGCGCGGCTCGGCGTAGGTCTCGCAGCCCTCGCCCCAGCCGCCGTCGGGCAGCTGGTGGCGGTGCAGCCAATCGACCGCCTTCAGCACCGCCGGCTGCGACATCGATTCGCCCAGCGCCTCGAGGGCGGGCAGCACCGCGCCCAGGCCGTAGAGGTAGTTCACGCCCCAGCGCCCCCACCACGACCCGTCGGGCTCCTGCAGGTCGGCCAGGAAGCGCAGGGCGCGCTTGGCGGGCGGGAACTCGCCGCGATAGCCCAGCCGCCCCAGCAACTCCAGCACGTGCGCCGTGACGTCGGCGGTGGGCGGGTCGATCGTCGCGCCGAAGTCGGCGAAGGGGATCTGCGTCAGGAACTCCGCCTTGTTGTCGACGTCGAAGGCGCCCCAGCCGCCGTCCTCCGACTGCATCGACAGCGTCCAGCGCAGGCCCGCGTCGATGGCGCGGCGCTTGGCCGCCTCGTCGGGCAGCGCGATGTCGTCCAGCGCGACGAGCACGTAGGCCGAGTCGTCCATGTCGGGGTAGACGTCGTTCTCGAACTCGAAGGCCCAGCCGCCGGGCGGCGTGTCGGGGTTCTTGACCTGCCAGTCGCCGCCGCTGAACACCTGCTCCTGCAGCATCCACTCGCCCGCCCGCACGAGCGCCGGATGGTCGGCCGGGAGCCCCGCGTCGCGCAGCGCGATCGCCGCCAGGCAGGTGTCCCAGACCGGCGAGAGGCAGGGCTCCGTCCACAGCATGCGCGCGCCCGGCGGGTCGGCCTCGTCCGGGGGCGGCTCCTCGCGCGTGAAGCTGCGGAAGCCGTCCAGCCCCTGCCGGACGACGGGATGGTCCAAGGGATAGCCCAGGGCGCGCAACGCCAGGATCGCGTAGACCCAGGGCGGCTGGATGCCGCCCCAGGAGCCGTCGGCCTCCTGACGGTCGAGCAGCCAGCGCTCGGCCGTGCCCAGCGCCCGATGATGCAGCGGCCGCACGTGGTTGCGCTCCAGCAGCCGCAGGACGCTGTCGAGGTGCCAGAAGAAGCCCGACCAGCTCAGCGGGTTGCGCGGCCGACGGACCGCGAAGTCGCGCCGCTGCCGGGGGTCGCACCACAGCTCCTGCACGCCCGCCCCGGCCGGCACGGTGGCCGTGGGCCGCAGGCTGAAGACGACCGTGATCGCCACGATCGTCGCGCGCGCCCAGGAGGCGAACTCGTAGATGTTGAACGGGAACCAGCGCGGCAGCAGCACGAGCCAGGGCGGCATGGCCGGCAGGCGGTCCCAGTCGTACTGGTCGAACAGGGCCAGCCAGAGCTTCGTGAAGACCCGAGCGCGGGCGATGCCGCCGTGCGCCAGCACCCAGTCGCGGGCGCGCGCCATGTGCGGGGCGTCGGGCTCCTCGCCGGCCAGCTTCAGCGCGAAGTACGCCTCGATGGTCGTGCTGAGTTCGCCCGGGCCGCCGTACCACTGCGACCAGTAGCCCTCCGGGTGCTGATGGCGCCGCAGGTAGCGCACGATCTTCGCCCAGACCTCGCGGTCGGCGATGCCCAGGTGGTGCGTGAGCAGCAGGTACTCGGCCGTGATCGAGACGTTCGCCTCGAGCTCGCCCACCCAGTAGCCGTCGGCGTGCTGATCGTCGAGCAGCCAGCGCGTCGCGCCGTCGATCGAGGCGGCGAGCTGGACGTCGTTCACGCCGGCCGCGGCGCGGCTGCTGGTCATCGCGGGCCCCTCAGTGCTCCCGCCGCACGATGAACCGCCCCGCCTCCTCCAGCGCCGCCCGGCCCTCCGCGCGCAGGCCGCAGTCGGCGAGCGCGGCGAGGAAGCCGTCGTAGTGCGCACCGGCGGCCCGCTCCGACGCCGCCCGCGCGTCCAGCGCGTCGAGCGCGCTCGTGACGGCGCGCACGTCCTCGTCGCCGACCGGCGCTCCGTCGTGGGCCGCGTAGACCCGCGCCAGCGCCGCGTGCTCCGGCGCGGCCGTCTGCTCCAGCGCGTGGACGATGGGGAACGACTTCTTGCGCCGCCGGATGTCGTTGTCCGACGACTTGCCGGTGGCGCTGCTGTCGCCCCAGATGCCCAGCACGTCGTCGCGGATCTGGAAGGCCAGCCCCAGGCAGCGGCCGGCGTGCTCGAGCCGGGCGGCGACGCCGCGATCGCCGCCGGCCAGCAGCGCGCCGAGCGCGAGGCTGCAGCCCAGCAGCGCGCCGGTCTTGCGCTCGACCATCGTCAGGTAGTCGTCGGCGCCCACGGCGCGGCGGCTCTCGAAGTCGAGGTCCAGGTACTGGCCCTCGATCATCTCCATCGTGCAGCGGTTCAGCGTGTCGGCCGCGGCCAGCACGGTGCCGGCGCTCGCGCCGGCCTCGCGGGCCCGCGACAGCGCCGACTGCGCCAGCTCGCGCAGCGAGTCGCCGACGTTGATCGCCTGCGCCTCGCCCCAGACCCGCCAGACGGTGGGGCGGTGGTGGCGTTCGTCGTCGCGGTCCTGGATGTCGTCGTGCACGAGGCTGAAGTTGTGCACGAACTCGACCGCCGCCGCCCCCGCCAGCGCCCGCCGGCCGGCGGCGTCGGAGGGATCGATCGCGCGCCCCGCCAGGACGGCGAGGGCCGGGCGGATGCCCTTGCCGGCGGGGTCGCTGCGCGGCCCGCCGTCGGCTTCGATCCAGCCCAGGGCGTAGCGCGCCATCGCGTAGATCGGCAGCGGGCGATCCGCCACGACGGCGCGCATCTCGGCGAGCACGGCCTCGCGCGGCTGCGCCAGAACGAGCGGCAGGTCCACGCGATCCTCCTTGGCTGGTCGTGCGAATCGCGGCGCCGGCGAAGCCGGGCGCCGCCGGACAGAGCCTTCAGGTTACGGGATCGCCGCGTGGGAATCGATCGCCCGGACCTCACCCCCTGTCCCCCTCTCCATCCAGAAGGATGGAGAGGGGGAACGTGGAAGCGACCGCTGGGGACTCTCCTTCCGGTCCCCCCTCTCCATTGCTCTGCAATGGAGAGGGGGTTAGGGGGTGAGGTT
>JAPOXB010000137.1 GCA_026707335.1 Chloroflexota bacterium
GAGGCGCTGACCCCGACCTTCAACAACGCCATCAAGGCCAGCATGAAGGGCATTCGAGGTCGCATCCGCCAAGCGATGCGCGAAGCGGCCGACGGGTAGGGTGGGGACCCCAGTCCGAAACGCCAGGGGGAGGGGTCCTACGCGGCTGGCCTCATCTTCACGACAGGCATCATGGAGTGGCTGCCCTTTCAGCGGCGGTTCTTTCGGCGGGCGCTGGCTCCCGGCGTCCGCACGGCCGCGCTCTCGTTGCCGCGGGGGAACGGCAAGACGAGCCTGATCGCCGAGCTCGCGCGGCGGGCGCTGACCCCCGGTGACGCTCTCCACCATCCGGGCACCGAATCTCACATCGTCGCGTCGTCCCTGGGCCAGTCTCGGCGCACCGTCTGGCGGCTGCTCGTCGAGAGCCTGGGCGGCGAGCCGGGATACCGGTGGGCGGAGTCGCAGAACGCGGTTCACTGCATCCACGAGGACACCGGAACCAAGCTCTCGGTCCTCGCCGCGAACGGCAAGGCGGCGATGGGGCTCGTGAGGGCTCCGCTCGTTCTCCTCGACGAGCCTGGGGCCTGGGAGACGGTCGGCGGGGAGTTGATGTTCTCGGCGGTGCAGACGGCTCAGGGCAAGCCTGGGGCCTCCATGCGGGCAGTCTACGTCGGCACCCTGGCCCCGGCGACGGCGGGTTGGTGGCATGACTTGGCGACGGGGGAATCCGGCGACGGCGTTCACGCGGTCTGCTACCAGGGGGACCGCGAGCGGTGGGAAAACTGGAGGGTGATCCAGCGCTGCAACCCGCTGATGGCGAAGTTCCCCGAGAGCCGGCGCGTCCTGCTGGCGGAGAGGGATGCAGCCCGCCACGACACGGCCGCGCTGGCCCGGTTCCTGAGCTACCGCCTCAACGTCCCGTCCGCCGATGAGTCTGAGGTTGTCCTGACGGTGCGGGCGTGGCAGTCGGTCTGCGGCCGGCCGGTCCCTGAGCCTGACGGGTATCCCGTGGTCGGTGTCGATCTCGGCGGGGGGCGGGCGTGGTCGGCCGCGGCGGCGATCTGGCCCTCGGGGCGCGTCGAGGCGGTGGCCGTCGCTCCCGGCGACGTGTCGATTGCCGAACAGGAGCGGCGTGACCGCGTGCCGAGCGGCACCTACGAGGCGTTGATCGCCTCGGGGCGTCTGACGGTGGACGGCACCCGCGCCGTCCCTCGTGTCGAGGTCCTGCTAGACCAGGTGCGAGAGTGGGAACCGGGGCTCATCCTCTGTGACAGGTTCCGACACTCCGATCTGATAGACGCTGGCCCGCCCTGCCCGGTGGAGGCGCGGGTCACGCGGTGGTCGGAGTGTTCCGAGGATCTGCGGGCGCTCCGGGCGTGGGCGGTAGACGGCGAGCTCGCCGTTGAGCCTGAAAGCCGGGAGTTGGTTGGGGCCTCCCTCGCCGTGTCGCGGGTGAAGACGGACGACCAGGGGAACACGCGGCTCGTGAAGTCGCGGAACAACCACGCGCGGGATGACGTGGTCGCTGCCCTCGTGCTCGCCGCGGGGGAAGCGGAGCGGCGGCGGCGGCGGTCGGTCCCCTACGAAATCAAGGTGCACGTGGCACCGTGATCCCGCGGCCGAACCGTCGCCAGTGGGCGAGGATTCGCCGCGCCGTCCTCGAGCGCGACGGCCATCGCTGCCAGCGCTGCGGGCAACCCGGCGTCCTCGAGGTCCACCACAAGCTGCCGGTGGAGAGGGGCGGCGGTCACGAGCTCGCCAACCCTCGTAACCCTCTGCCGGGGCTGCCACGTCGCCCACCATCGAACCGAGAGGATCGGCCCGCAGAGGGCGGCGTGGCGGGCGTGGCTCGCCGGCCGATAGGCTGGCTACGGCTTCCGGTCGGCGAGTAGAACGGCGTCGATTCGGGCGTTGAGGGCGTCGAATCGGCTGTCGAGCCGGGCGTTCATCTCGCGTCGCATGCCGTCCACCATGCGCCAGACACCGATGAGGACCCCCGCGCCGGTGAGCACCGTAGCCAGAACGTCGAGATTCATGCTGCCTCCCGATTCGCCAAGCACAGCCAGGCCAGCGTCTCGGCAGGGTCGAGCTCGCTGAGGGCGTCCACCGTCACGTTCCAGTCGGGGCAGTTGCGGCGATACCACGCGAGCACGTCGTCAACCGTCACGTCGGCGCACCGCGCGGACTCCGCCTGTAGGGCGTCCTCTCTCCGTCGCTCGGCGGGCGTGCGGGTGTCGCGAGCGTCGAGCATGACGCCACTCGGGTAGACCAGCCAGCGGCCATCCGAGGACAGCGCAGGCTCGCCGGCGTAGGGGGCAGCGCGAGCGGCCTTCGGCCTACAGCCCGCGCCACCCAGAGACAGAGACGAAGAGCAGCCGTCGCTACGCGCCGGTTCCGCCCCCTGCGGGCCGGGTCCGGCTGCTACAGGACGAAGACCGTCCTTCCGCAGAACCCCCGGTGCTGACTCCCTCGCCGGCTGCCGGTCCGGTTCCGCCCCTTGAGGGGGCGGACCGGCCGGTAGCGCCGGCTGCACCGAGCCCACGCCGGGCAGAGAGCCCGAAGAGCGTACTATCGGTATTGGTTCGTGTCTCACGCGCCGTCGATACCACGTCGCGCGTGAGATTCCCTCGTCTCGCCACGGGGCCGCTTCGGTGATCGAACCTCGCCGCCGCGTCTCGCCGGATCGCTTCCCTCGCGCCGACTGGCGGGCCAGGAACGAGGGTTGATGCCCTTGGGCCAGCCAGCGATCCCGGTAGGTGAACACGTGCTTCAACACGTGGCGGATCTCGCTGTAGTCGAGCGGGGCCTCGAACTCCATGTTCAAGCGCTCGGCTTCGCCTTCGATCTGCCACAGGGACGGACCGCGGTCGGTGTGCAGCCCGCGGCCGGCGTAGCGGCAGAGCTCCCGGAACAACGCGACGTTGCGGCCGAGAGGCGAGACGACGTGCTGTCGCCGCGGCCGGCGCCAGCCGGCCGGGATCGTGTCGGCGAGCTCGGCCAGGGACCACCCAGACCCGTAGACAGCATCGAACGCTGGCGCTTCCGGGTTGTGGGCGAGCACGCCCGCGTATCCGTGATCGCCGTGCAGGGCTTCGGTGTAGAACTCTGAGACGCGGGCCAGCAGATCAAGGGGGGCGCGCCTCGCGTGCGGATACCGGTGCACCGGCGTCGTGAGGGTCCATACCGCGTGCACGCCTCCGCTCGACGCGCGATGGGCCGTCCATGACGGCTCCCGGATTTCCCCGGCGAGCATCGCCCCGCGCACCCTGTTGAGGGCGTCCTGACCGTCCACGTCCACCACCAAGGCGGGGTAGCTCGTGGGCGTCCTCGCGTATTCGACTTCGGGATACTGCCACGCCTCGCGAGCCTCGACGCGCTTTGATCGGAACGGCTCGCCGGGCCGCTTCCCCGCCGAAACCAGGGGGAAGGGATGCATGTCGGCGAGCCCGGCCATGCGCACCGGGGCGGGGGCGTAGTCGAGCGGGAGCGGGATGTTCTGGAGGGGCGGTGTTGCTGTGCTACGATTCATGGCGTTGTCTCCTTCCCTCGCTCTGACGGTGCTTCCAACACCTTGCGAGGGTTCGACAAGCGTAGCACGGCCGCGGCCTCCTACGGTTCGGCGAACGCCCCGGACTCCGGTTCGGGGCGTTCGTCTGTACGGGCCATGCCGGGCAGCGTGGGGGCGCTCTCGCGGCTCCACCGGGCCTGTTTCGCCTCGCGTTCCCCGCGGGCCAGGGCTCGCCGCACGGCGGCCGGTGCGGCGTCCAGGTCCTCGGCGAGGGCGGCGACGATGGCCTGTCGCCTCGCCCGGTGGTCCGGGCCTCGCCGACTGGGGGTCGACGTCGGGCAGTCCTCGCACTTCCTGACCATGAAGTCAGCCGGCTCCCGGAGCTTGCGGCCGGCCTTCCACGCGGCGGGCTGTGTGCGGTAGACCTTCGCCAGCATCGTCATGATGCGGCCGGACCGAACCCAGACGTGGTAGTGAGGCTCCATATTCATGGAAGCATAACCGACGTTCGCTCAGAGGGACGAACGCGGGCCGGGGGATGCTGAGGGTAGGGTCGGGGCCGAAAGTCGCTCAGAGAGGGCCTGTGAGGCGGCTTCTCGTCGCCGTCGCCGCAGACGGCGCTGGGCCTCGGTCCGCTTGATGAGGACCTACCCCCAATGGACCCCGTGAACGAGATCCGTTGCGCCGTCGAGGTCCGCGCCGACGCGGAGACGCGCGGCCGGCGTCTCGTCGGCACCCTCATGCGCTACGGCACGGCCGGCGTCGAGGGCCGGGAGCGGTTCGCACCGGGGGCGCTGCGCTGGCCCGACACGGGGATCGTGATCGACCGGCAGCACAACGGCCGCATGCCGATCATGCGCGTCGTCCCGGAGGTCCGCGGCGATTCGGTCGTCCTCGACGCGCCGTTGCCGGACACGGCGGCCGGCCGGGACGCTGCCCGCGAAATCCGGGACGGGCTGTTCACCGGCCTGAGCATCGAGTTCCGGGCGTTGCGCCAGCGCTACGAGCGGGGCGTTCGCGTCGTCACCGATGCGCTCCTGTTGGGCGCTGGCCTCGTTCACAACCCGTCCTACGCGGCCTCGACTGCCGAGCTTCGCTCGCGAGGTAGCCGGCGACGGAACCTCTACCTCTGATGGCCAAGTCGAAGACGTGTCGCGTCTGCGGGGCCAAGCTCTACAACCCGTCGCCGGACGGGCGGTGCGGCTGGTGTCGCATGCAGGGCTGGCGCTGATGGCTGCCTCGGACTACTCCGCGGCGACGATACAGACGGCGCTCGCCGCGGCCGTTCCGGGCCTCGACGCCACGGCCGCGGCGCGGCTGGCCACGGTGACGAGGATCGCCGTCGCCGTCGAGGTCGGCGAGGACGACCCCGGCGAGGACTGGGACCCCGACGTTCCGGCCGCGATGGTCGTCGAGGCGTGTATCCGCCTCGGGGCCTACCTCCACCAATCGCGGCCGAAGCTCGGGAGTCGGCTGATCACCGAGGCGGCGGTCAGTGGGGCCTCGGTCAGGGCCTCGGGGGCCAGGGCGCTGCTCATGCCGTGGCGCACCCCGTCTGTCACGGTGGCGTCATGATCTGGCCTTTCCGTCGCCGCACCGAGAAACGCAGCTACACGAGCATCATCACCGATGCACTCGTAACGGCCGCGTCAGGCTCGACGCCAGGGGCGGGCTCTACCGGGGCGGCCGTCGCATGTGCGGGCCTCTGGGCTCGCTCTCTGGCGCTCGCGTCGGTGTCGCCGGGGCCGCTCGCCGGCCTCCTGACCCCCGCGGTCCTCGAACAGATCGGGCTGGCACTGGCACTCGACGGCGAGCTCGTCTACCGCCTCGACGGCGAGACGCTGCACCGGGTAGGCGACTGGGACGTGACCGGGGGCCCTGACCCTCGCTCATGGACCTACCGCCTCACCGAGACGGGACCGACCCGCACCGAGACGCGGCGTGTCGGCGAGGGCCAGGTCTTGCACTTTCGCATCTTCCCTGACCCCGTGCGGCCGTGGGGCGGGCGGTCGCCACTCACCCTCGCCAGCGAAACGGGCCGGCTCGCCGGGGGTGTCGAGGGGGCGCTTGCTGACGAGGCGGTGAACGCGGCCAGGGCGCAGGTCGTCACCGTCCCGGAAGGGGCGACGAACCTCGCGAGCACGATCACGGCGGTGGCCAAGGCGCGGGGCAAGCTGGCCATGCCGGAGACGAACGCGGGGGGGAAGGGTGACCGGGGGGGCAAGCCGGATCGGGACTACAACCCGGTGCGCTTCGGGCCGATACCGCCTGCCGAGCTCGTCACGCTCCGGGGCGACGTGCAGAACGCGGTGGCCAGCGTCTACGGAATCGACCCCGTGTTGCTCCATGAGCGGGGGGACGGCACGCTCGCACGCGAGGCGTGGCGGCGGTTCAGCGTGGGCGTCCTCGAGCCTCTCGCCGCGATCATCGGGGGGGAGGTCCTCGAGAAGGTGGGGGTCCTGCCCGTGTTCGATTTCTCTCGGCTCGCCGCGTCCGATCTCGCCGGCCGGGCGCGGGCCGTGCACGTCCTGAAGCAAGCCGGCGTCAGCATCGAAGATGCCCGCTCCATCGCGGGCCTGTAGACCGACCCATGGCTGACTTTCTACGCTTGGAAGCTCGCGACGGCGACGCGGATTCGCGCGTCGAGTTCGACGCGGCGCTCGAAATCCGGGGTGATCGCTTCGACCTGACCCTCGCGGGCGTGCATCCGACCCCCGCGGCGGACTACGACTTGATCCTCAGACGGGCCGGGGTTGCTGACCTGGTGGTAGCGCTGTCCGCGTTCACCGTGGATGGTGACCGCTACCGGATGGCCCCGCCCAGCGCGGCCGTGCTGGCCTGGCGTGTCGCGTGGATCGCGGCGGGCCGGCCGCAGACGACGGTGATCGTGCGGCGGCGCGTCACCGCGACGGGTGGGCGGCTCTACAAGATTCGGCTCGCCACTCCACCGGGGACGATTGACCCCGAAGACATCGACGGCGTTGTTGTCGCGGCCGAGGTGGACGTCACCCGCATCTACGAGGACAGCATCATCCGCCTCGAACCGGCCGTCGTCGCTCGCCTGCAGGCGGACATGGACGACCCCCCGACGATCTCGCCGGTGGACGACTCCGCGGGCGGCGAGCCGGAGAACGCCTACGGCGTCCTGTGGGTCGAACGCTCCGGCTCGTCGGACATGCGCGGCACCAACGAGGGGGCCGAGGGCCTTGGCTCGCCGCGGCCGACGTTCCGGGAGCGGGCGTTGCTCTGGATGCGCGTCCAGCGCGGAGACGCGGAGCGGGCCTACGGCCACGTGCAGGCGGCGTGCACGGCGCTGCTCGACTACACCCGGGAGACGCTGTGATGATGTTCAGCATCGAAGTCGAGGGCATGGACGGGGCAGAGAAGCTGCTCGACAACCTGCGGCGCAACGCCGAGCGGAAGCTCGGCCAGGTCCTCGGCGACACAGCCCGCAACGTCGGCGTCCGGTTCAGCAAGACTGCCCCGATCGGCCGCACCGGCCAGTTGTTCCGCTCGGCGCGGTTCAGGCGCACGCCCTTCGGCGGTGGCGTTCGCCTCGCCGTGCGTCACGGCAAGCCCGCAGAGGCGCTGACCCCGACCTTCAACAACGCCATCAAGGCCAGCATGAAGGGCATTCCCACAACGGGACGTCGGCGAGAGGCCCAGGGTGTTGCCACCGGCTTTGTGACGA
>JAPOXB010000008.1 GCA_026707335.1 Chloroflexota bacterium
GGTGGCCCAGACGATCACCGCGATGACGAACACCAGCAGACCGTTGAGCCGGTAGTTGCGGGGCTGCCCCGTCGCCGGGTTGACGACGTAGCCGGGCGCCCGCCGCCCCGGCAGGATGAGCTGCGCCAGGAAGAACACGGCGAAGATCGCGAGCGGCGTGAAGAGGCCGGCGATCGCCTCCGTGGTGGAGAGATCGAAGAGGTGGTCGATGCCTAGCCAGTCGATCATGGCCGCCTGCCCTTCCCGCCGCGGGCGTGATCACGCCCGGTGATTGTCGCCGCAGCCGCCGTAGGCTAGCCGCCCCGCCGGCGCCGTGCTCCCCTGCCGTGGCGTCCGTCCACGCGGACGCGCGATCCGTCGGCTCCTACGTGCGATACTTGCCCGCGACGGTCTCTCTCAGCGCACGCGCGAGGTTGAGGAGTGGAGCGCCGGATGACCACACGCGAACCCACCGGACCCGCGATCGACCCGGCCTCCCGCAAGGGGGAGCCGATCGCGATCGTCGGCATGGCCTGCCGCTTCCCCGGCGCGGCCGACCTGGACGCCTTCTGGCGGCTGCTGGAGGAGGGCGGGAACGCCGTGACGGAGGCCGTCCCCGGCGCCGGCCAGGGACGCATGGCCCTGCTCTTCGGCGACGCCGACCTGCCCAACGACGCCTGCCGCTACGGCGCCTTCGTCGACGACATCGAGCAGTTCGACGCCGCCTTCTTCCGCATCTCGCCGGTCGAGGCGGAGCTGCTCGACCCGCAGCAGCGCATGATGCTCGAGACGAGCTGGTTGGCGCTTGAGGACGCGGGCATCGACCCGGAGGGGCTGAAGGAGAGCCGCACCGGCGTCTACACCGGGATCAGCAACGACGAGTACCGGATGCTGGTGGTGGACTCGGCCCGGCCGGCGGAGGCCGCCGGCTCGCTCTACGCCCTCAGCGGCACGAATTTGAACGGCGCCAGCGGGCGCGTCTCGTTCGTGCTGGGGCTGATGGGGCCGGCCAAGGCGGTCGACGCGGCCTGCGCCTCGGCCATGGTGGCGGTCCACGACGCCGTGGCCGACCTGCAGCAGGGCAAGGCCGACCTGGCCATCGCGGGCGGCGTGCAGGCCATCCTCAACGGCCGCATCTACGAGCTGCGGGCCGACTCGATGATGTTGTCGCCCGACGGGCAGTGCAAGGCGTTCGACGCCTCGGCCAACGGCTACGTGCGGGGCGAGGGCTGCGGCGTCGTCGTGCTGAAGCGGCTGCGCGACGCGGAGGCCGCGGGCGATCGCATCTGGGCGGTCATCCGGGGGGCGGCGGTGAACCACGGCGGGGCCAGCGTCGGTCTGACCGTGCCGCACACGCCGGCGTTGGTGCAGGTGATGGAGACCGCGCTGTCGGACGCCGGCGTCGCGCCCGCCGAGATCGACTACCTCGAGGCGCACGGCACGGGCACCGCCGTCGGCGACCCGATCGAGATCGACGCCGCGGCGGACGTCTTCAGCCGGGGGCGGGCCGCGGATGAGCCCTTGCTCGTCGGATCGGTCAAGACCAACATCGGCCACCTGGAGTCGGCCGCGGGAATCGCGGGCCTGATGAAGGCCGCGCTGGCCCTCCAGCGGGGCGTGATCCCCAAGCACCTGCACTTCCACGACCCCAACCCCAGCCTCGACTGGGCCGAACTGCCGCTGCAGGTGACGTCGGAGATGACCGACTGGCCGCGCCGCGACGGCCGGGCGCGGCTGGCCGGGGTCAACTCCTTCGGCATCTCCGGGACGAACGCCCACATCGTGGTCGAGGAGCACCGCGATCTCGACGGCGCCGCGGAGGACGGGGGCGCGGCCGGACCCGCGCGGGCCGTGGCGGTGTCGCTGCCGGCGGGGCTGCCGGCGCCGGAGGCGCCCCTCGCGCCGCGCCGGGCCCGCGTCCTGCCGCTGTCGGGCAAGAGCGCGGGCGCGATTGGCGACCTCGCGGCGCGGTACCTCGCCTGGCTCGACGATCGATCCGCGGAATCGGACTCTGCCGCGTCGGCGCTGCTGGCCGACATGGCCTGGACGGCGGGCACCGGACGGAGTCACTTCGACTTCCGGACCGGCGTCGTGTTCTCGGACGCCGGGTCGCTGCGCGCGCGGCTCGCCGAGATCGCCGGGGGCGGCGCCGATCCGCAGCCGCGATCGCCGGGCACGGTGGCGTTCGTCTACACGGGGCAGGGCAGCCAGTGGGCCGGCATGGGACGCGCGCTCTACGAGAGCGAGCCGGTGGCGCGGGCGGTCCTCGACCGCTGCGAGGCCGTCTGCCAAGCGGTGCGCGGCGCCTCCCTGCTGGACGTGATGTTCGGCCGCGACGGCGCGAGCGGCGATCTGGGCGACACGGCCTGGGAGCAGCCCGCCCTCTACGCGCTGGAGTGCGCTCTGACGGCGCTCTGGGCGAGCGTGGGCGTGCGGCCCGCCGTGGTGGTGGGGCACAGCGTGGGGGAGATCGCGGCGGCCCAGGCGGCCGGCGTGTTCAGCCTGGAGGACGGGATGCGCTTCGCCGCGGCGCGGGGCGACCTGCTGTCGGGCATGGAGGGCGGCGGCATGGCGGCCGTCTTCGCCCCGGCCGACGCGGTGGCGGCCGCGGTCGCGGAGCACAACGCGGCCTCCGGCGGCCCCGGCCTGAGCATCGCCGCCGACAACGGCGCTCACAAGGTCGTCAGCGGTCCCGTCGCCGACATCGAGGCGATCTCCGCGCGGTTCGAGTCGCGGGAGGTCCGCGTGCGGCGGCTGAACACGGCCAAAGCGTTCCACAGCGCGCTGGTCGATCCGGTCCTGGACGGGCTGGAGGCCGCGCTCGACGGCGTCGAGATCCACCCGCCCCAGTTGACCGTGATCAGCAACCTGACGGGCCGAGCGGTCGAGCCCGGCATGGCGCTCGACGCCGCCTACTGGCGGCGTCACGCCCGCGAGGCGGTCGCCTTCGCCGGCGGCGTGGCGACGCTGGCGGAACTCGGCGTGGACCTGGTGGTGGAGATCGGCCCCGACGCGGTGCTCGGTACGATGGCGACGTTCGCCTGGCCAATGGACGCGGACGCTCCCGCGTCCCCGCCCACGCTGGCCAGCCTGCGCCGGCCGCCCCGCGACGGCTCGTCGCCGGAGCCCGAGAGCACTTTCATCGACGCGGTCGCGGCCGCCTACGAGGCGGGCCTCGACATCGGCTTCGCCGGGCTGTTCGCGGGGGAGGCGCGGCGGCGCATCGCGCTGCCCGGCTATCCCTTCCAGCGCGAGCGCCACTGGCTCGACCGGCCCCGGCAGCGGCGGCTCGGCGCCGGTCATCCCCTGCTGGGCGTGCGGCACGAATCGGCCCGCGGCGAGATCACCTTCGAGACCGAGGTCTTCCCCTCCGACCCGGCCTGGCTGCTCGACCATCGGGTCTTCGGGCGGGTCGTGATGCCGGGCGCGGTCTACGGAACCATGGCCGCCTCCGCCGCGCTGGCCGAGGCCGGCGGCGGCGCGGTCGTCGTCGAGGACATGCAGTTGCACAGCGCGCTGGTCTTCCCGGAGGAGACCGATGAGGGCGCCGGGGACGGGGCGGAGGAAGCGGGCCGCACGATGCAGGTCGTCCTCGATGCCGGCGAGCAGGGGTCGTCGCGGCGGGTGCAGGTGTTCAGCAAGGGGACCGAGGAGGGCTGGACGCTGCACGTCGAGGGCCGCGTCGCGCCGGGCGCCCCGATGCCCGAGGCCGGCGGACGGGCCGACATCGAGGAGATGAAGGCCCGGCTCGCGGCGGCCGACGCGCCCGAGTACTACCGCGCGAAGGCGGCCACGGGCATCAACCTCGGGCCGTCGTTCCGCACGCTGGCGCGGGCCTGGGCCGGTCCCGGCGAGGCGCTCGGCGAGGTGGCGCTGCCGGAATCGCTGGGTCGCAACGACCTGGCGCTGCACCCGCTCGTGCTCGACGGCTGTTTCCAGACCGTGGGGGTGGCGCGCAACATGACGGGCGCGCCGGGCGAAGCGACCTACCTGCCCTTCGGCTGGGACCGGATGTGGCTGCCCGCCCGGCTGCCCGAGCGCGTGCTGTGCCACGTGCGCATGAGCGAGGCCGCACAGGAAGCGGAGGCGGAGTCGGGCGAGCCGCCCGAGGTTCTCAGCGGCGAGGTGCGCATCTACGACACGAACGGCGCGCTGCTCGGCGGGCTGAGCGGGTACGCGGTGAAGCGCGCCACGCGGTCGGCGCTGCTCTCGGCCGTCGAGGGGGTGCGGGATCTGCTGTACGAGGTCACTTGGCGCGAGCGCGCCCTCGAGTCGGGCCTCCGTCCGGCCGATTTCTTCCCCAGCGCCGCGACCGTCGCGGCCGGGGCGGAGCGATTCGCCGACTACCTGGCGGGCGCGGACGTCGACCCCGACGACCGCGTCGCCCTGCTGTCGGACCTGGAGCGCTGGTCGTGGTCCTACGCGCTGGCGACCCTGGAGCGGCTGGGCTGGCGGCGCCGCAAGGGCGACATAATCGACCCCGACGACCTGCGCCCCAGCCTCGACGTCATCGAGGAGCATGGGCGCCTCTTCCGCCGCATGTTCGACCTGCTCGCCAAGGCGGGCGTGGTCGCGGAGCAGGACGGCGGCTTCGTCGTGCTGCTGGGCGCCGGCGATCCCCTGCCCGACGCGCTGCCCGCCGACCCCGACGATTTCGCCCCGCGGATGACGGAGCGCTACACGCACGGCCTCACCGAGATCGGGCTGTTCCAGCGCTCGGGCCGCGCCCTGGGCGACGTGCTGCGCGGCAGGGAGGACCCGCTGACGCTGCTGTTCAGCAGCGGCGAGCCGACCGCGGGCGACCTCTACTTGAAGGCGCCCGTCGCGCGGGCGGCCAACCGGCTGCTGGCCGACGCCGTGCGGGCGCTGATGGCCGACCTGCCCGAGGGACGCCGCCTGCGGGTGCTGGAGGTCGGCGCGGGCACCGGCTCGGCGACGGCGTCGGTGCTGCCGGAACTCCCCGAGGGGCGGTTCGACTACACCTACACCGACATCTCGGCGGGCTTCTTCGCCGAGGCGGAGGAGCGCTTCGGCGACGGCGGCGGCGCGATCGACTACCGCCCGCTGGACATCGAGAACGACCCGATCGCGCAGGGCTTCGCGTCGCACGGCTACGACCTGATCATCGCCTCCAACGTGCTGCACGCCACGCGCTACCTGAGCGAGACGCTGGCGAACTGTTTGGCCGTGCTGGCGCCGTCGGGCCACCTGGTGGCGCTCGAGAACCTGCGCGGGCTCGGCTGGATGGACCTCACCTTCGGCCAGCTGGACGGCTGGTGGCGTTTCGCCGACGACTATCGCCCCGACCACGCCCTGATGAGCCCCACGATGTGGCGCCGGGCGCTCGCCGGGGCCGGCTTCGAGGAGGCCGAGGTTTTGGGGCCCGACGACGACGCCCCGCCCGAGACGCTCGACAAGGGCGTGATCGTGGCGCGCGGCCCGGCGCGGGTGACCGAGCCGCCGGGCGCCTGGATTCTCAGCACCGGTGCGGGCGGCGAAGCGGAGGAACTCGCGGCCGCGCTGGCGGCGCGCAACCAAACGGTCCTGCTGGCCGGCGAATCACCGTCCGGAGACGACCCGGCGGCCGACGGCCCCGGCGTGATTCCGGTGGGCGTCGACCCGGAGGACCGCGAGTCGTGGCAGTCGCTGATCGCGGCACTGCCCAGCGACGTGCCGTTCAGCGGCGTCGTGCATATGGCTGGGCTCCACGGCCACGGCGAGGACGCGTCGGCGGCGGAGATCGCCGAGGACGTGACGCGGGCGGCGGCGAGCGCGCTGGCGCTGGTGCAGGCCGTCGCCGACTCCGACCTGACCCCGGCCAAGGGCATCTGGTTCCTGACGCGCGGGGCGCAGGTGGTGGAGCGGGAGCGGGGCGGGGAGATCGCCGGCGCGACGCTCTGGGGCCTGGGCAAGGTCGTGACCCTCGAGGCGCCCCATCTGCAGCCGCGGATGCTCGATCTGGACCCCGCGGAACCCGCGGCCCTGTCCGGCCTCGTCGATGAGCTGCTGTACCCCGACGAGGAGAACCACATCGCCTACCGCCGCGGCCGGCGTCTGGCGGCGCGCCTCGTGCGGCCCGGCGCCGCGGCCGAGCGGCTCGAGCTGCCCGACGAGCCCGAGTGGGTGCTGGCGCCCGATCGCGCCGGCGTGTTCGACAAGCCGGAGATCAAACCGCTGCCCGCGCGCCCCCTGGAGCCGCGGGAGGTGCGCGTCGCGGTGGAGGCGGCGGGGCTCAACTTCTGGGACGTGTTCCGCTCGCTCGGCTTCATCGAGGAGGGGGACCTGGGCCGCGAGTTGTGCGGCTACGCGGTGGCCGTCGGCGCCGAGGTCTCCTCCGTGTCCGTAGGCGACCACGTCGTGGGCCTCGGCTTCGGCGCCTTCGCGCAGGAGATGATCACGCACGAGGAACTCGTCGCGCCCGCGCCCGAGGGCATCTCCGTCTCGGGGCTGGCCACCGTTCCCAGCGCCTTCGTCTCGGCCGAGTTGTCCTTCCGCTTCACGGGGCTGGCGCCGGGCGAGCGGGTGCTCATCCACGCCGGCGCCGGCGGGGTCGGGCTGGCGGCCATCCAACTGGCGCAGGCCGCGGGCGCGGAAGTGTTCGCCACGGCCAGCGCCCCGAAGCAGGCCTATCTGCGCGCGCTCGGCGTCGAGCACATCTTCGACAGCCGCACGACCGACTTCGGCGAGCAGATCCTCGCGGCCACCGGCGGCGAGGGCGTGCACGTGGTGCTCAACAGCCTCACCAGCGAGGGGTTCATCGAGGCCAGCCTGGCCTGCCTCGCGCCCGGCGGCCGCTTCGTCGAGATGGCCCGCCGGGACATCCTGAGCTACGAGGAGATGGCGGCGCTGCGCCCCGACGTGCCCTATCACATCCTGGAACTCGACGTGCTCAAGAAGACCGAGCCGGAGCGGGTGGGCGTCGTGCTGAGCGACATCATGGCGCGGCTCACCGCGGGCGAACTGCGGCCGATCGTTCACAGCCGCTGGCCGCTGGCCGAGGCGGGCGCCGCGCTCGGCTTCATGCGATCGGCGCGGCACCTGGGCAAGATCGTCCTGACGGCGCCGCCGCTGGTCAACGGGCGGTTGCGGTCCGACCGCACCTACCTCGTGACGGGCGGGCTGGGCGGCATCGGCATCGCCGTGGCCGCCTGGATGGCGGAGCACGGCGC
>JAPOXB010000258.1:0-3382 GCA_026707335.1 Chloroflexota bacterium
GGGGCAGTAGCCCGGCCCGCGGGAGCCCGTTCAGGTATCGGGGTCAGTCGTCGTCGGGTTTGTCCGGCGCGGAGGCGTCCGGCGCTGGGTCGTCCGGCGCGGGGTCGTCCTCCGGCGGGGAGTCGTCGTCCCGGCGACGCCAGCCGCCCCAGTTCGATCCGTCGCCCGCGGGAGTCGGGGGAAGCGGGGCCGACGGGACGGCCGCGGCCGGGGCTCCGCCGCCGCGCCCCAGCACGACGAACAGCGCCGCCAAACTGAGCAGCAGCGCGGCGCCGCTGACGCCGGTCAGCACCTCCGGCCAGGGGAATCCCTCGCCGGGGCCGAAGCTGGGGCCCAGCCGCGTGCGCTCGTTCCAGTCCTCGACCGCCTGCCTGCGGTCGCTGCTCTCGTTCTCCCGGGCTTCCCCGGCCGGATCCTCCACCTCTTCGGCGGCGGCGACGGGCTCCGGTTCGGCCGGCGCCGCCTCCGACTCGGTCGCGCGCTCGGGCGCCGCCTCGGGCGCGGGCTCGGCCTCGGCCGCCTGCGATTCGGCCCCCGCCGGCCCGATCTGCTCGTCCTCGATCCGGGTCGAGCGGTCGACCGTCTCGCCGCGCGCCTCCAGGCCGCGCTGCGTCCGGTAGAACGCGTCCAGCCCCTCGCGGTCGAAGCCGTAGACCTCCATCAGCGCGGCGTCGACGGTCGAGCCGCGCTTGAAGACCGCGAACAGGTCGGCGAAGCGCTCGTGGCCGAACTCGTCGAGCAGCGCCTCGACGATGTCGGCCGACTGGCCGTAGAACAGGTCGACGTCGCCGGGGGTGTTGGTGTTCGATCCGATCGAGCGGACGCTGAGGATGCGGTCCTCCTCGAGGGCGCGCTGCAGGGCGAGGCCGCGGCGGGCGCGCCAGTCGCCCTCGGAGTAGGTGGCGACGCCCTCGTCGAGCCAGGCCGGCAGATCGGCGATGCCCTCGCCGGCCTGCTTGGTGACGACGTGCGTCAGCTCGTGCACGACGATCCAAGGCTGCGGCGAGAAGACGTGCACGAGGTCGGCCAGGACGCGCGTGCCGCCGGTGAAGATGAGCTGCTCGAAGCGGGAGCTCTCGACCCGCTCGACCCCGATGGCGTCCTCGGAGTTGCTCCACAGGTAGACGCGGGCGGGGAAGTCGAGTTCCGTGCCGAGCACCTCCGACATGTGCGCGATCCCGTCCCGGCCGACCTGGTGCAGCGCCTCGGCCGCGCGCTCGTTCTCGTAGTAGTAGAGCTCCAGCACGTCGTCGGCGATGACCTCCCAGTCGTAGCGCGGGTCCTCGTAGCTGTACTCGCGGCGCGGGGTCTCGGTCGTCTCGCCGTCGTCCATGGTCAGCGCCCACCACCACTCGATCCGCGCGCCGGGCGGGATGTAGGTGCGGGCGGTGTTGGTCGGCACCACCGCCTGCAGGCGGGTCACGCCGCCCGAACCGAGCTCGGCCGGCTGGCGGGTGATCGCGCCCTCGGGCGGCACGCGGTAGAAGAGCACGGCGCTCTCCAGGTTGTCGGCATCGTTGACGAGGGCGCTGAACGTGAGAGTGCGCGGGAAGTCGGACGTATCGAAGGTCGTCTCGACGATGGTGGGCGTCTGCGCCGCGGCGGGCGCCGGCGTCAGGACGCCCGCGACGCCCAGCAGCAGCGCGGCCACCAGGGGCAGCCGCAGCGCGGCGCCGATCGTCCGCATGCCAAGCCGTGGTTGCTTCACGCCCGCTCCTGCGCGCCGGGGCTATCCGTCCGGCCCCGGCCCGTCCCCATTGCCCGTACCGATCCGTGACTTGAGATACGCCGAGATGAGGTCGTCCAGTTCTCCGTCGAGGATGGAGTCCGGGTCGGAGGTCTCATAGCCGCTGCGCAGATCCTTGACCATCTTATAGGGCTGCAGCACGTAGGACCGGATCTGATTGCCCCAGCCGGCCTCTACGTGCTCGCCCTTCAGCCGCGCCCGTTCCGCCTCCTGGCGCTCGACCTCGCGCTCGAGCAGCCGCGCCTCCAGCACCTTCATCGCCGAGTCGCGGTTGCGGCCCTGCGAGCGCTCGTTCTGGCATACGACCACGATGCCGGTCGGGATGTGCGTGATGCGCACGGCGGTGTCGTTCTTCTGCACGTTCTGGCCGCCGTGGCCGCTGGCCCGGAAGGTGTCGATGCGCAGGTCGTCGCCCTTGATCTCCACCTCCGCCTCGCCGACGACCTCGGGCATCACCTCGACCAGGGCGAAGGAGGTGTGGCGCGAGTGCGTCAGGTCGAAGGGCGAGATGCGCACCAGCCGGTGCACGCCGCGCTCGCTGCGCAGCCAGCCGTAGGCCAGCCCCCCGCGCACCTCGATGGTGGCGCTCTTGATGCCGGCCTCCTCGCCGTGCGTCAGGTCGACCAGCGTGGCGTCGAAGCCCTTGCGCTCGAACCAGCGCAGGTACATGCGCTGCAGCATCTCCGCCCAGTCCTGCGACTCGGTGCCGCCCGCCCCGGCGTGGATGGCGAGGATGGCGTCGCGGTCGTCGTAGGGGCCGGCGAAGGACAGCTCGAACTCCAGCGCCTCGAACTGCGCCCGCGCGGCCGAGACCTCCGCCGCCGCCTCGGCGACGGCCTCCGCGCCCGCTTCGGCGTCGTCCGCCTCGGCGGCCAGTTCGAGCAGCGCCTCGGCGTCGTCCAACTGCGACTCCAGGCCGCGCCAGGTCGTGACCCGGCGGGAGGCGTCGGTCAGGCGCTGCATCAGGCCGCGGGCGCGGGCGGCGTCGTCCCAGAAGTCGGGCGCGGCCGAGAGGCCCTCCAGCCGGGCCACCTCCTGCTCAAGGGCGGTCAGGTCAAAGGCGCTCCAGGACGTCGCTCAGGCGACGCCGCAGGGCGCGGATCTGGTCGTGGACTTCGTCGGCGGCGGGCAATGGGCCGGCCCTTCCATGGTCCGAGCAGACCATAATCAGAACAGTTGTTTGCCAGAAAGACGTCTCGACGTCTACAATCCCGACTCGGAGGAGTCATGCCGAAGCGACGCCCAGGAGTCATCCGGGACGCGATCGTATCGCACCTGTCCGGGATCGATCGAGACGCGAGCGTGGCGGAGATCACACGGGCGGTGGAAGCGCGCCTGGGCGAGCCGGTGGCGCCGTCGTCGGTGCGGTCGTACCTGCGCATCGCGGACGACCTGCTCACCCGGACGTCGCGGGGGCGCTACCGGCTGCGGCCCGCCGAGGCGTCGGTCGCGGCGGAGGAGGCGGCGGCGGACGGCGAGAACGGCAGCGGCCCCGCGCCGACAATCGTGCACGGCGACGCGACGCTGTTCCAGGACGACTGCATCGCCTGGCTGGGACGTCAGGCGCCGAACAGCCTGCACGCCGTCGTGACCGACCCGCCCTACGGGCTCGTCGAGTACAGCGACGCGGAGCAG
>JAPOXB010000258.1:4149-7142 GCA_026707335.1 Chloroflexota bacterium
GCGCGCCGCCCGCGCGACGTTGGCCAGCAGCATCGTGACGGTCATGGGGCCGACGCCGCCGGGCACGGGCGTGATCGCGCCGGCGACCTCGCTGACGCCGGGGAAATCGACGTCGCCGGCGAGGCGGTAGCCGCGCTTGCGCGTGGCGTCGTCGACGCGGTTGACGCCCACGTCGATGACGACCGCGCCGGGCCGGACCATGTCGGCGGTGATCATCGCCGGCTGGCCGGCGGCGGCGACGAGGATGTCGGCCGTGCGGGTGACGGCGCCCAGGTCGGGCGTGCGGGTGTGGCACACGGTGACGGTGGCATTGGCCCCGGCGCGCTTCTGCAGCAGCATCGCCGCCAGCGGCAGGCCGACGAGGCGCGAGCGCCCCACGATGACGACGTGCTTGCCGCCCGGATCGGCGCCGTCGCGGACGAGCAGCTGCTGCACGCCGTGCGGCGTGGCCGGGTAGTAGCGCGCCTGCCCAATGACGATGCGGCCCTGGTTCTCGGGGTGCAGCGCGTCCACGTCCTTGCGCGGGTCGATGCGGCGCAGCAGCCCGTCGGAATCGACCCCGTCGGGCACGGGCAGCTGCAGGATCATGCCGTGCAGGGCGGGGTCGGCGTTGAGCGCGTCGATCCGCCGCCCGATCTCCGCCTCCACGTCGCGGGGGTCGCCCTCGCCGGGGATGCGCTGCAGGTCGGCGTCGATGCCGACCTCGGCGGCGGCGCGCCCCTTGGCCGTCACGTACGACAGCGAGGCCGCGTCGTCGCCGGCCAGGAGGATCGCCAGGCGCGGGACGACGCCGCCCCCGCGCAGGCTGGCGACCTCCTTGCGCAGTTCGGCGCGGATCGTGGCGGCGACGGCCCTGCCGTCGATGATGCGGGCGCTCATGCCGTCATCGTATGGGCCGCCGCCGGGGCCGACAAAGCGCCGGGATCGCAGACGCGGCGTGGTAGACTCCCGGCCGATGGACGCCTCTCCGCTCGCCACACCGATCTCTGGCGCCCGCCTGCACAGCGGCGTCGACCTGATCGAGATCGAGCGGGTGCGCGACGTGCATCGCCGCCACGGCGGGCGCTTCCTCGACCGCATCTACACGGCGCGGGAGCAGGACTACTGCGGCGACCGCCTGCACGAGCTGGCGGCCCGCTTCGCGGCCAAGGAGGCGGTGATGAAGGCGCTGGGCACGGGCGCGCGCGGTGTCGGCTGGCGCGAGATCGAGGTGCTGGCGAACGCGCGCGGCAAGCCGGTCGTGCTGCTGCACGGCCGCGCCCGCGCGCGGGCCAACCGGCTCGACATCCGGTCGGTCGAGGTGAGCATGACCCACGAGCGGTCGCTGGCGTGCGCGTTCGCCATCGCGACGAGCGCCGCCGCGACGAGTGAGCCGCGCGATCGCGGCGGCGGGGAGGATACGGCGTGAAGCTGGTCACGGCGGCGCAGATGCGGGCCTTGGAGGAAGCGGCGGTCGCGGCGGGCGGCAGCCTCGACGAGCTGATGGCGGCGGCGGGGCTGGCCGTCGCGCAGGAGGCCTGGATGCAGCTGGGCCAGCTGGAGGACCGCCGCATCGCGGTGCTGGTCGGGCCCGGGAACAACGGCGGCGACGGCCTCGTCGCGGCGCGCCACCTGGCCGACTGGGGGGCGCAGGTGCGCTGCTACGCGCTCGCCCCCCGCGACGACCCGCAGTGGACGCAGACCGTCGAGGCCGGCATCCCCTGCGGCAGCACGGCCGATGACGACGACAGCCTGGAGGCCCTGCGCGCGCTGGTGGACAGCGCGGAGTTGATCATCGACGCATTGCTGGGCGCGGGCACGTCGCGGCCGATCGAGGGGACGCTGGCGGGCATGATGGAGGCGCTGGCGGCGGCGCGGGCGCAGCGGGCGGCGCCGCGGCTGATCGCGGTCGACTTGCCCACCGGCGTCGACCCGGACAGCGGCCTGGCCGACCCTTTGACGGTCGCGCCGGACGAGACGGTCACCTTCGCCTACCCCAAGGTCGGGCTCTACACGCAGCCGGGCGCGGCGCTGGCCGGCGACGTGCAGACGGTGGACATCGGCATCCCCAAGGCGCTGGCCGCCGACCTGACGGTGGACCTCGTCGAGCGCCGCGACGCGAAGGCGCTCCTGCCCGAGCGGCCGGCGCAGTCGCACAAGGGGACGTTCGGGCGGGTGCTGGTGCTGGCCGGGTCGGCGGCCTACCCCGGCGCGGCGATCCTGGCGGCCTCGGCGGCCTACCGGGCGGGCGCGGGGTTGGTGACCTTGGCGACGCCGTCCTCGCTGATCCCGGCGCTCGCCGGGGCGATGCCCGAGGTCACCTACCTGCCGCTCGACGGCGAGAGCGGCGCGGCCGGGCCGGGCGACCTCGGCCCCATCGAGGCGGCGCTGACGCGCTGCGACGCGCTGCTGGTCGGTCCCGGCCTGGGGCAGGCCGAGGGCACGGTGTCGCTGGTGCGGGCGCTGCTGCGCTCGCCGGCGCTGATGGGGCTGCGGGGGGTCGTCGTCGATGCCGACGGGCTCAACGCGCTGGCCGGCAGCGACTGGAGCGCCGGCCTGCCCGCGAACGTCGTCGTGACGCCGCACCCCGGCGAGATGGCGAGCCTGACGGGGCGCGACATCGCGGCCGTGCAGGGCGCGCGATTGGCGATCGCGCAGGAGTCGGCGGCGGCCTGGGGGACGACGGTCGTGCTGAAGGGCGCGAACACGGTCGTCGCGGCGCCCGACGGCGCGACGCGGGTGAGCGCCATCGCGCACTCCGCCCTCGCGACGGCCGGCACGGGCGACGTGCTGGCGGGCGCGCTGGCCGGTCTGCTGGCGCAAGGGATGCCGCCGCTCGACGCGGCGACGCTGGCCGTCTACCTGCACGGCAACGCGGGCGAGCGCGCCGCGCGCTCGATGGGCAGCGCCGGCGCGACGGCCGGCGACGTGCTGCGCGAGCTGCCCCTGGCCGGGCGCTCGCTGGCGGGCGAGGAGCCGATCGAGGCGCGGGCCGGCGGCATGGGCGGGCTGGG
>JAPOXB010000159.1:0-4437 GCA_026707335.1 Chloroflexota bacterium
GCGCCGACGGCCTCGCGCCAGACCGGTTGGCCGACGATGCGGTCGCGCAACTCCTCGAAGGGGGGGCGCCACTCCCAGTCGCGGTCGATCGGGCCGGAGAGGGCGAGCGTCGCCGCGCCGTCGGCGCCGGCGGGCGTGAAGCGGGCGAAGAACGTGTGCCGCCGGAAGACGCCGGCCCGCATCAGGATCACGAGCGGGGCGTCGGGCGCATCGCTCCCGTCGGCGGCGGCGCGCAGGCGGAAGTTGAAGATCGAGAGTTGCCCCGCGCGCCGGCCGGTGCGCAGCGCGCCCACCGCGGCCAGGCCGTCGGCGAGCGCGAGCAACTCCGCGGCCTGATCGCGCGTGCAATTCGCCTGCTCCCAGGTGAGGCCGGATGGGGCGTCGGACACGGCGTCGATGGTAGGGCGTCGCGCCGCGTCCGGCAGATCGGCCTGTCCCCCGGCGCAAGATCGCCCTACCACGATCGCCCTACGCGGCCGCTTGACCGCACCGGAACACCCGTTCTACGGTGCAGAAGTTCCGAACGCGTGTTCGACGCCAGATATGGGGGTTGCGATGGACTTGAGCACAGTGCTTGTGGTTTGCAGCGGGACGGTGGTGGTGGGGATCCTGGCGCTGCAGACCCGTTGGGGCACGCTGACGGGACGGACTGCGACGGGCGACCCGACCTCGCCCGTCGTGACGCGCCCGGATTGGCGGCCGCTCCCACCTCTCGTCGCGGCGAGGCGGGAGCGACCGCGCCGGGCGGCCTGAGCGGGCGCGGGACTCCCGCGGCGCGGTTTCCACCGGCAGATCGGCGCCCGGCAGTAGCCATCGGGGCCGATGCTCGGTATTGTCGCGGCACGCGGCCGCCCCCGGCGCCCGCGCCGACGGGATCGGATTGCCATGACGATGCGAACAACCACCTTCGACGGGGACTCGAACCCGTTGGAGCTCGTACCCCTCTTCCAGGGCATGTCGCCATCGCTGCTGGGCGAATTGTCGCGCCGGCTGCGGGTGGTGACCTTCCGCGCCGGGACGGCGGTGTTCCACGCCGACGACGCCGGCTCGATGATGTACATCATCATCCAGGGCGCGGTGAAGATCTTCGTGCCGGCCACCGACGGCCGCGAGGTCGTGCTGGCCGTGCACCGCACGGGCGACCTCTTCGGCGAGATGTCGCTGCTGGACGACGAGCGCCGCTCGGCCTCCGCCACGACGCTCGAGGACACGGAGATGGTCAGCCTGAGCCGCCAGGACTTCCTGGAGGTGATGACGCGCCACCCCGAGGCCAGCCGCGCGATCCTCGACGTGCTCGTCAAGCGCCTGCGCCAGACCAACCAGTCGATCCAGGACGCCTACCTCCTCGACGTGCCGGGCCGGCTCGCCCGGCGGCTGCTGATCCTGGCCCGCGAGCACGGCATCGAGGTCGACGAGGGCATCGAGATCGGCCTGCGCATCAGCCAGCAGGATTTGGCCAGCATGATCGGCGCCAGCCGCGTCGCGGTGAACAAGCAGCTGCAGACCTGGCGGCAGAAAGGCGTCGTCGACGTGCGCCGCCAGCGCGTCACGATCCTGAAGCCGGAAGTGCTCGAGAGGCAGTTCTCGCTCAGTCCTTAGCAGGGCCGTCCCGGCCGAGGTCGACCAGCGGCCGCTCGTCCATGCGGGTGAGTTCGCGCGCGCGCTGCTCGCTGATCTTGCCCTCGGCGACCAGTTGCGCGGCGCGCGCCGGTGAGAGTTGCGCCTTCGCCCCGGCGCCGACGCGCAGGTTGCGCAGCGACGGGCTGAGCAGGAAGAGGCCCAGCAGCAGCGCCAGCATGATTACCGCCGAGCCGGCCAGGGCGGTCTGCGCGCCGAAGGCGTCGGTCGCGTAGGCCAGCGGGATCACGCCCAGCGGCATCAGCCCGAACGACATCATCACGATCGCCATCACCCGGCCCCGCACCTCCTCCGACACGGTCGCCTGGATGACGGAGTTGTTCGTCGTCTGCATCACGACGCCGCCCACGCTGCCCAGCGCGAGCACGAGCGCGGCCGGGGCCAGCACGTCGAGGCCGGCGAAAGCGATGTAGAGCAGGCCCAGCCAGACGCCGCTCAGCAGCATCAACCGCCCCTTGTGCTCGTAGCGGCCCATGGCCGCGACGAGCAGCGCGCCGCCCACGCCGCCGAGCCCGGTGCTGGCCGCCAGCAGCCCCAGCCCGGCGGCGCCGGCGTCGAAGACCTCCTCGGCGAAGACGGGCAGGATCTGGTAGACGGGGATCGCGAAGAGCGGGAAGACCAGCCCCAGCACGAGCAGCCGCACCATCAGGCCGTCGCGGCGGATGTAGCGCAGCGCCTCGGCGAAGTCCTCGTGCGCGCGGGCCGACTTGCGGCGCACCGTCGTCATGCCGTGGTCGGGCAGGCGCCACTCGGTGATCAGCGGCGCGCTGAAGAAGATCGCGACGAGCACGTAGACCCAGCCCACGCCCAGCGGAGCGACCAGCCCGCCCGCCATCGCCGGCGCGACGACGCGGGTCAGGTTCTGGCCGCCCATCTGCAGCGAGATCGCGTTCATCATCTTGTGCCGCGGGACGAGTTGCGGCACGATCGCCTGCCGCGCGGGCATGTTGAAGGCGAACATCACGCCCGAGGCCACCGCGGCGATCAGCAGGTGCCAGTACGCGATCAGGTCCAGCAGCACCAGCACGCCGACCGTCCCCGCGGTGGCCGTCGCGACGGCCTGCGTGACCCGCAGCAGCAGCTTCTTGTTCAGACGGTCCGCCACCACGCCGCCCAGCGGCGAGCCCAGCAGCATCGGCAGCGCGCTCGCCGCGGTGACCCAGCCGATCGCCGCGGCCGAGTCGGTCAGCTCGAACGTCAGGTAGCCGCGGATGACGAACTGCATCTGCGTGGCGATGAAGAACGACAGGTTGCCCGTGAAGAACCAGGCGAAGTCGCGCTCGGAGAGGGAGGCGAAGGTCGTGCTCAGGCGGCCGCGCGCGCCGTGGCGGCCACCGGAGTCATCCGGCGGGCCGGTCCCCGCCCCGCGTCCGGCTGGCGCCCGCTCCGCCATCCACGCCCCTTCCGCGGCCGCTCCGTCCGGGAGCGCCGTTCCCCATCGTCGCGCCCGGCGGGCGCAGGGGCTATCGCGCGGGCTGGCGGGCGGCGGCCAACGACGCCCGGTAGGCGTACATCGCGACGCTGGCCGCGACGGCGACATTCAGGCTGTCGATGCGGCCGTAGACCGGCAGCGCGACCTGCAGGTCGCAGGCGCGCAGGAAGGCGTCGGGCAGGCCGTCGCCCTCGTTGCCCGCGACGATCAGCGGGCGCTCGGGCCAGCGGGCCTCGAAGAGCGGCGCGGCGCCGGGCCCCTGCTGCAGCGCGACGACCTGGAATCCCTCGGCGCGCGCCCGGTCGAGACAGGCCTGGGGCGAGTCGATCAGTTCGACCGGGATCCACCAGTCGCTGCCCTTGGTCGAGGGCCGGTAGTAGAAGTCGCGCCCGACGATCCAGACCGCCTCCGCGCCGGCCGCCTCGGCGCTGCGGATCAGCACGCCCAGGTTGACGCCGTAGGAGAAGTTGAAGGCGGCGACGGCGAAGGAGCGCGGCCGGGCCGGCGGTCCGCCCGGCGGCGGGCCCAGGCCGAACGGTCGCAGGTCCGAGCGGCCCTCCTCCTTCGCGGCGGGCGTGGCGGGGGTCTCCAAGCGCCGCTCGCGGAGCAGCGCCAGCCCGCGCTCGGCGCGCCGCGCGATGGCGGGGTCGGCGTCGCGGGCGAGCGCGCCGAGCAGTCCGGCCCCCGGCTCCCCCACGGCGGCGAGGACGACGCACGCCGCGCGTTTCCCCTGCGCCGACGCGCCCGGCAGCCAATCGCCCATCTGCCGCACGACTTCGGCCGCGTCGAGCCGCGGCAGCAGGGTCATGGCGCGACGGCGCAACCGCCGGTGCTCCGACGTCAGCGGGCCCAGCAGCGCCGCGACGACGTCGGGCGCGGGCGCGACCTGGAGGGCGATGCGCGCCTCGCCGCGGGGGAAGGGATGGTCCGCGTGCAGCGCGGCGTCGACGGCCGCCTCGACCCAGCCGTCGTCACCCGCCGCCGCGCGGGCGCGCAGCGCGAGCCCGGCGGCGTGGGCCTCGGCGTCGGCGGGGGCGAGCGGCGGGATGCGGTGCAGCGCGGACGCGCCGGAGTCGGACATGGGCCGATCATCCCGCCGCGCGTCCGTCCCGTCGAGGCGCCGTCGGCGTGGCGGCGGGCGGTGGCGAACCGGCGCCGCGCTCGCCTACGCTCTCGCAATGCCGTTCCGTCGCTCGATCGATCTCGACGTCGACGCGCCCACGCTCTACGACGCGGTGCGCGAGGTCGTCATGCCCAACGTGGACGAGGGGCCCTTCGGCGTCATCGCCGAGCGCGAGGACGAGGTGTTCGGCATCGGCTACGACAGCATGCTGTCGTCGTCGCGCTACCACTTCGAGATCGAGGAG
>JAPOXB010000159.1:4626-7084 GCA_026707335.1 Chloroflexota bacterium
CCCGACTCCGATCCCGACTCGGATCCTGACTCGGAAACCGACGAGTAGGTGGCCCACGCGATGGTCCATCGCGGTGGGGAGCGCGCGCCCGGCGAGCGCTCGCTGGTCTACACGCTCTCCGGCGCGCACGCGCTGATCCACGCTATCGAGCTCGCCTACGCCGCCCTGCTGCTGCGCATCGAGGCGGAGTTCGGCGCGAACCTGCTGCTGCTGGGCGTCTTCGCCAACATCGCCGCGTTCACCTTCGGGCTGGGCGCGTTGCCGGCCGGCGTGCTGGTCGACCGGCTGGGATCGATGCGCGTGCTGCGGATCACGCTGGCCGGCTCGGCGCTGGCGGCGCTGCTGGTCGCGGCCTCGCCGTCCGAGCTGACGCTGGGCGTGACGCTGGCCCTGCTCGGCATCACGACGGGGCTGTACCACCCGGCGGGCTTCGCGCTGCTGGCGCGCACGACCCGCCGCACGCGCGACGTGGCGATGCACGGCGTGGTCGGCAGCCTGGGCATCGCCGTCGCGCCGGTGCTGTTGTCCGGCATCGCGCTGGCGACCGACTGGTGGCTGTCGTACGTCGCACTGGGCGTGCTCTCGGCGGTCGGCTTCCTCTACACCCTGCGGCTGGCCCGCGGCGGTGCGCCCGCGACGCCGCCCGCCAACCCGGGCGCCACCTGCTGCGGGCACGAAGCGCCGCCGCCCGAGCCCGCCCCACCGGCCCCACCGACGGCGGATCGCGGCGCAGCCCCCTCCGCGACGGCGGCGCTGCGCCGCTTCTGGTGGCTGCCGCTGGCGGTGGTGTACTTCATGAACGTGATCCAGGGCTTCGTCTACCGCGGCAGCGTCACCTTCATCCCCACCCACATCGAGGAGCAGATCACCGGCTCGGTCCTCGGCGTCGACGGCGCGGCGCTGGCCGGGGCGCTGGCCACGGTGGCGCTGCTGGGCAGCGCGGTCGGCTGGTACGTCGGCGGCATCCTGGCGGAACGCCTGCCGGCCTACCCGCTGATCCTCGGCGCCTGGGTCGCGACGACGCCGCTGCTGCTGCTCATCTCCGTCGCCGACGGCGCGCCGCTCATCGTCGTGACGTTCGTCTTCGTCGTCACGAACTTCGCGATGGCGCCCGCGCTGGTGACGCTGATCGCCGACTTCTCCCCGCCGGGCCGGATCGGCGCCTCGTTCGGCATGATGTTCTTCCTCGCCTTCGGGATGGGCTCGTTCGCGGCGACGCTGGCGGGCTTCACGGCCGACCGCTGGGGCGTCGACGCGGTCTTCGTCGTGCTCGCGGCGGTGAGCGGCGGCGGCGCGCTGACCTCGGCGGCGCTCTACTACTTGGCGCGCGGGTCGCGGAGAAGCGCGGCCGCCGCCCCGTCCTAGCGCCCGGCGGGACTATACTGGCGCGCGCCGCCGGGCCGTCGCACGGCGAGCCGGCATCGAGAGGAGCGCGGATGGCCGACAACCGGCACGTGCCGCAGGGGCGCATCAGCGCCGAGGGCAGGGAGGCCAGCCTCGCGGCAGTGCGCCACGAGGGCGCCGAGGACTGGACGGCGCTGCTGGCCCGCGCCCTGACGGTGCGCGAGGAGTGGGACCACGCCGCGGCCGAACTGGACGAAAGCGAGGCCGAGCCCGGCCCCAACGACGGACCCTGGAACGCGTGGCACCTGCTCAACCACGTGGGCGGCTTCACGGCCTGCGACGCTGCGTCGCTGCGCGCCCTGGCCGCCGAGGAGCCGGCGGAGATCGATCCGGGCCTGCAGTGGCAGGGCGACGACAAGACGTTCCTCGAGTTGCGCTCGGGGGCGATCGCCGGCTGGGACGACTACATCGCCGCCGTCACGGAGGCGACGATCATGCAGCCCGACGGCGGCACCGCGACGCACCCGTTCTTCGGGCCGCTGACCGCGCGGGAGTTCATCGCCTTCACCCTCAGCCACGCCCGCGACCACGCCCGGCAGATGCGGGCGCTGCGCGGCCTGGAGGAGGGCGAGAACCCCGGCGACTCCGCGGGCGACCTGGGGCGCCGCCGCCAGACGGCGCACTGAGATGCGCGCGACCGAGCCGAGCTGGCCGGCGTTGCAGGCGCGCATCGAGGCGACGCAGGCGGCCTGGACCGACGTCAGCGCCGGTCTGACCGGCGACGAGTCGGCGGGCGGCTGGAGCGCGCTGGAGACCCACTCGCACGTCGCGGCGGCGCTGCTGCGCTACGCCGACACGCTCGCCCGCCTCGCGGTCGCGCGCGAATCGACCGTCGAGCCCGGGGCGCGCTTCCTGCCCGGGCGGCATCCCTACGCGCGGGTGGCGCAGATCGGCGAGAAGGGCTGGCGCGACTTCCGCGGCGCGGCGCTGACCGTGGCCAAGCAGCCCGACCGCGGGGCGGCGATCGCCACGGCGGAGGGACCCGTCGATGCGCGGGCGTTCGTCGCGCGGGCGCTGGCGCACCTGGACGAACACGTCGAGCAGATGCGGCTCG
>JAPOXB010000102.1 GCA_026707335.1 Chloroflexota bacterium
GCACGCTGACGAACCTGTACAACGACCGGCCGTCGTGGCTGGCGCAGCGTCACGCGGCCCTCGACGCGGCCGTCTGGTCGGCCTACGGCTGGCCCTCGGACGTCGGCGAGGAGGAGGCGCTGGAGCGTCTGCTGGCGCTGAATCTGGCGCGGGGCGATCTCACCCCCTAACCCCCTCTCCATCTCCGACGGAGAGGGGGGACCGGAGCGGGACGCGAAGCGCCCCCGACGGCTCAAGGCTGTATCGTCGGGGGCGCTGGCGTGGGCAATCGCTGCAGTCCTGGGCCAGCGTAGGGGGGCCTGAGAAACCCTCCGCGCCCACGCCAGCATCCTAGCAGACGCGAAGCGCCCCCGGCGGCCTGTTAGGCTCCGGGGGCGCGTGTCGGGGCCGCTCCCTGTGCGGAGTGCGGGCAGCCTATGCGAACCCTTGCCCGCGGGGCCTAGCAAACCCCGGCTCCGGCACGTGCATTCTAGCACTGCCGCGGGTTCGGACGCGAAGCGCCCCCGACGCTATGCTCGGGGGCGCTGGCGGAAACAGCCTGAGCGGGAGCGCGTGTTACTTCCCCGAAGCTCCCGCGACGGCCGCCGAGGGGTAGCGTCCCTCGGCTCCGCCAGCATACCATAGCACCTCGGAGGGCGGACGCGAAGCGCCCCCGACCGCCTGCTCGGCTCGGGGGCGCGTGTCGGAGCCGACCCCAGCAGGGGGTTGCGGTCGCCCACTAGGCCTCTGCGAACCCACGACCGCGCGGGGTAGCGAACCCCGGCTCCAGCGCGTGCATTCTAGCACTGCCGCAGGGTCCGGACGCGAAGCGCCCCCGGCGCGAGGCTCGGGGGCGCGGGCCGGGACGATCCGGCGAGGGGTGCGGTCTGCGCGACGCTTGTCGATAGGCCTCAGACCGCAGGGGGTGACGCCGCCCGCATCGTAGCACTGCGCGGGCCGGACCTCACCCCCTAACCCCCTCACCATCTCCGGTGGAGAGGGGGGAGTCGGAGGGCATCCCTGCGGGGCCAGGCCAGTCCTCGGAGAGACCCAAGACTTCGCCGAGACGGAGACCATTCTCATAGATCACTTGGCCGTCTTGCACACGGGCGCTCCCTAGCTGGAGGAGTTCCTCGGGCAGCTTGCCATCAGCGGAGGGCTTCGTGTACGTCCGGGCGAACGTGTGCGCCATGCCGTACGGCAGAAAACCGCCAACGAAGGTCACGCCGTGTAGGTAGGGATATCGAGGCTCGGAGCCGAGGCGCCAGACGGCGTCCGGGATTCGCCCCCGACCGAGCGGCGCACGGAAGAGCGCATCCTCGTAGTGACCGCGACCCGTGGTGGCGTGCCGCGCGTGGATCGCGACGATCAGTGGATGGTCTGGGCGGTACTTTCGCGCCTTCTCATCGATGCTGCTCTTCAACATGGTGTCGATGCGGTAGTCCGGAAAGCCGCCGCCGGAGAATATGATGACCGGCGTCCGGCTCTTGCGCTCAGCAACGCGTACAGCGGTTAGCGTGAGCGTCCATTCTCCACGGCAGATGTGGAGACGCGGACAGTGCCAGGCACCACCATCCGCCGGGATCTCCTGTGGCTCGACTGCGGTCAGCCAGCGCCGCACTTGGTTCTGGATTGGCCGCCGTCGCTGGGACCCGGCTAGCTCGCCGGTCGTAGTCACATTCAGAACGACGTCGGTTGGTCTGTCTAAGACGATCTCACCGATCGCATCCAGAATCTCGGCCTCGCGCGCATCATTCGGAGGCACTCGTGATGCGGTGCCCATCGCAACCTTGGCTTCGACGTAGTAGGAGTTGCCCGACCGGTCCGTGATCAGAAAATCGGGTTTTCCGCCACCGGTCGGTAGTTGGGGATGGACTTGCGGAGCGAGGTTGAGCTGGCGGAAGATCTGATGGAGGAGGAGTTCGAACATCGCGGACTCATGGTTGTCGTCCCGCTTCCGGAACCGTGCTCGGAGTCCCGGCTTGTCCGCGTCAGGGTATGTCGCGAACCAATCTTCAAGGGCGATGCGCATCTTCTCGCAGGCGGGCCACGCGGACCTGTTCAGGAACTCGAACTCTGACACGTGTCCGCGGCGACGGCCGTCGTCGCGCTCGAAGTCGTCGAAGAGCGTCAGGGGGGTCGTCAGCGGTTCACCTGGGATCATGAGTGGACTACACCGGATCACCCTACCAGATAGGAGAACAGATGTACGTCTCGGGGGCCTAGCCTAGCCTAGCCTAGCCTAGCCTCGCCCCCCACCCACCCTCCGCCGGCAGCAGCGCCTTGACCCCCACCCCGCCGAGGGCTCCGACCAACCCACGCTCGCGTCAGGGGAGGCTGGTGCCGAGGGGCAGAATCGAACTGCCGACACCACGATTTTCAGTCGTGTGCTCTACCAACTGAGCTACCTCGGCCCACACCGACCGCGATCATACCCCCATCGCCGCCCGGCGGCATCGTCGGGCGGCGCGCCCCGAGCGCGGGCCGTTGCTATCATGCCGCCATGTCCCGCATCCTCGTCACCTCTCCCCTGCCCGGCGACGGCAAGACCGTCGTGACGGCCGGCCTGGCCCACGCGCTGCGGCGCTCGGGCGAGGCCGCCGCGCCCCCCACCGTCCGCGCCGTCCGGCTCCCGGGCGGCGACTCCGCCGCCGCAGACGCCGCGACGCTCGCGCGCCTGCAAGGGGTGCGCGCGTCGGGGCAGCCCGAGGACGCGCCCCCGTCGGACGCCGACATCGCGGTCGTCGAGGTCCCGGACCCCGCCGCCTGCCCCGGCCTGCGCGACGCCGCCACGACCGTGCTCCTCGTCACCCGATACCGCGAGGCCGACGACGACACGCTGGCCCGCGCCGCGGCGGCCGCCGGCGCCGACGGCCTGGTCGTCAACGCGCTGCCCACCGGCCCATCGCAGGGCGCCGGCCTCGCCGAGGCCGACCGCCTCGCAGCGCTGCTGGGTCTGCCCCTGCTCGCCGCGCTGCCGCAGGACCGGCTGCTCAGCGCCCCCCTCGTCGACGCGATGGCGCGGGCCATCGACGGCGAGCTCGGCGGCGACGCCGGCCTCTGGGGCGAGGCCGCCGAGTGGCTGCAGGTCGGCCCGATCAGCGCCCACGGCGGCATCGACCATTTCAGCCGCTACCCCGACAAGTCGGTCATCACCCGCAACGACAAGGTGGACGTCGCGCTCGCGGCGCTCGACGCGGAGCCGCTCTGCCTCATCCTCAGCGGCGGCGCGCCCAACCTGCCCTACATCGCCCAGCGCGCCGAGCAGGAGCAGTTCGCGCTCATCACGACGCCGCTCGACACGCCCCAGGCGGTCGACCGCATCGGCGCGCTCTACGGCCACGCGCCCTTCGCCGGCGATCGGAAGCTGCGCCGCGCCGCCGACCTCGTCGCCGCCTGCGACGGCCTCCTCACCGCGCTGGGCGCCGCGGCCGCGCCGTCGGGCTAGGGCGGCCCCGCCCCATGCACACGCCCCCATACGACCCCTTCGTCGCGGGCCTGCTCGGGATGGTCGAGGAGCCTAGCAGCGACGGCGTCAACCACAGCCACGTCGACGTGCGGCCGGAGTTGCTCAACTCGAGCGGCGCGGTGCACGGCGGCGTCACCTTCTCGCTCGTCGACCAGAGCATGGGCGGCGCCGTCGATTCCGTCACCGCACCCGACGAGAGCAACGTCACGGTCGAGCTGAAGGTCAACTACCTCGCGCCCGTCCACGAGGGGCGCATGGACTGCGAGTCGCGCGTGCTGCGGCGCGGCCGCCGCCTCGTCATCGCCGAGGCCGACGTGCGCAACGCGGGCCGCCTCGTCGCGAAGGGGCTGGGCACCTTCGCCATCGTGCCCGGCCCCTGACCGGGCCCCGCGACGCCCATCCCCAGCGGGCGTGCTAGCTTCTCACATTGCATAAGCGCGACCGCCCGCGCGGGCGGATTCCGGGAGCGGACGCCGGGTGCTCACGCTGCTCGTCACGATCATCGCCTTCGTCTTCGCCGTCGCATCCGAGTGGGCGGGCTTCGACGGGCAGCCGGGGCCCATCGTCGGTCCGGAGGTGAGCCGCGAGGGCTACGACCGCGACGCCTTCGGCGGCTGGATCGACGCCGACGGCGACGGCTGCGACACCCGCCGGGAGGTGCTGATCCGCGACGCGACGGTCACCCCGGCGGTCGGCCCCGATTGCACGCTCTCGGGCGGCCAGTGGCGCACCCGCTACGCCGCCGTCGAGGTCGCGGGCGATGGCAGCGCCCTGCACATCGACCACCTCGTGCCGTTGGCCGAGGCCTGGGAGTCGGGCGCGCACGCCTGGTCGCCGGAGCGGCGCCGCGCCTTCGCCAACGACCTCGACTCGCCCGCCCTGGTCGCGGCGTGGTCCGGGTCGAACGAGGCGAAGGGCGCCTCGGATCCGACCGGGTGGCTGCCGCCCATCCTCAACAGGCATTGCTGGTACGCGCGGGCCTGGTACGACGTGAAGGTGAAGTGGCAGCTCACGTTCGACCCCGCCGAGTGGGCCGTCATCACCCTCATCCTCGACAAGTGCGAAGATTGACCGCCGTGCCCGACGCCAAGATCGGCTCCTTCGACGACCTCCTGCGCATCACCGACGAGCCGCTGCGTCCCGTCCTGACCGCCCTGCGCGACGTCGTCCTGGGCGTGCATCCCGAGGCCTGCGAGGTCGTGCGGCTGGGCGACCGCGCAGCGACCTACGGCGTCGGGCCGCGCAAGATGATCGACGGCTACGCCTACCTGATGCCGCACCGCGCCTGGGTGAACCTGGGCTTCTACCAGGGCGCCGCGCTGCCCGACCCCGACGGCCTGCTCGAGGGCTCGGGCAAGAAGCTGCGCCACGTCAAGCTGCGCAGCCTCGCCGAGGCGGGGCGTCCGGCCGTGCGCGCCCTCGTCGCCGCCGCCCTCGCGGAGCGGCGTGGGGCCGGTCGAGATTAGGTGAACGCCGCCACGATCGCCGTCGTGGTCGCGGTCATGATCGCGGTGTTGATGGTGATGATGACCGCTGCCTGTCGGAGCAGAGCCCGGTTGAGCGTCGCCTCGAACTGCTCCGTCGTGAGGGGAGTGGACTTCGCGTCTCGGGCGCGCCCCACCGTCGCATCGACCTGCCGCGGGACCATCGCAGCTAGGTGAACGCCGCCAGGAGCGCGGTCACGATCGCGGTCATCGTCGCAATGATGAAGGCCGCCTGGATGAAGAGGGCTCGATAGATCACGGCCTGCAGCCGCTCCTCGCTCACAAAACCGTTGGTCGCGTCCTCGGCGACCTCCACCGTCGCATCGGCTTGCGCCTCCGGCATCCCACTCCGGACGAGCTTGTGGACCGCCTGTCGTGTGTTGAACCGGATGGTCATTCGCCCACCTCTCACCGAGCCATCAGAGCAAGTCTAGCACCTGGAGAGGGGCTCCCCCTACTTCGTCCCCGCGTCCATCCCACCCGGGCCGCCGACCGGGCCCGGCGGACGCCACTGCGTCGGACGGCCGCCCTCCGAGGCCGGGCGCTCCCGCTTCGAGAACGGGCTCGACGCCGGCGGCTCCTCGCGGCGCGCCTCCAGCTCCTCCAGCGGCGAGACCGACTCCGCCAGCCCCAGCAGATCGACCTCCACCTCCGCCTCGGCCTCCGCGGCGGCCGGCTCGGGGGTCCGCGTCACGCCGCACCAGGGGCACGCCCGCCACGCGAACGAGAGCGCCTTGTCGCAGTCGGCGCAGGCGTCCTTGAGGCCCGTCGCGCAGTGCGGACAGACCAGGTAGTCCTCCTCCACCGGCTGACTGCAGGTCGGGCAGGCCAGCGCCTCGCCCAGGTCGCGCAGCAGCGTCTCCTCCTCCAGCTGGCGGTCGTACAGCTCGGCCAGGGTCAGCGGCGGACGCAGCACCCGGTAGAGCACCCAGCCGGGCAGGTTGAGCGCCAGCACCATCAGCACCGCCACCAACTGCGACACGGGGTCGTGCGCCCGCGAGCGGATGTCGCGCGCCGTCCAGATCACCGCCGTCAGCCAGAGCGCGATGACGTAGGCCGCCAGGATGACGCCAATAATGATGCCCGTGTTCTCGGGGCTGCCGCCGGGCCACGAGATCAGCGGCGCCGTCACGTGCATGCGAACCCCCACACTGCGCCCACCCTCGCCGAAGCCGCCCGTGCCATCGTACCGCCCCTCGGGCGCGGGATCACCGCGTCCCTATCGAGACGTGCCGGACGGTCGTGGGGTTCCCGTCCGTCACCCCCACCCCATCCCCCGCCCTGTACGATGTCCACGGGCGGACCCACCGCCCCATCCGCGCGAAAGGGCTCTTGCGTGACCACCGAGCCGAAGTCTCCGCCGCCTCCCGCCGCGCTCGGGCGTGACGACGCGGCCCTGCACGATCAGGTCGGCCGCCTCGCGTCGCAAGTGACGGAGTTGCGCGAGGAGGTCGAGCGGCTGTCCGAGCGCAGCGTCTACGCCACCCTGCTCACAGCACTTGCGTCACCGGATTACGAACTGCTCCGCGACATCCCGATCACCGTCGAGCAGGACGATGAGGAGACGTGCGTCAGCTGGTTCGAGGTCGGTGTGACGGGCGTCGCTGACACGGCCGACGGGGCCCTGATGTCATTTGAGGATCGCCTGCTCTACCTCTTCACTGATCTCGAGGCGAAGCCGGAGCGTGAACTAGGTCCACTGCCGTCGCGCTGGAAGCGCACGCTCGCGGCCGCGATCAGGCACGCATGAAGCTCCCTGTCTTCTCCTCGCGCGATGCCCAGCGGATGCTCAACAAGATCCAGGCCGAGACCGTGCAGACGAGAGAGTTGCACGCCCGTTTCTACTACGCGGGCAAGTTGATCACCCGTTTCACCTTGCCGGGAACCCATGGGGATGGCCGGGACTTGTCGATCGGCGAGCGGCGCTCCCTCCAGCGAGCCTCCAGACTCTCCCGGGGGGACTTCATCGACTTAGTCAACTGCCCAATGGGGCGCGACGAATACGTGGCGGCGCTCAAGGCGATGGGGCACATCCCGCCCGACTGATCGGACGCCTGCGCCAGATGGACGAGGCCGGCCGGGTGC
>JAPOXB010000019.1 GCA_026707335.1 Chloroflexota bacterium
CGGCCGCCCGCTACGCGCGCCACCTCGCCGCCGACCTCGGCCCCGCCGCCGAGGCCGCCGTGATCGCCCCCGAGACCGCCGACGCCGTGCAGGTCGCCGTGGCCATCGCCACCGAGCCGGCGCTGCTCTTCCGCCTTCCCGCGGCCGAGGGGGAGATTGAGGCGCTCTCCGACACCGCGCTCGCCGTGCGGCTGGGCCTCGGCGCGCAGGAGGATCTGCCGCCCTTCTTCACCTACGAGGTCGAGCGCGGCGACTCCCTGGAGAAGATCGCCCGCCGCTTCGGCATCTCGGCGCAGTCGATCATCTTCAACAACTTCGCCATCGGCGACGGCTCCCTGCTCGCGCCGGGGGCCTCGCTGACCATCCCCACCCGCGACGGGGTCGTCTACAACGTCCGCCTCGGCGACACGCTCTACGCCGTGATCGAGAATTTCGCCGCCGACCTCGACGCCACGCTCGCCTTCCCCGGCAACAACCTGTCGAGCCCCAGCCAGATCGTCGAGGGCGCGACGATCCTGCTCGTCGGCGGGTCGGCCTCGGTGGCAGCCGGCGCCGTCGGCTTCAGCGACGAGCCCGTCTCGGCCATCCCCGACTTCCGCTGGCCCCTCGGCGGCGTGCTGACCGACTTCTTCGGCTCGCCCCGCAACAACCATCTGGGCTTCCACACCGGCGTCGACTTCTCGGCCCCCACGGGCACCTTCGTGGGCGCGGCCGCCGCGGGCGTCGTCACGCAGGCCGGTTGGGAGGGCACGTTCGGCCTGCTCGTCACCGTCGACCACGGCGGCGGCGTGCTCACCCGCTACGCCCACCTCGACCACATCGACGTCTGGGTGGGCGAGGCCGTCGCGCCCGGCGACCTGATCGGTTTCGTCGGCAACACGGGCCTTTCCTCCGGCCCGCACCTGCACTTCGAGATCATCATGGGCGGCACGTTCGTCGACCCGCTGATCTGGCTCAACTCCTGAGCCGCGCTCAGGTGAGCGGGTCGTCCGGGTCGACGTCCGTCGTCGCGGCGATCCAGTAGCGCCGCCGGATGCCCATCGACATCTCCTCCAACTGCGCCGCCATCAGCTCGGCCTGGTCCGGCGTCAGGCCGGGCCCGCCGCAGGCGCCGCTCAGGAAGGAGCGCTTGAAGATCGTGCCCATGCTGGCGTCGACGAAGGCGATCTCGCGCGCCGCCCGCGCCAGGTAGTACTGCATCGCCCGCGGGTCGAAGCCCTGCGACGGCTGGTCCGTCGGCCATAGCCCCCAGCCCAGGTAGCCGCCCCGCGCGACGTGCTCGCGCAGCGCGCTGCGATGCTCCAGCAGGTCGTCGAGCCGCCCCTCGCGGCCGTCGAAGTGGATCAGGTTCGGCCGCGCCGCCAGCGCCCGCGACCAGTTGGGCGGCGCGCAGCAGTGCAGCCCCGCGATCGCGCCCAGCGCCTGCACGGGCGCCAGCGCCTCGCGCAGCGCCGCCACGGCCGAGCGCCAGGCGATGGGCAGGCGCGGCTCCTCGACCGACGCCAGCGCCGGCTCGTCGAAGACGATCACGACCTGCGGCGCGACCGCCTGCAGCCGCCGCGCCTGCGCCGCCGCCGCCCGGCCCAGGAAGCGCGCCAGCCAGAGCAGCGTCTCGGGGTCGTCGTGGGGGGGCGCTCCGGCGGGGTCGCGCGCCGCCATCGACAGCGTCAGCGGCCCGACGATCTGCCCCTTGATCACGGGCGGCCGCTCCGGCGCCGGCCGCGCTTCGAGCGCCGCGACGAACGCGTGCAGCCCGGCCGCCCGCTCGGGGGGCGGCAGTCCCGCCGCCGCCAGGGCGTCGTCGGAGGCCGCGCCCGACCAGTGCAGCAGCGACCCGTCCCAGCGCGCGCCGGGCAGGCCGAGCCCGGCCTGCGGGATCATCAACTCCGACGGGTCGCGGTTGGGCAGCTGCGGCCAGAAGGCCATCCGCCAGTAGCCGCGCAGGACGTCGGCCACGGCCGCGCCGGGGTCGGTGTGGTGCGTCGACCCGACGCCGCTGGGGAGCAGCGGGATGTGCATCGAGGGTCGCACGGCGGTCATGGGCGGGCGGGCTCCCTTCCCCGGCGCGGCCGCCGGGCCGCACTTGTCAGAACGGCGGGCGGTCCTTTCGCACCGACCGACCGGATTCTACGGGCCGGGCGATCACCGTGCCTGCATAAGGCCCGTTAAGGGGCGGTTATCGGCCGGGGCGCCATAAAGGACCGCCCGCCGGGCCGCGGAGCGGGATACGTTGCCCCTCGACGGGGGCGCGGCCCGGAATCCGGGGTCGCGCCGGATGGTGCATACGTCGGCGGCAATCGGTGGGCAAGTGGCCTCCTGTGGATAACGACTCACGCACTATGTAGTGTGATGAACCCTTGACGAACCCCAGATGTGCTCCTATCTTCCGTTGATACCGGCAATTCGCTGATTCGCGAGCGCGCTTGAACTGTTAGAACATAACATCTAACATGGGAAGTGCGCGACGCCACCCCGGCGACGCCCTGGAGATAGCGGGGGACTTGCGATGGCTCCCATGGATGCCCCATACGACGACGGCGCGCTGGCCGAGGCTCCGGCCGGCGCCGCCCCAGGCGAGGAGTCGACGCTGCTCGCTGATCCCGGCGCGCGGGCGCCGGCCACGCCGCTCATCGAGCGCCGCTTCACCGCTGCGGGGGAGAGCCCCTACGACGCGATCGAGTGGGAGCGGCGCACCGCCGCCATCACTTCCGACGGCGGCGAGGTGATCTTCGAGCAGCCCGACGTCGAGGTGCCCGCCGCCTGGTCGATGAACGCGACCAACATCGTCGCCTCCAAGTACTTCTACGGCCCGCTGGGCACGCCCGCCCGCGAAACCTCGGTGCGCCAGCTGATCGACCGGGTCGTCGACACGATCGGCCGCTGGGGCCGCGAGGGCGGCTACTTCGAGGACGAGGAGGCGGAGGCCTTCGAGTCGGAACTGCGCTACCTGCTGGTCAACCAGTACGCGGCCTTCAACAGCCCCGTTTGGTTCAACGTCGGCGTCGAGGCCAAGCCGCAGTGCTCGGCCTGCTTCATCAACTCCGTGCAGGACACGATGGAGTCGATCATGGACCTCGCCACGCGCGAGGCGCTGCTCTTCAAGTGGGGCAGCGGCACGGGCAGCAACCTCTCGACGCTGCGCTCCAGCCGCGAGGCCCTCTCGGGCGGCGGCACGCCGTCGGGCCCGGTCTCCTTCATGCGCGGCTACGACGCCTTCGCCAACGTCATCAAGTCGGGCGGCAAGACGCGCCGCGCCGCCAAGATGATCATCCTCAACGCCGACCACCCCGACATCATGGAGTTCGTCTGGTGCAAGGCTTCCGAGGAGCGCAAGGCCTGGTCGCTCATCGCCGCCGGCTACGACGGCTCGCTCAACGGCGACGCCTACTCCTCCGTCGCCTTCCAGAACGCCAACCACAGCGTGCGCGTCAGCGACGACTTCATGCAGGCCGTCGAGGACGACGCCACGTACTGGACGCGCGCCGTCACGACCAACGAGCCGGTCGAGGAGGTGCGCGCCCGCGACGTGCTGCGCGGCATCGCCGAGGCCACGCACCAGTGCGGCGACCCCGGCATGCAGTTCGACACCACGATCAACGACTGGAACCCCTGCGCCTCGACGGACCGCATCTACGCCTCGAACCCCTGCTCGGAGTACATGTTCCTCGACGACACGGCCTGCAACCTGGCCTCGCTGAACCTGCTCAAGTTCTACGACCTGGAGTCGCACGACTTCGACGCCGAGGCCTTCCGGCACGCGGCCCACGTGCTCATCACGGCGCAGGAGATCCTGGTCTCGAACGCCTCCTACCCCTCGCCGCAGATCCGCGACAACAGCGAGCAGTTCCGCCCCCTGGGCCTGGGCTACACCAACCTGGGCGCGCTGCTGATGGCCCGCGGCTTGGCCTACGACTCGCCCGAGGGGCGCGGCCTGGCCGGGGCGATCACCGCCGTCATGACCGGCGAGGCCTACGCCCAGTCGGCCCGCGTCGCGCGGCGGGTGGGGCCGTTCGGGGCCTACCACGCCAACCGCGACCCCTTCCTGCGCGTGATCGGCAAGCACCGCGACGCCGTCGCCGCCATCGAGGCGCTGGACAGCGTGCCCGACGACCTGCGCGACGCCGCCCAGGGCGCCTGGGATGAGGCGCTGCGCCTGGGCCGCCGCTACGGCTACCGCAACGCCCAGGCCACCGTGCTGGCGCCCACCGGCACGATCGCCTTCATGATGGATTGCGACACCACCGGCGTGGAGCCCGACATCGCGCTGGTGAAGTACAAGAACCTGTCGGGCGGCGGCTACCTGAAGATCGTCAACCGCACGGTGCCGGCCGCCCTGGCCCGGCTGGGCTACGACGCGGACGACCGCGATCGCATCGTCGCCCACATCGACGCGCAGGGCACCATCGAGGGTGCGCCCGGCCTCGACGCCGCGCACCTGCCCATCTTCGACTGCGCCTTCAAGGCCGCCGGCGGCGAGCGCAGCATCGAGCCGATGGGCCACGTGCGCATGATGGGCGCCGCGCAGCCGTTCCTCTCCGGCGCGATCTCCAAGACGGTCAACGTGCCCGAGGACGCCACCGCCGACGAGATCATGCAGACCTACGTCGAGGCCTGGAAGCTGGGCGTCAAGGCCGTCGCCATCTACCGCGACAACTCCAAGCGCATCCAGCCGCTGGAGACCACCAAGCGCGTCGATGGCGAGAAGCTCGACGCCGCGGCCGAGGCGGGAGCCGCCGTCGCGGCGCTCTCCTCCCCCGCCGACGAGCCGACCATCGTCGACGAGGCAGTCTCGCCGCCCGCCTACCGCCGCCACCGCCTGCCCGACGACCGCCACGCCGTGATCCACAAGTTCAGCGTCGGCGAGCACGAGGGCTACCTGACCGTCGGGGAGTACGCCGGCGGCGAGCCGGGCGAGGTCTTCATCCACATCTCGAAGGAGGGCTCGACGGTCTCCGGGCTGATGGACGCCGTCGGCGCGCTGACCAGCGTCGCGCTGCAGTCGGGCGTGCCCATGGAGACGCTGGTGCGCAAGTTCAGCCACTCGCGCTTCGAGCCCAGCGGCTGGACGCGCAACCCGCAGATGGGCTACGCCAGCTCGATCCTCGATTACGTCTTCCGCTGGATGGGCATGCGCTACCTCGAAACCGAGCGCAGCGATGTCGCCGCCGGGCAGGCGCCCCTGCCGCTGGAGGGCTCCGAGCCCGACGAGGATCCGCCCGTCGCGGGCGCCAGCGCCAGCGTCGATGACGCCGCCGTGCCCGGCTTCCTCACCAACCTGCCCATGGCCGCCGCCAGCAACGGCCGCGCCGCGGGCGAGTTCCACAACCAGCTCGACGCCCCGCTCTGCCACGGCTGCGGCCACGTGATGGTGCGCAACGGCAGTTGCTACCGCTGCTTCAACTGCGGCGAGACGTCGGGCTGCAGCTAGGCGATCGGGCGAAGGAATGAGCGAGAGCGAGAGCGGAGAGGGATGAACCGGCCGAACGAGTGCCACGTGATCCCCAGCGGGGGCGGCTGGCAGGTGAAGCGTCCCGGCGCGCCGCGCGCCAGCGCCACCGTCGGCACGCAGCGCGAGGGCGTCGCCCGGGCGCGCGAGATCCTCCGCGCGGAGGGCGGCGGCGAGGTCGTCATCCACCAACCGGGCGGCGCGATCCGCCGGCCGGACGCGCAGAGCGGATAGGACGTGAGCCGGATGGGAGAGCAGCCAGCGATCGACTGAGGCCGCCCCGGCGCAAGCCGGCGGGCGGCGTGAATCAGCGCATCAGGCGTGGGGCAGAGCCGCCGACCCTCATTCCCACGCTGCGGCGATCGAGGTCCGGGACCGGGTCCCGGGCCTCTTCGTGTCTGGCGGTCAGTGTCCGCCAGGCGGATGCCCGTCGGCAAGGGCTCTGCCTACAATGTCCGGCGGAGACGAGGAGGTTCGACGACCCATGGCCAGCACGACGATCGACGAGGTTCCCAGGCCGCCGCACTCGCATCACGCGACCGACGCCTGGCGGATCCTGAAGTACGCCCAGCAGACCGCCCGCAACCTCCTGGAGACGTTCGACGAGCGCGCCGACTTGGCGGCGCCCGGCGAAGAGCAGCAGGATCTGCTGCGCTCGATGGTCGTCGCCGCCGGGGCGGGCCTCGACGCGGCCACGCGGGCCCTCTCCCGCCAGGCCCTCATCCACGTGCTGCACGGCGGCGACGCGCAGGCCGCCCATCACGCCAACGAGTACATGAAGGGCCGCCTGCGCGAACAGTCGGCCGAGCTCACCCAACTCGGCGCCGTCTTCCGCTCCGATCCGCCCCGCGTCAGCGTCCACGAGTTGATCGTGCAGGACATGACCTCCCGCGACATCACGGCCGGACGGCTGCGCTCGGTCGCCAACCAGTTCGCGCCGCCGTTCCCGGTCGGCCCGTCCGACGACCCGGTCGCCCACCAGCCGATCGCCGATGCGATCGCCTGCCGCAACGCGATCGTCGATGAGATGGACATCAACCCGGCCGGGGGCGGCCAGCAGCGCTTCCAGCGCCGCCGCGAGCAGATGGTCGAGTACGCCAACGCGCTGCTCGGCTGCGGCTTCGCCTTCGTGGATCACGTCGATTCGAAGCTCTAGCGCCGCCCCCCGGCGGCCTACGACTCGGCGATCAGGCGGCGGCGCTCGTTCTCGAACTCCGTGCGGCTCATGCCGCCGCGGCGGTACATCTGCTCCAACTCCGCGATCTTCTCCATCGCCGTGGTGGCGCGGGGCGAGTACTCGATCGGCCCGCCCGGCCGTCCGCCGGACGGGGCCGGTGGCGGCTCCCCCCAGCGCGGCGGCGGCTGGGCGGGCCGTTGCGGCGGCGGCGTCCGCGGCGCGGGC
>JAPOXB010000124.1 GCA_026707335.1 Chloroflexota bacterium
GCATCCCCGCCATGCCGAAGCAGGCCGCGTTCGCGGCGGCCGTCTCCAGCCCGTGGCCGAGCAGCAGCGGCGCCGCCAGCAGCAGCGCCCCTCCCGCGCCGAGCGCGGTCCTGCGTCCCGGCCGGCGCCTGCGCGGGGCCTGGACTTCGGTCTCGCTGACGGGTTCGTAGGCCGTCCAGATGGGCAGCCCGACGACGCCCTCAAGGGACGTGACGAGGTGCCCCCGCGTGCAGCCGCCGGTCTGACAGCGCACGTCGATGCCGTTGCCGTCGGGCCGCTGCCGGAACGCCAGTCCATCCGGCTCGCCGCCCTCGTGGCAGATCGCCGCGGTCGTGCGGAACCAGCCCCGCTCGAAGCTCACCCCCTGCGGGATGAGGCTCGCGATGCGGCCGGCGCTCGGTCCCGTGTACTGCTGCGCCCTGGCGCGTCGCTCCATGGCGTCACCCTGCTCTGCGTGCATTGCTGTGCCCTCCTTTCCTGGGCGTGCGCGTTGCTGGCGACCCCTGCCAGCATCCGGGCGCGGGTCATGGCTGGGGGAATGGCTGTCGAAGGACGCACGCCGCCCACGGTCGGATGCCGGACCGGGGAACGGGGTAGCTAGGCCGCACCGACGCGACGCGCACGGTCTGCGAGTCAGTCGCGGACCGGCGCCTCTTCAGGTGCGGCGATGACGGGGACGGACCCGGCGCGGGACGCACCTCGCCCAGGGACTCCGAGTGGCCGGCGCGGAGCGCGCAGCCGCTGCGGCAGGTGTCCCTCGGGGCCCGGCCATCAGGAGAGCTCGGCTCAACCCCTCCGGTCGAGTCCCCTGGGCGGCCGTTCGGTGAGTTCGACTCGAACCGCTCGGCCATCCCAGAGTCAGGGACGGACCCTCCGGGTTTCTCAGGCGCGAAACCCGGCAAAGCCTGAAACCGATCCGAGTGTCACAGAGCGCCCCTGCGGAGGGAAGGGGTTCGGGGCCATTCGGCCCAAATCAGTGGCTCCAATGGTGCGCCGATGTAGCAGGCCGCCTGGTCTACCGCCACCACAGGCCAAGGGTCAGCGCGCGCCGCAGCCAGCGCAGCGCCACATGCCGCCGGCGCTCCGCCCGGAGGTCGGCCAGCTCACGCCGCCGCCAGCCGAGGTAGCGCTCCCGCTCGGAGGGATGCAGCGGCTCCGTGTTCGGGGGCAGCGCCAGGCCATGCTCGCCGATCAGCGCGATCTCCAGCTCCATGACGCGCTCGCGTCGCTTCGCCTGCTTGGCCTTCGAGCCCTCCCCGCGCCTGCCGCACAGCGCGCGCCACTCTTCGACGAGCGCCGCACCCGCGCCGAAGGACTGCGCCTCGCCCGGCTGCGGCTCCACGGTGACCACGCCCCGGCCTGCGGGGGCGAACTCCCCGACGCCGCTATCGTCCGGTCCGCCGCCGTGCTCGCGAACCTGCTGCGCCTCCAACCGTGCCAGCCGGCCCGCCAGCGCCTCCGTGGTCGCGGTCCCGTCCTCCAGCCTGCGCGCCAACTCGCCGACCGCCGCCCTGGTGGCCTCCTCCACGCCTTCCCGCGCTCGCTCCAGGATCCCCAAGCGCTCCTCGGTCTCCTCGGCCCGCCGCTCCAGCGCCTCGACTCGCGCCCGGTGCCGGAGCCCCGACTCGCCGCCTTCCTCCAGCACGCGCCGCGTGAGGGCGTCGCGCATCCGCGGCAGCAGCGCGCCCCTGTCCAGGGCCCGGTCCAGCGTGCGGTAGCTCACGCCCAGGGACTCGGCGGTCTTCATCTTGCCGGCGTCACCCACGAGGTCGCGGAGCAGGACGACCAGCCGCTCCTCGTCGACCCCGACCCCGCTGGCGGACTGGCCTGGCTCGTTCCCGGCGTCCCCGCCTCCGTCAGCCGCTGGTGCGTGCTCGTTCACGGCGTCGTCCTCGCCCACTTCGGGATGTGTGGCACCCCGGGTCGGGTCACGCGCGTCCGTTCCTGCGACTTGCATTTCTGCAAGCTTCCCGCCCTGAAGCCGGCAACCGGGCCGTCCACCGAAGTGCTGGCTGTGATGTCGCTGCGCTCCCGCGACACCCCGGTTTCCCCTTGCACTGGCGGTCCCTTCGAGCGACTTGCATTTCTGCAACCGGCCTGCGATCTTCTGTACGCCCCTACTACATCACGACAGCCCCCGGAACGTGCATGTCCTGTGAGGAGGCTCGCGCGCGAGCCCCGGCCCGCAAAGAGGCCCCTCGCAGCGCTTCCACCGGCGCGCCGGGCTGGCCGATAAGGCCGATTCTCCCCGGTGCCCTTCCCCCTCAGGTCTCAAGGGCCGAGCATTGGTATCGGGTACCCATCACCGGGGAACGCCACTGGCTCCGCCCAGCCGAACCCGGGTCAATTCCAGCACTCGGAAGGTGCTCCGCCGTGGACGGAGATCAACGGCCCGACAATGCCCAGGCCACTGCTTCCAGCGGTGTGCTCGACCCACGAACCCTGGAGCAGGCACGTGACGCCGTGCTCGACTGGCTATCAGCCCTGGAGCGCGAGGCGACGCGGGTCATCGCGGCGGCGGACCACACGCACTTCTCTCTCGCGGTCGACCAGCGCTTCACGGAGCAGGGCGACTTGATCGAGTGGTCGCTGTCGGCTCAACTCGTCGTCTGCCCCGGTTGGAAGTGCGGGGTGCGGGATAACGGCGGGATTCGTTGGTGGGACCAGTGGGCCGGGGACAGGGGCCTGCGCGTCCTCGAGGGGAGCGCTGTGCGGTCCGACGAAGAGATGGCGGCGGCCGCGATACGGGCGGTGATCCCGGAAGCGCAGATCGAGAAGCTTCCGCAAGACGCACGGCGCAGGGCGGACTTCGGGGTCGTGCTCCCTGACGGGCGCTCGGCCGAGGTCGAGGCCACGATGCACACCGACGGGGGCCGCCGCGGGGTGAGCAATGTGCGCAGCCGCCGAGCGGATTCCGGGCTCGCACACGACTGGCATGTAGTCCTCGGCGACAACCGCTTCCTGAACGACTACTCGCGCGACAACGCCTTCCTGGTCAAGGAGGTGCGCCGCGTGCTAGCCGAGGTTCTGGCGCGCCTCGAGCACGAGGGGTTCGGTCCTGCGGACAATGCGCGGATCGCAGCGATCTGCGAGGAGGAGATCGGCCGGCGGTGGCGGTGGGCCACAAGCGAGCTGCTGGAGTCGGAGCCGCCCCTCAAGATCTCCATCCTGGGGAGGGAGCCTGCCGGCGCGGGCGGCGGAAGCCTCCGCGTCGACCCGGCAACCTCCACGTTTCACTTCTCCCGGGTGACCGACGTCTCCGCACTGGTTTCGGCTGTGCAGCAGTCCATCGACCGCAAGCTGGAGCGGAACCAGTGGGACGGCGCGGCGGAGTCGAAGTGGCTCGTCGTGGTTCTGGACGAGGGAGAGGCCGCGACGCAACTGCGGGGCGTGACGGAGTTCGACGACGCCCTCCTGGACTTCAGCGACATCACGTTTTCTGGCATCGACGAGGTGTGGGTGGTTGCCTTTGGAGATGGGAGATTCACCGTCCTCCGATGCGCGGCGGCAGGCTCCCCGTGGCGCCTCTACCGGGACCTCGACATCGAACCACAACTCGAGGCGGACTGATCGCCCGGAGCCGGGGCGCTCACCATGAACCCGGATGACGGATGGGTTCGACGGTGTCACTCCCCACGCAGCATCACACCCCGTCCCCGACATTCCCTAATAGTCATATACTGAATGCATGCCGTGGGAGGTCGAGTACACCGATGAGTTCGGGACGTGGTGGCGGGAGCTGCCGGAAGGCCAGCAGGACGCGGTGGCCGCCAGGGTGGAGCTGCTCATGGAGCACGGTCCCCACCTGCCCCACCCGTACTCGTCGAACATCCGCAGTTCGCGCCACGGCGCGATGCGCGAGTTGCGGGCGCAGAGCGCGGGCAGGCCGATCCGCGTCTTCTACGCCTTCAACCCGCGGCGCACGTCGATCCTGCTCATCGGCGGCGACAAGACCGGCAACGACCGCTTCTACGAGGAGTACGTGCCGGTCGCGGACGACCTCTACGACGAACACTTGGCCGAACTGCGGCGGGAAGGACTGATCGAATGAGCGGACGCCGTCCATTCAAGGAACTGACGAAGGACTTCACGCCCGAGCGCCGCCGGCGCATCGAGGAGATGAAGCAGGAGCTGCTCGCCGAGATGCCGCTGCACGAGCTGCGCCGCGCGCGGTCGCTCACCCAGCAGGAACTCGCCGCCACCCTGCGCGTGAGCCAGCCCGCCGTCGCCAAGCTGGAGCAGCGGGCGGACATCTACGTCTCCAGCCTGCGCTCCTACATCGAGGCGGTCGGCGGGCGCCTGCGGATCGTCGCCGAGTTCCCCGAGGGCGAGGTGGCCATCACCAACTTCTCGCGGGCCGGGGAGGAAGACGGCGCCTAGCGGTGCGGGCACAGGGAGAAGGCCGCTGCCGGAGGCCGCCGCCATGATCGAGCAGCGGGCTGATCGGGCGGTGTCCGACTACATCCAGTACCACCGTGCCGACGCTGCGAGGGAGCTGGACTTCTATCGCGCGATCCCGGCCCTTGGGAAGGCCATCCGCCGGGCGGCTCGTGCGGACACCGCCGACGGCGGCAAGCACCCGCACCAGCGGCGGATCCCCTGCGACGCCCTCCGCGAGTTCGGAGCGCAGCTCGCACGGCGGCAACACCTCCTGCGCAGAGCGCGGTCCTTTGCCGGCCTCCATCGCGTAGTCGAGGAGGTCGGGCAATCGATTCGCGGCATCGGCGAACTCGCGATCTACGACACGGCGCATCGCATCGGCGCGCGGCTCTCGCTCGCCCCGAGGGCAGTCTACCTGCACAGGGACACCCGGAGTGGAGCCGCGGCCGTCGGCGTCGACCCCCGCCGTTCGACCGTCGCCGTCTCCGAACTGCCCGCCGCGTTCGCGGCGCTCGAGCCACATGAGATCGAGGACTGCCTCTGTATCTTCAAGGGCCTCCTCGCCGGCGACCCTGCTCTCCCGCTCACGGGCTGCCGGTGCAGCGGCCGCGGCTGCGCTCGCCCACGCCGCAGGACGGCGCGCGCACGCTGCTGACCTGACCGCCCCGCGCCAGGCGTCCGCACACCCAGGGGCTCGCCCTGGCCCGGTTCACCTCCCGCTCGTCGAAAGCATGGCCCCGGCCCACCCTCCATCCCCGGGGGCTCGCGCGCGGGCCCGGCCCGCACGGAAGCCTCCCCACAGCCCATGAACAGCCGCTCGCCCGCGCCCCACACTCGATGGCAGGTCCCCGACCCATCGATGAGGAGGCGCGCGCGTGCGACGGCAACCGAGAACCACGTCCGATAGGTGGAGGCGGCTGCGGCGTCTGGGAGCGGCGCTGCTGCTGGCGGCGCTGGCGCTGGTCCCGTCGAGCGGGACGGCCCTGGCACAGGCGCCGCCCGACCCCTACTCGCCGATCGTGCTCGTCAACGAGGACGACGAGGACCTCATCGAGCGCAAGAAGGACGGGCGCTTCATCGCGCGGCCCCTCTTCGACCGCGAGCTGCCCGCCCTCTACTACGGTGTGCGCGACGGCGACACCGGCGAGTGGGTCGCCCCCATGTACCGCGTGCGGGGCGGCGAGAAGGAGCGCCGCGACGGCTGGGAGTACTCCTTCGAGTACCCCTTCGAGGACGGCCAGGTGGAGCTCGACCCGGAGCGCCCCTACCTGCTCGTCATCCTCGCGAAGAGCTGGGCGGAGGTGGACGGGGCCTTCTACGCGGTCATCCCCGTCCACCAGCCCGGCGGTCTCTGGAACAAGATCCTGCGCGCGCTCGACCCCGAGCGCTGGGGCAAGGCGATCGCCGGCTGGGTGATCGAGGGCGCCCACGGGACGCTTTGCGGCGTCGTCGAGCACGCGGCGGGCACCGACGCCGAGACCTGCGAGGCGTCCCCGTGAGCGACATCTTCACGGGCACGCCCGCCGGCCTCACCTACGACCACGAAGTCGTGCGCCAGGCCTGGATGGCCGTCTGGATCGTCGCCTCCGGCGCGCTCGTCGTGATCGTCGGCTGGATGGGGCTGAGCCTCATCGTCGGCGACCACGTCGGGCGTGCGCAGGCGGGCTGGCGTGAGCTGGTCCCGCGGCTGCTGCTCGGGCTGGTGGCCGCCGCCGCCTCGCTCTGGTGGTGCGCGCTCGTGATCGACATCGCCGACGCCGTCTCCGGCTTCATCGCCGCCGAACTCGGCGTGACCGCCGGCGACATGCTGCGCTCGACCCTCAAGACGCTCCTGAGGGCCGTCTCGGCGGGCAGCGTGGGCATGGCCCTGCTGCTCGCCCTCGTCTACCTCGTCTACGGCTTCTTCGTGCTCTACCTCGTGGTGCAGATGGTGCTGCGCCTGGCGCTGATCGACATCCTGTTGGCGCTCGCGCCGATCGCCCTCGGGCTCTGGATCCTCCCCCACACGGCGGGATGGGGCCGGCACTGGCTCAGGCTCTTCATGACGACCGTCTTCCAGCAGGCGGTCCAGCTCGTGGCGCTGGCGCTCGGCATCGGCTTCCTCAACGAGTACGCCGCCATCGGCGGCACCGACGCAATGCAGGACCTCGTCTGGAAGCTGCTGATGTCGCTGGCCTTCATCTACCTGGCGACGCGGGTGCCCTCGCTGCTGGGCAACGCGGGGACCTTCGACGCCTGGCTGCACACCCTCTACTTCGGCCTCTCCCTGCCCGGCTCGATGG
>JAPOXB010000081.1 GCA_026707335.1 Chloroflexota bacterium
GCTGGCCGGCAAGCTGGCGCAGCGCGCCAGCCGGCGCCTGGGCCGTGGCGGCACGGCGCTGCCCGGCCTCGTCGCGGAGCGCATCGACGATCGCCTGGTCGAACGGCTGGCCGCCCAACTCGACGTCGCCGTCCTCGTCACCGGCACCAACGGCAAGACCACGACCGCCCGCATGCTGGCCGGCATCCTCGAGGCCGACGGACGCCACGTGATCCACAATCGCGCGGGCTCCAACCTGATGCGCGGCATCGGCGCCGCGCTGATCGCCGCGGCCGACCCCGGCGGCGCGCTGCGCCCGGGCGCGGCCGGCGTCTTCGAGACCGACGAGGCCACCCTGCCCGAGGCGGCCCGCGCCGTGCGCCCCGGCGTTCTCCTGATCGGCAACCTCTCGCGCGACCAGCTCGACCGCTACGGCGAGATCGAGGCCGTGCGCGAGCAGTGGCGCGACACCATCGCCGCGCTGCCGCCCACGACCACGGTCGTGCTCAACGCCGACGACCCCTCCGTGGCGACGCTCGCCCGCGACGCCCGCGGCCCGGTCGTGCACTTCGGCATCGACGACCCGGCCGTCGCGGAGCCGCCGCTCGGCGCGGGGCGCTCGCTCGACGCGCTCTGGGACGAGGAGACGGGCGCGGACTACGTCTACGAGCGCCGCTACCTCGCCCACCTCGGTCACTGGTCTTGCCCCGGCGCCGACGGCGCGGGCCCATCGCGGCCCGAGCCCGGCGTCGCTGCGCGGGAGGTCGACCTCGACGCGCCCGACGGCCTCGGCTTCAGCCTGCGCACGGGCGACGGGGAGCGCCGCGTGCAGGCGCCGCTGCACGGGCTCTACAACGTCTACAACGCGCTGGCCGCGGCGGCCGCCGCCGGGGCGCTGGGTCTGACCCCCGCCCGCGTCGGCGAGGGCCTCGCCCAGACGGCCGCCGCCTTCGGCCGGCAGGAGGAACTGCTCGTTCGCGGCCACCCGGTGCGCATCCTGCTGGGCAAGAACCCGGCCGGCGTCGACGCGGCGCTGCGCACCCTGACTCCCGGCGGCCCCCACCACCTGCTCGTGCTGCTCAACGACGGCCTCGCCGACGGCACCGACGTGTCCTGGATCTGGGATACCGACTGGGAGCTGCTGAGCGACGCCGCTTCGCTCGTCGTGGGGGGCAAGCGCGCGGCCGACATGGCCCTGCGATTGCGCTACGCGGGCTTCCCGGAGCCCGTGGCGGTCGAGCGGCCGATCGCGGCCGCCCTGCGCGCCCGGCTCGACGCGCTGCCGCCCGGCGCGCCGCTCGTCGTGCTGCCCACCTACACGGCCCTGCTCGACGTGCGCGAGCAGTTGGGCCGCATGGCCGGCGCGCGGCGCATCTGGGAGGGCGCGTGATGTCCGCCGATCGGTCCCGCCGCACGCTCACGCTCGCCCACCTCTACCCCTCGCTGATGAACCTCTACGGCGACCGCGGCAACATCATGGCGCTGCGCGCGCGCTGCGCCGCCCGCGGCATCGACCTGCAAGTCCGCGCGGTCGAGATCGGCGACGCCTGGGACCCCGAGGAGACCGACCTCGTCTTCATCGGCGGCGGCCAGGACCGGGAGCAGCGGCGCATCCACCAGGATCTGGCGGCTCGCGCCGGGCCCCTGCGCGACTACCGCGACGCCGACGGCGTCATCCTCGCCGTCTGCGGCGGCTACCAGATGTTCGGTCGCAGCTACCGCGACATCGACGGCGACGTGATGGACGGCGTGGGCGTCTTCGACATCGTCTCCGCGCATCCCGGCCGCCGCTTCGAGCGCTGCGTGGGCAACGTCGTCGCGCTGTGGGAGGACGACACGCTGGTCGGCTTCGAGAACCACGGCGGCCGCACCTATCTCAACGAGGGCGCCGAGCCGCTGGCCACCGTCGTGGCGGGTTTCGGCAACAACGGCGGCGACGGCACCGAGGGCGCGCGCGTGCGCAACGCCTTCGGCACCTACCTGCACGGCGCGCTGCTGCCCAAGAACCCGCGGCTCGCCGATCGGCTCATCGGCCTGGCGCTCGCCCGCCGCGGCGGCGAGGCGGCGCTCGCCCCGCTCGACGACTACTACGAGAGCCGCGCCCACGCCGAGGCCCTGCATGCCGGCCTGCGTCGCTAGGGGCGCCGCCGTGGGCGCTCCCCGGCCCCGCCGCTACCCTCTTCACGTAGCTGCCCGCGCCGCCGCGGGCGGCCCGACGAAGCCGGAGGCCCCGCCTCGTGCCGACCCGCCGGCCTGACGATCGCCCGTCCCGCGCCTCCCAGCCGGCGCGCCGCCCCTCCCGTCCGGCCACGGTCGCCGACCCGAGCGCCGCGCTGGAGCAGGCGCGCCGGCAGACCACGTCACCCCTCCCGGGCGCGACCGAGATCTGGATGTTCGTCGCGCTGATCGTGTTCGTGGCCGCCATCGCCCTGGCCTTCCTGCTCAACGACGACGGCTCGCCGTCGGCGCCGTCGGCGGTCGCGGCGCAAGCAAGCAGCGAGCCCGCGAGCCAGCCCGACGGCGCGGTCCCCCAGCCGACCACGGACGCTGCACCGGCAACCGCCGCCGCGAGCGACGAGCCGAACGACGCCCCCGCCGCGGAGGCGCCGCCGGAGGCCGAGGCCCCCGTCCTCGCCGCCGCCGACGGTGAGGACGGCGAGGAGGAGCCGCCGCCCCCGCCCGTGTCGCCCCTGCTGGGCTTCAGCATCCCCGTCGCGGGCGCGTGCGTGCCGACCTCGGAGGCGCTGCTGCCCGGCGCGCCCCGGACGTACCGCAACGGCATCCACGAGGGCGTCGACTTCTACAGCGGAGCCGTCGGCGGCTGCCCGCCGGAGCTGGCGATCACCCTCGCCACGCCGATCCTGGCGGCGAAGCGGGGCGTCGTGATCCGCGCCGACTGGGACTACGTCGAGATCACGCAGGCCGAGCTCGACGCGGCCGCGGCGGCCGGTCACCAGGGCGAGGCGATCCTCGACCGCTACCGCGGGCGGCAGATCTGGATCGACCACGGCGACGGGATCGTCAGCCGCTACGCCCACCTGGGCGCGATCGCCGCCGGCATCCAGGTGGGGCAGACGGTCGAAGCCGGGCAGATCATCGGCTTCGCGGGCGAGTCGGGCACGCCGGAGAGCGTCAACGCGCCGGGCACCGACATCCACCTGCACTTCGAGATCCGCGTCGGCGAGGGCTACCTGGGGCAGGGCCTGCCGATCGCCGAGGCGCGCGGGCTGTACCTGGAGGCGTTCGGCGTCGTGGAGGCCTCGCAGGGCGGCTGATCGCCCGCGGCCCGCCGCCTGGAATCCGATACGCTGAGCCGCGCCCCGCGCGGGGCGCCAGTCGCCGCTCGCGGGAAGCCGGAGGCCCATGGCCGCCCTCCAACCCGGAACCGCGCGCCCGGCGGGCCGCATCGCGCCGCCCGACCCCCTGTATCCCGTCTGGCGCTGGCTCACCTCGGTGCGGGCCGCGATCGTGCTCATCGCGATCCTGACGGGCTTCGCGCTGGCCGGCGTGATCATCCCCCAGGTCCCTCCGCAGTTACTCGGCTCCCCGGCCGCCGTCGCGGGGCACATCGACGCTCAGCGCCCCACCTTCGACCACGTGCCGGCGGCCACGCTGCTGCTGCCGCTGCTCGGCTTCGGCGTCTGGCTCGCCATCCGCGTCGCCGCGCCGCGCGCACGCGCCGCCCTGCAGCCGCGACCGCTGCGCGGGCTGCCGCTCAGCCTGTCGCTGATCGGGCTGGGGCTGCTGCTGGGCTTGGTGATCGACGCCCTGGGCGGCGTCGGCGGGCTGGCCCTCACCGACGCCCTGGCCGAGTTCCCCTGGCTCTACGACACCAACGGCGGCATCTTCAACCTCTTCAACCAGCCCTACTGGTTCGCCCTCGTGGCGCTGCTGGCGCTCTCGATCACCACCTGCACCACGAGCCGCTTCCCGCCCATCTGGCGCAACGTGCGGCGGCCGCAGCGCCGCGTCAACGACCGCTATTTCGAGCGCGCTCGTCAGCGGCTCGACTTCGCCAACCCGGCCCCCGCCGCCGCGACCGCCGACGCCCTGGCCGCGGCGCTGCGCCGGCGGCGCTTCTCCGTCCGCGCCGAAACGCGCGGCGGCGCGCACTACCTCTTCGCCGACCGGTACGGCTGGGTGCAACTGGCGACGTTCGTCTCGCACCTGGCGCTGATCCTGCTGGTGGTCGGCACCCTGCTGACGAAGTTCGCCGGCGAGGAGTTGCAGTTCTGGGTCGCGGAGGGGGAGAGCCGGCCGCTCTTCGCGACCGGCGGCGACCGGCAGCAGGTGCAGGTCATCGTCGATGACGCGATCGCCCGCTTCAACGACGAGGGCCAGGCGCTCGACTTCCGCAGCCTCGTGCGCGTCACCAGCGGCGGCGAGGAGGTCGGGGCGGGCGAGGTGACGGTCAATGGGCCGCTGCACGCCGCCGGATTCCGCGTCCATCAGGCGGCCTATTGGGAGCACGGCGCGGCGCTGCAGGTCCGCGACGCCGGCAGCGGGCAACTGCTCTACTCGGAGGCGCTGCTGCTGCAGCAGCAGTTCTTCGGACCGCGCATCAGCATCACCCAGGCCTCGACGGGCGTGCTCTTCACCGACGAGGTCATCCAGCTGCGCTTCCCCGTCGCCGACGTCGAGGGCGGCGCCTACGAGTTGATCCCGCTGGCCGAGACGGTCAGCGTGGCGCTGGCGCTGCTGCCCGAAGGCGACGGCGTCCGCTTCCACTACGCGCTGCTGCCGGTCGCGGCGAATTCGCCCGAGGGGGCGAGGCTCGACAGCACCGCCCTGCGCATCGGCCGGCCGCCGCCGGTCGCTCCGCGCGTGCGCCTGCTCGACGCCGCCGGCGCGCCCCTGCTGGAGAGCGTCGTGCCGCTGCAGGCGACCGGTCTCGCCGAAGGCGACCGCCTGGGCCTGCTGCCCCTGCCCGGCGGCGGCCTGCTGACCGTCGGCTACGCCGGCGATCCGCGCCGCTTCTTCTACTTCGACCCCGCCGACGAGAGCCGCCGCGGGCTGCTCGCGGCGGGGCAGTCGGTCGACCTCGGCGACGTGCGTCTGGAGTACCTGGGCGAGGACGCCGACCACTCCAGCCACGGCAGCCTCGAACCGGGCGAGAGCCAGGTGCTGGGCCGGGTCGAATTGGGCTACGGCGGCGCGGAGTCGGTCTTCTTCGCGGTGGTGGACGATGTGCCCGGGTCGAGCGGGCAGTCCGTCGTCGCCATCGAGCGCTTCGGGCGGGCGCGCACGGCCAGCGAGTTCAACGCCTTCGGCGGGGAGAACGTCGACCTCGCCCGCTCGACGGTGAGCGGGCTCTACGCGGACCGCCCGGCCCGGCTGGCGATCGGGCTGGGCGACGTGCCCCGCTTCGACCTCGACGAGGGGCAGGCGCGCGTCGTCGGGGATTACGAGTACGCTTTCCTGGGCCCGCGCGAGTTCACCGGGCTCAACCTGCGTCGCGACCCCGGCGGCGTGGTGTTCTGGGTCGCGATCGTGCTGGGGGTGCTGGCCTTGCTGACCACCTTCTTCGTCCCCCGGCGGCGCATCTGGGCCCGCGTCAGCGACGATCGCACGCAGCTCGCCGGGCTGGCCACGCACGGCGTCGATATGACGCGGCGGGAGTTCCGCTGGCTGGCCGGCGACATCGGCGCGCCCGACATCGGCCCGCCCGCGCCCGAGGAAGGCGAGGACTGGGACCGCTGATGCCCGACCTCGTCGCCGCCATCAACATCCACATCAACCCCCACCTCTTCGACGGGGGCTTCGCGCTCACATGGCACGGCCTCTTCACCGCCGTGGGCATCGCGGCCGGGGTCTGGCTGGCGGTGCGCTGCGCCCGCCGCGTCGGCCTGCCCGAGGACGACGCCTTCAGCATCGCGCTCGTCGCCGTGCCCTGCGGCATCGTGGGCGCCCGCGCCCTGTGGGTGCTCGAGCACACCGACCTGATCCACAACGTGGGCGACATCTTCGCCCTCACCGACGGCGGCATCTCCGTCTACGGGGCGATGATCGGCGGCGCGCTCGGCGGCTTCATCTACGTCGTGATCTGGAAGCCGGAGTTCCCCCGCTGGCTGGCGCTCGACGCCGCCGCGCCGGGCATGATCCTGGGCCAGGCCCTCGGACGGCTGGGCGACACGATCAACGGCGAGCACTTCGCCAAGGCCACCGACCTGCCCTGGGCCTTCCGCTACACCCACCCCAGCACCGACGGCCCCTGGGCCTCCATCGTCGACGGCGTCGTCCCTCCCGCCGGCGACTGGTTCCGCGGGCAGGTGGGCGCGCTGTCCGAGGCGCCGGTACCGGTGCATCCGGTGGCCGGCGGCTACGAGTTGATCCTCGACTTCATGATCCTGGGCGTGCTGCTGCTGCTGCGCCGCACCAAGCTGCTGCCCGGCTGGGGCTTCGTCTTCTACGTCCTCAGCTACGCCGCCGTGCGGGGCCTGCTGGCCCTGCTGCGCACCGACGAGCAACTTGCCTTCGACCCGCTCTCGGTGCCGCAGTTGCTGGCCATCCTGACCGGGGCGGCGGCGCTGGCGATGGCCTGGTACCTGTGGCGCAATCCGCCCGCGCGGCCCGAGCCGGTCGACGTCTCGCGGGCGCTGCGCCGCGAGGAAGGCCGCGCCCGCCGCCGCGACGGGGCCTCGCGCGACGCCGGCTCGGTC
>JAPOXB010000017.1 GCA_026707335.1 Chloroflexota bacterium
AGCAGCAGCAGGCCGTGCTCGTTGGCGACGCCGCGCAGCTCGCGCAGGCCGGCCTGCTCCGTGAAGCCGACGATCTTGAAGTTGCTAGTGTGCACCCGCAGCAGCGCCGCGGTCGAGTCGGTGACGGCGTTGGCGTAGTCGGCGGCGCGGGTGCGGTTGGTCGTGCCGACCTCCACCAGCCGCGCGCCGCTCTGCCAGCAGACGTCGGGGATGCGGAAGCCGCCGCCGATCTCGACCGCCTGCCCGCGGCTGACGATCACCTCGCGCTCCTCGAGGGAGGGGGCCACGACGAGGGCTTTCAGCACCAGCAGCAGCGCCGAGGCGTTGTTGTTCACCGCCAGTCCCGCCTCCGCGCCGGTGGTCGTGCAGAGCAGCGTGTCGAGGTGGCTCATCCGGGAGCCGCGCTCGCCCCACTCCAGGTCGTACTCCAGGTTCGAGTAGCCGCGGCCGACCTCGGCCATCGCGGCCAGCGCCGAATCGGGCAGCGGCGCCCGGCCCAGGTTGGTGTGCAGGATGACGCCCGTGGCGTTGATGGCCGGCCGCAGCGACGATCGGGCCGCCGCCTCCACCCGTTCGACCACGTCCGCCGCGAGTTCCTCCACGCTGGGCGGGGCGAGCACCTGGGTGCCGCAGAAGGGCGCCGAGCAGGTGATGTCCTCCCGCGCCGCCGCGATCGCGGCTCGCGCGTGGGCGGTGACGAGGGCGTCGGGGAAGCGCGATCGCAGGGCGCCGACGGCCTCCTGCCGCAGCAGCCGGTCGACGCTGGGTAAACCACGGTACGGATTCGTCATGCGGCGCCCCTGCCCTGCCGATCGTAACACCGCCGCTCGATTGCCCGGCCGCGAGCGGCGCTCATATGCTCCGGCCATGGGCCCTCCCGATGGGTCCGCCGCCGGCGCATCCGCCCGGCGGGCAGCCAAGGAGACTTCGTTGGCCAACCTTCGCATCCCCGGCCCCACGCCCATCCCCGACAACGTCCGCGAGGCGCTCTCGGCGCAGATGATCAACCACCGCGGCCCCGAGTACGCCGCCTTGCTGGGCCGCGTCACCGAGGGGCTGCGCCCCTTCTTCCGCACCGAGCACGACATCCTCATCTACACCTGCAGCGGCACCGGCGTGATGGAGGCCGCGATCGTCAACACGCTCTCGCCCGGCGACCGGGTGCTCGCGGTCAGCATCGGCTCCTTCGGCGACCGCTTCGGGACGATCGCCGAGGTCTACGGCGCCGACGTGACCCGCCTTAACGTCGAGTGGGGCATGGCGGCCGAGCCGGACGTGGTCGGCGCCGCCCTCCGCGCGGCGCCCGGCTACAAGGCCGTGCTGATCACCCACAACGAGACCTCCACCGGCGTCGAGAACCCCATCGAGGCGATCGCCGAAGTCGTCCACGCCGAGAGCGACGCCCTGCTCCTGGTCGATGCCGTATCGAGCATGGGCTGCGTCCCCGTCGAGACCGACGCCTGGGGCCTCGACCTGATCGTCACGGGATCGCAGAAGGGCTGGGAGGTGCCGCCGGGGCTGGCTATGGCCGCCGTCGGGCCGCGCGCCTGGCAGGCCTTCGAGTCGGCCACGATGCCGCGCTTCTACCTCGACCTCGGCAAGCACCGCGACTACGCGGCGATCGGTCAGCCGCCCTGGACGCCCGCCGTCTCGGTCATGTACGGCCTCGACGTCTCGCTCAAGCGGATGAACGAGGAGGGCGCCGACGCCATCTTCGCGCGCCACGCCGCCGCCGCGGCCCGCGTGCGCGGCCAGATGGAGGCGCTGGGCCTGCAACTCTTCGCCGACCCGCGCTACGCCTCGAACACGATCACCGCCGTCAGCGTGCCCGACGGCGTCGACGGCAAGGCGCTCACCGCGACCATGCGCGAGGAGCACGACGTCGTCATCGCCGGCGGGCAGGGCAAGCTGGCGGGGCAGATCATCCGCTTCGGGCATCTGGGCTGGTTCCAGCAGCGCGACCTCGACGAGGCCGTCGAGGCCCTGCGCGCCAGCCTGATCACACTCGGCTACCAGGTCCCGGCCGCCGCCTCGGTGTGACGCGCGCTCCCCGGGGCCGGGGGGAAGGGGCCGCCGTCGTGCCCGACCCGCTCCGCATCCTCGTCGCCGACGCCGTCGCAGCGGAGGGCGTCGAGCGGCTGCGCCGCGGTTCGGGCCGCCCCGGCGCGCCAGCGCCGATCGTCGATGTGCGCACCGGCCTCTCCGAGGACGAACTGGCCGCTGTCATCCCGGATTACGACGCGCTGCTCGTGCGCAGCGCCACGACCGTCTCGCGCCGCGTGATCGAGGCCGCCGGGCGGCTGCGCGCCATCGGCCGGGCCGGCGTCGGCGTGGACAACATCGACGTCGATGCCGCCACCGACCGGGGCATCGTGGTGGTCAACGCCCCGACCGGCAACACGGTCTCCGCCGCCGAACTGACCATCGCCCACTTCCTGGCGCTGAGCCGGCACATCGCCGCCGCCGACGCCAGCCTGCGCGGCGGCGCCTGGGAGCGATCCGCCTACCTGGGCGTCGAGCTGCGCGGCAAGACGGCCGGCGTCGTGGGGCTGGGGCAGGTCGGCGGCGCGGTCGCGCACCGGCTGCTGGGCCTCGAGATGACCGTTCTCGCCTACGACCCCTTCGTCGCCGACGAGCGCGCCCGCCTGCTGGGCGTCGAGTTGGTCTCGTTCGACGAACTGCTCGCCCGCTCCGACTTCGTCACGCTGCACACCAACCTCACGCCCGGCGCGCCGCCCCTGCTCGGCCGGGACGAGTTCGCCGCCATGCGCCCCGGCGCGCGGCTGATCAACTGCGCCCGCGGCGCCCTCGTCGATGAGGCCGCCCTGATCGAGGCGCTCGACTCGGGCCGGATCGCCGGCGCCGGTCTCGACGTGTTCAGCGCCGAGCCCGCTACCGGCAACCCGCTGGCCCGGCACCCGCGGGTGGTCGTCACGCCGCACCTCGGCGCCTCCACCCAGGAGGCGCAGGAGCGCGTCGCCATCGACGTCGCCGCCGAGGTGCTACAGGTGCTCGACGGCCGCCCCGCCTCCACGGCAGTCAACGCCCCCTTCGTCGACCCCGAGACGCTGGAGGCGATCGGCCCCTACCTGACCGTCGCCAACACGGCCGGCCGCCTCGTCACGCAGATCGCCGAAGGGCGTTGGCAGTCCCTCCGCATCGAGTACCGGGGCGAGATCGCCGATCACGACGTCAGCGCGCTCAAGGCCGCCGCCGTCGCCGGGCTGCTCGCCCCGATCAGCGAGGAGCACGTCAACCTCGTCTCGGTCAACAAGGTGCTGCACGCCCGCGGCCTGCACCTCGTCGAGGAGAAGAGCGACGACGCCGGCCTCTACGCCAACCTGATCACCGTGCGCCTGCGGACCGACGCGGGCGAGTCCTACGTCTCCGGCGCGCTGGCCCACGGGGAGCCGCACATCGTCGAGATCGACGGCTTCCGCGTCGACGTCGCCGGCGACGCCTACCACGACGGACACACGCACGTCCTCATCCTGCACAACGAGGACCGCCCCGGCCGCGTCGGCGCCGTCGGCACCGCCCTCGGCGAGATCGGCGTCAACATCAGCGCCATGGAGGTCGGACGTCAGGACACGGCGGCCGACGCCGGCAGCGCCATCATGGTGCTCACCGTCGACCGCCAACTCACCCCCGCCGAGATCGACGCGCTCGCCGCCATCCCCGGTATCGACGACGTGAGGCAGGCCGAGATCTAGCCCGCCCCGCTCTTCGACGGCGGCGTCGGTCCCATTCGCCACTGATTGTCCGGGAAGTCCCGCACGGCCAGCGTCTCTGGCCACAACTCGAACAGCCGGTCGATGTCGATCAGCGGCTCGGGGTAGTGCAGGTAGCGCTCCCGCGTGTGCTCACGGTAGAGCGAGATGCGGTGGCCCGTCGCGCCGAAGACGCGCCCGTTCGCCTGCCCGCCCTCCAGCGACGCCAGCCAGACGATGATCGGGACCACGTTCTTCGGGTCCATCGCCGTGCCCACCGCCGCCTCGCTCAGCAGCGATCGGTCGGTCGTCGCCGCCAGCCCCCGCTCGGTCATCCGGGTCGCCGCGCCCGGCGCGATGCAGTTGCAGGTCACGCCGTAGCGCTCCAGCGCCTGCGTGTTGCTGCGCATGAGCCCCAGCTTGGCCGCGTGCGCCGCCGAGTAGTTGGGCTGCCCGGCCGCCCCCCGGATGCCCGCGTCGGAGGTGAAGTAGATGATCCGGCGGTTGCCCTTCTCGGGGTTGGCGCGCCAGTGGATCGAGGCGAACTTGGTCGGCGCGAAGCAGCCCTTCAGGTGCATGCGCAGCGACTCGTCCCAGTCGTCCTCGGACATGTTGAAGATCATCCGCTCGCGCAGGATGCCGTGCGCGCAGACCAGGATGTCGAGGTCGCCGTAGGTGTCGATCGCGGTCCGCACGGCCCGCTCGGCCGTGTCCATGTCGGCGATGTCGCCACTCAGCCCCACCGCCTCGCCGCCGGCCGCGCGGATCGCCTCCAGCACGCCGTCGATGCGCGAGGGCTCCCCGTCGGTGCGCCCCTCGACGTCGCGCTCGATGTCGGACACGACGACCTTCGCGCCCTGCTCGGCGAAGACCTTGCAGATCTGCGAGCCGATGCCGCCGGCCCCGCCCGTCACGAGCGCGATGCGTCCGTCGAGATGTCGTGCCATGGAACTCCTCCTCCCGCGCGCCGCTACCACCGAATCCGCGGCGGCGGCGCCACCCCCTGCGCGACCAGCGTCTCGGGCATGATCGCGAAGAGTTGATCGATGTCCCAGAACGGCTCCGTCGAGAAGATCGTGCTCTCCCACTCCGGGTTGTCCCAGATGTTGACCTTGCCACCCATCGCCCCCACCACGCGGCCGCTGATCATCTCCCCCTCGTCCGACGCCAGCAGCACGATGATCGGCGTCGCGTTGCGCGGGTCGCCCATCGTCCCCGCCGCCGCGTTGCTGCCCGCCACGTAGTCATTCCGGCCGCGATTCGCCATGCGCGTCTCCGCGTGAGGCAAGATGCAGTTGGAGGTCACGCCGTAGCGCTTCAGCGCCTCGGCGTTCGACAGCATCAGGCCAATCTTGCCCGCCTGCGCCGCCGAGTAGTTCGGGTGCTCCGCGTCGCCCGTCACCCCCGCCGAGGAGGTGAAGTAGATGATCCGCCGGCCGCCCTTGTCGCGGTTGGCGCGCCAATGGATCGAGGCGAACTTGGTCGGCGCGAAGCAACCCTTCAGGTGCATGCGCACCAGGTCGTCCCAGTCCGCCTCCGACATGTCGAAGATCATGTCCACGCGCAGGATGCCGTGCGCGCAGACCAGGATGTCGAGGTCGCCGAAGGTGTCGAGCGCCGTCTGGACCGCGCGCTCGGCCGTGTCCATGTCGGCGATGTCGCCGCTGACACCCACCGCCTCGCCGCCGGCCGCGCGGATCGCCTCGACCACCCCGTCGATGCGCGAGGCCGGCCCGCCGCTGCGCCCCTCGACGTCGCGCTCGATGTCGGACACGACGACCTTCGCGCCCTGCTCGGCGAAGACCTTGCAGACCTCCGAGCCCAGGCCCCCCGCGCCGCCCGTCACCAGGGCGACCTTGCCCTCGAGATGCTTCGCCACGCCGGTCTCCTTTCCCTCCGCGACCGCGAGCCTAACCGAGCCGGGGCCGCGCCGCCAGCCCGTCAGAACAGATCGTCGTCACCCGCGTCGAAGGCGTGCAGTACGAGCCCCGTCGGGAGCTTGGGCACGAAGTAGGTGCTCTTCTGCGGCATCCGGTCGCCGGCGTCGGCCGCCTCGAAGATCTGCCCCAGTGACGGCGCCTGCACCAGGAAGGCCGCCTGCGCCGTCCCCGCCGCGACCGCCGCGCAGGCCGTGTCGGCGTCGTGCTCGTACGTCACCGCGTCCCCGGCGTGCAGCGCCGCCTCGTCGATCCCGAAGACCGGCCCCAGCGCGGCGTGCTGGAGCACCGCCGGACCCAGCGCCGCCCACGACGGCGGCAGTTCCGCCGGCAGCGCCGCCCGCGTGCGATCGTCGGCCAGCAGCAGCAGGTCGTCGCCGGGCAGGCCGTGCACGCCGATCGGGGCGCGCTCCGGCGGCGCGGCCGCCAGCCGGGCCATCAGCGCGGAAGCGTCGCCGCCCGGTCGCACCGTCTCGACCTCGAACGCCGCGCGCAGCCGCGCCAAGGCGTCGGCCGGCGGCGGCGCGTGCAGCAGGCGGTGCGTCGCGCCCACGATTAGGCCCGCATCCTCCGCCCGCACGATCCCCATCAGAACGAAGTTCTCCGGCTCCTCGCCCGACCAAATGATGCCGGCGCGCCGCTTTCGCCCCTCGCAGTGGCCCAGCGCCGACTCGTAGCGGTGGTGGCCGTCGGCGATGTAGAGCGTCTCTCGGGCCAGCGCGGCGCGGATCGCGTCCACCTCGCGCTCCCCCTCCACGACGAACAGCGCGTGCTCATCGCCCGCCGGGTCGACGCCCTCCGCCGACGGCCGCCCGCGGCCGCCGCCTCGATCGCGGCCCC
>JAPOXB010000097.1 GCA_026707335.1 Chloroflexota bacterium
TCGGCAACCCCTACTCGCACACGAACCCGGACGACGACTTCCTGCCGGAGTACCTGGAATTCCAGGCGCTCATCGACGCGGCGCGGTCGACGTTCGATCCGCAGGCGCGAGACGATCTCTACTGGGACGCGGGCGTGATCTGGTACGAGGAGGCGTACAACATCCCGCTGTTCAACCTCTCGCACCAGCACGGGGCGCGCAAGGACATCACCTACGAGGGCTGGCTGCACTCCGACCCGGGCCTCAATGCCCGCTACCTGGGCGTGAGCACGTAGGGGTCCGCCGCTTCCGGACCGGCGCCCGGCCGGCGGCATCGCGCCCCGGCGCGACCGCGGTATAGCCTCGGCATACCGGCGGGATGCCGGGGGCATGCCGGACTCGTCCGTTGCCCGTGGCCGGCGCACCGGGCGCTCCGCCCCACCCGAAGGGACCCCCATGACCTGGCAGCGCGAGGTCGATGAACTGCGGCGGCGGCACGCGATGGCCGAGGCGATGGGCGGCCCCGAGGGGGAACAGCGGCAGCGCTCGCGGGGCAAGCTGCTGGTGCGCGAGCGGCTCGACATGCTGGTCGATCCCGGCTCGTTCCAGCAGATGGGCAAGCTGGCCGGGCACGCCGAGTACGACGCCGACGGCAATCTGACGGCGTTCACGCCCGGCAGCCGGCTGCGGGGCGTCGCGAAGATCAACGGGCGCCGCGTCTGGGTGCAGGCGAACGACTTCTCGGTGCGCGGGGCCAGCGGCCACGACGACGACGGCGGCGTGGACATCGGCCACGGCCACCCCGACGCGTTGGAGCTGCGGCTGCCGGCGGTCTTCCTGATCGACACCGCCGGGGGCAGCGTGAACGAGTACAACGAGCTGGGCCGCACCTACATCCCCGACGGCCCCGAGTACTCGGAAAGCATCTCGAACCAGCTCAGCCTGGCGCCGGTGGTTTCGGTCGTGCTGGGGCCGGCGGCGGGCGGGTCGGCGCCGCTGCCGCCGCTGGCCCACTTCAGCGTGATGGCCAAGGGCACGGGGCAGGTCTTCCCCGGCGGGCCGCCGGTGGTCAAGGCGGCGCTGGGCATCGACATCGACAAGGAGGACCTGGGCGGCTGGCGCATCCACACGCGCGTGAGCGGCGTGGTCGATAACGCGGCCGAGGACGAGGCCGACGCGATCGAGCAGACCAAGCGCTTCCTGAGCTACCTGCCCGACAACGTTTGGCAGATGCCCCCGCGCGGCGACACGTCGGACGACCCGAATCGCCGCGACGAGCGCCTGCTCTCGCTGGTGCCGCGCGACATCCGCCGGGTCTACGACCCCTACGTGATGATCGAGGGCGTGTTCGACACCGGGTCGTTCTTCGAGATCGCGCCCGACTACGGGCGCTCGCGGGTGATTGGGCTGGCGCGGGCGCACGGCTATCCGATCGGCGTGATCACGAGCAACCCCCGCTACCAGGGCGGCTCGATGAACACGGCGGCGGCCGAGAAGTCGACCCGCCTGGTGCAGCTCTGCGACACGTTCCACATTCCCGTGGTGATCCTGCTCGACGAGCCGGGCTTCCAGGTGGGCGTCGATTCGGAGAAGCAGGGCGTCGAGCGGGCCGGCGCGCGCCTGATGCACGCCATGCTGCAGAGCAAGATGCCCTGGGTGTCGATCATCCTGCGGCGGACGTTCGGGCTGGCCGGCGGCATCCAGTACCGGGCGGGGCCGCACCTCTACCGGCGCTACGCCTGGGTGTCGGGCCGCTGGGGGTCGATGCACATCGAGGGCGGCACCGACGCCGCCTTCCGCCGCGTCATCGCCGAGGCGCCCGACCCCGACGCGAAGCGCGCGGAGATCGAGGACGGGCTGCGCCGGCTGACGTCGCCCTTCCGCACGGCCGAGGCCAGCGGCCTGGACCTGATCGACCCGCGCGAGACTCGGTCGCTGCTGTGCGACTTCGTGGACATGGCGCAGGGCGTGATCAAGACGCAGCTCGGCCCGGGCGTCGGGCCGACGTACCGTCCCTAGCGATCGTGGGCGACGGCGACCTCACCTGGCAGGACTTCGACATCGGCGGCGAGACGCGCGCCGCGCTGAAGGGGCAGCGCGCCTGCTGCCTGTGGCTGACCGGCCTGCCCGCGTCGGGCAAGACGACGCTGGCCAACCTGCTCGAACGGCGGCTCGTCGCCGAGGGGCGGCACACCTATCCGCTCGACGGGGACAACGTGCGCCACGGGCTCAACCGGGACCTCGGCTTCAGCGAGGCCGACCGGGTGGAGAACATCCGCCGGGTGGCCGAGGTCGCGCGGCTCATGGTCGACGCGGGGCTGATCGTGATCGTGTCGTTGATCAGCCCCTTCCGGTCGGAGCGCGACGCCGCGCGGCGTCTGTTCGCGCCCGGCGACTTCAAGGAGATCTTCGTCGACGCGTCGGTCGAGACGTGCGCCGCGCGCGACCCGAAGGGCCTCTACGCCAGGGCCGCGCGGGGCGAGATCCGCAACTTCACCGGCGTCGACAGCCCCTATGAGCGGCCCGAACACCCCGACCTGCGCCTGGACACGGAGACGCGGTCGCCCGAGGAGTGCGTCGAACTGGTGATGCGCACGCTACTGTGAGGGGCGCGTCGTCCGCTACGGCGGCGGCCGCCGATGCTTCGCCAGCAGGTCCGCGCTCGCCTGCCACAGGCGGGCGCCGGCGTCCTCGTCCATGGCGAGCGGCGACGGCGGCTTCTCCTGCATGAGGTGCAGGTAGACGCCGCTGCGACGGCCCATGTCCTCGGCGCAGCAGGCATGGATGACCGGCGCGGCGGCCTTGGCGGGCGCCGCGAAGCACAGGCGCATGATCGGCGATAGCAGCGGCTTCAGGAGCAGCGGCGCCTCCCGCGCGAGGTTCGAGTTGACTGCCCCCGGGCAGAGGCTATGCACCGCGGCCCGCACCTCGCCGCCGGGGTTCAGCCGGCGGCTCAACTCCTGCGCGTAGGTGCACATGTGCAGCTTGCTCGCCCCGTAGGCCTTCAGGCCGTCGCGCAGGCCGTAGTCCACGAAGGCGCCGAAGTCGTCGAAGTCGATGGGGGCGGCGGAGCGATGCGCCTCCGACGCGACGAAGACGATCCGGGGCGCTTCCCTGGCGCCGCCGGACGGCCGCAGCGTGCCGTCGCGCAGCAGCCGGTCGATCAGCAGCCGGTTGGCCAGGAAGTGCACGGCGAACATCAACTCGTAGCCCTGGCGCGAGCGGCGCGCGGACCGTGGCATCAGGCCGGCGTTCAGCACCGCGACGTCCACCCGGCCGGCGCCGCGCCGGAGGTCGTCGCAGAGGGCGTGCACGGAGTCGAGGTCGGCGAGGTCGACCCGCAGCATCTCGACCGTGTCGGAGCCGGACAGCCGCGCGACGTCCTGGCCGGCCTCGGGATGGCCGCCGCGGCAGGCCATGAGGACGCGCCCGCCGCGACGCGCCAGGTCGATCGCCACCGCCTTGCCCAGCCCGCTGTTGGCCCCCGTGACGAGGCAGACCTTGCCGTCGATGCGGACGCCCTCCGGGACGGGGCGCAGCGTCGGCCGCTGCGACAGCCGATCGGCGATCGCGCCGCTCACCGCGCCGATGATCGAGTTGCGTTTCGCCGTCGCCATGGCGCGCCCGCCCGTCACCCGCGCGAGCGCGGGGCCGCCGCCAACCCGGCGGCCTCGTCGGGGATGCGGTACTGCTGCCGGTAGAAGTCGCAGGCCGCGTCGATGGTCGCGTCGTCGAGACCGAAGCTGGCCGGCGCGTAGACGTGCCGCCCATGGCGATCCTTCACGTCGCGTGCCGAGACGGCCGCGGCGGCGGTCGCGGCCTCCTCGCTGAACTCGATCCCGGCCGCGTCGTAGACCCGCCGCAGCTCGCCGAGCGGGTCGGCGAGCAGGTCGTAGTACGAGACATCGACGAAGACCGCGTCGCCGGCGTCGCGCCGCACCTGCATCGAGCGCTCCATCATGCGGCGGGTCTTGCGCATCCAGCGCCTGCCGATCTCCTCCGGGTCGACGTGGTCGCTCAGGATGCCGCGCGCGTGGGCCACCATGCTGCAGAACGACGGGATCGACACCTTCGGGTCGCGGTGCGTCTGGACGATGCGCACGTCGGGCATGACCTCGAGGATGACGTCGAGGTGCTCCATGTGATGGGGCGTCTTCAGCACCCAGGCGGCGCCCGGCCGCTGCGAGTGCAGGATGCGCAGCAGCGTGAGCAGGTCCTCGTAGGACCGGGTGTGGTCCCGCCCTTCAAGCCAGGCCGCGTAGCCCGGCACGTGCATCGCCGCCTCCGGCGACTGGCTCATGAAGGACACATCGAGCAGCAGGACGTCCTCCTCCGGGGCGTCGTAGGCGATGGGGTGGATGGTCTGGAAGTCGGGCGCGAGGAAGCGGAGCGCCCGCGCCGCAAGCTTGCCCTGCCACGTCCGGCGGCTGCGATCGCGGCGCCCGAGGCGCCACCGCGCGAAGCGACCGCCCGCGCCGTCGACTCGCAGCGGGACCGGATTGAGCGCCTCCCACGATCGCAGGGCGCGGATGCGGGGGTCCGCGGCGATCAGCCGATGCAGGGCCGTCGTCGCGGTGCGCTGCAAGCCAGCGATGAGGATGATCGGCCCGAGGTCGATGTCGCGGATCTCGGGGTGCTCCCGCAGGAGACGCTCGACGCGCAGCCGGGTCGACAGCGCCGCCACCATCCGCGAGCGCTGGATCCGCGCGCCCACCGGGGTCAGCCGCGCCTCGGCGTTGATCGATTCGACGAGCACGCCGAGGGGCTCCCGGAACCACTCGTCGCCGAAGTCGCAGAGCCCGGTCTTGCGTCTGGCCGCCGCGATCATCTGGTCGGCGTCCAGGGCGTCGTCGCGGCCGAGGCGCCGCGCAAGCCGGCCCGCCCGGTTGAGGCACGCGACCGGCAGGGGGCGGTAGGGCCTGGCGTAGTCGGTCGAGGTCTCCACCGGGATCCCCGTCCCCTCGTCGTGCGAGCCCCGCTACGGCCCGCGCAGCGCGGCCAGCTCCGAGAACTTGACCAGCCGCGTCCGCGGCTGCGGATGTTCCGCCGCCTTGATCCAGCGAAAACACATCGTGCCCGAGGTGTGACCGGCGGTCTCGAGCCAGTTCGGCAGCCCCGGATCCCGGTGGGCGACCACGAGCCGGATCGAGCCGTCGTCCTCGTAGTGCGCCAGATGCTTGTTGGTGTGGATGGTGTGATAGCGGTAGTCGAGCGACTCCATCCAGTAGTTGTTCAACTGGAAGTTCCAGTGCTCGCACTCGGGCGGCGTCGCCTCGATGAGGAGCGCCTCGTCCTCGGCCACGGCCCAGTGACTGTGGTAGTAGGCGATGTTGGGGTCGCCGCCGGCCGCGAGCGACACGTCGGGGTCGAACATGGGCAGCGCGTTCGAGTGCTGCTGGAAGCCGCGCGCCCACTTGGCGAACAGCAGCGAGGCGCCCGCCACCAGCGTGCCGGCCGACCGCAGGCCGGCGTCGAGCTCCTCCGGCGTCAGGGGACGCGGGCGCTTCTCGTCGTCCGGGCAGTCGATCCGCTCGATGTGCAGCTCGGCCGGGACTTCGCTCACCCGGTCGAGGAAGGTCTGCCGCACGATCAGCGTGCCGCTCTCGGGCGTCATCGGCAGCCAGTTCCCCTCCCGGCGCCGGCTGCTGACGATCAGCTCGAAGCGGCCGTCGTCGCCGATGTCCAGCTCGCCCGCCTCGACGTAGCCGGTGGGGGGCATCCCCCGGCCCTGCCCGTAGTGCCCGGCCTGCGTGCCGAAGCCGAGGTACTTGACGCTGTTGCGCCGGCCGGAGATGCGGTACTCGAAGTCGCCGCGGATGGCGGCCGTCTGGTAGTAGTTGTCGGGGTTGTCGCTGCCCAGCTTGACCGTCTCGTGGGCGACGCGGTGCAGGACGGGCGCCCGCGGGTCGGCGTGCTCGACGAACGCCATCAGCCCGCCGCGGGCCAGGCGGCTGAGGTAGCGGTAGCCCTCGGCCTGATTGAACGGGTCCTGGGGCGCGCCGGGGAAGGTGAGCGCGGCCCCGGCGGCCTTCAGCGTGTCGCAGAATTCGTCCCAGGCCCGGCCGCTCACGACGCGCCGCGCCGCGGCGTCGGCGGGCGTCCGGCCCCGCAGCCTCAGCGTCAGCAGCGAGATGCGGCGGAAGAGCGCGAGCAGCCGGATGGCGAGCATCATCATCGTGCGCCCATTCTGGCAGCGTCGGCGTGTTGCGGCTCGCGTCTGGGCGGGCGACCTCACCCCCTCACCCCCTCTCCATCTGGACGATGGAGAGGGGGGACTCCGATCCCCTCTCCCTGGGGAGAGGGTTAGGGTGAGGGG
>JAPOXB010000182.1 GCA_026707335.1 Chloroflexota bacterium
TTGCGGTGGAACGCATACGGCTCCGACGCCCGCGGCGCGTCGCTGGTTCCCATTGCGAAGGCTGCATGGTCTGGCTGGTCACCGCCGGGCCGCCGCCCCCAGCCTAGGCGATCGGCGCGGCTAACGGACGTTGCGCAGGCGCGGATCGAGTGTGTCGCGCAGCCAGTCGCCCATCATGTTGCCGGTCAGCGAGATGACCAGCAGGGCCAGCCCCGGTAACCAGATCGTCCACCAGGCGACGCCCATCGTGTCGAGGCCCTCCGTGATCATGCGCCCCCACGACGCCGTGCCCGGCGGCACGCCGACCGTCAGGAAGCTCAGCGCCGCCTCGGCCAGGATCACCAGCGCGACTTCCAGCGTCATGATGATGACGACGGTGTTGACCACGTTCGGGAAGAGGTGCTTGCGCATGATCCACCAGGACGTCCCGCCCGTCGCCAGGGAGGCCGTCACGAAGTCGCGCTCGCGCAGCGACAGCACGTCGGCCCGCACCAATCGGGCGTACGAGGGCCAGGTCCAGATCAGCAGGATGATGATCACGTTGCGCAGGCTCGCCCCCACCAGCGCCGCCAGCAGCACCGCGAAGAGGATCGCCGGCAGCGCCAGCTGCACGTCGACCAGGCGCATGAGGAACTGGCCCGTGAGACCGCCCACCCAGCCCGCGACCAGCCCCAGCAGCGTGCCGATCAGCGCCGCGCCGGGCACCACGATGCCGACGACGATCACGGAGACGCGCGCCCCGTGCACCAGCCGGCTGTACATGTCGCGGCCCAGGTCGTCGGTGCCCAGCGGGTAGTCCCAGGTGCCCCCGTCGAAGATGGGCGGCTTCAGGCGGTTCAAGACGTCGATGTGCTCGGGGTCGTACTTCGCCAGCACGTCCGCCCCGGCGCCGAAGACGAGGAGCGCCAGCAGGATCATGATGGGGATGGAGAGCCCCAGCCAGCGCTGCCAGCGGATGCCTCGCCGCCGCCGCTGCATCTCCAGAACCGGGGCCTCACCGGCCGCGTCGCGTGCCATCAGGCGGCCCCCGCTCGGATGCGCGGATCGATCATCCGGTAGGTCACGTCCACCAACAGGTTGGCCACCGCGATCGAGATCGCGAACACGATGATCCCCGCCTGCACCACCGGGAAGTCATCCTCCAGGATCGCGGTGACGAGCAGCCGGCCGACCCCCGGCCAGGCGAACACCATCTCGATGATCACCGAGCCGCCGATCAGCCGGCCGAGCGAGAGGCCCAGCATCGTGATGACCGGCAGCAGCGCGTGGCGGATCGCGTGGCGGAAGATCACCACCCGCTCGTTCAGCCCCTTGGCTCGCGCGGTGCGGATGAAGTCCGTGTCCATCACGTCGATCATCCCCGACCGGGTCAGCCGCATGATGGCGACCAACTCGAACAGCCCCAGCGCGATCGCAGGCATGATCAACGATTTGAAGCCCTCCTTCGCGCCGCCGGTGGGCAGCCAGCCCAGCTCGACCGCGAAGAAGAAGATCATCATCAGGCCCAGCCAGAAGCTCGGCGTGGCCTGCCCGATCACCGCCAGGAAGCGCGTAAGCCAGTCGATGGCCGTGCCCCGTCTCAGCGCCGCGATGACCCCCATGGGCACGGCCAGCACGACCGCGAACACCAAACCGGCCACGCCCAGCTTGACCGTGTTGATCGCCCGTTCCCCGATCAGCGTGATCGCCTGCTTGCCGCCGCCGCCGCGGAACGAGATGCCCAGGTCGCCCTGCGCCATGTCGAGCAGGAAGTTGCCGTACTGGACGATCATCGGCTTGTCGAGGCCCAGGTGCTCGCGGATGCGGTCGATGTCCTCCTGGCTCGCGCTCATCGTCGGCACGAGGAATACTTCCGGGTTGCCGATGGTGCGGGAGACGAAGAAGACGATCGTCACGACAAACATGACGACGATGAACGCCTGCACCAGCCGGGTCGCGAGGTAGTGCCAGAACTGCATCAGGTCCCTTGCGAATGGCTCTCCGGCGCGGCGGTGGGGGCGCACCCCCGGCGCCCGAGGCCGATCCCCGGCCCCGGCGCCCCGATACCCGGTGCGCGCATACTACAGCCGCGCGCTCGGCGCGTGCCTACGCGAACTGGTCGCGGCCGGCGTCGAGCAGCGCATGGACGCGCTCCGGCTCGTCGTCGCCGTACTTGAACGGGTAGAGGTGCTCGAGGCCCAGGATGCCCTTGAGGTCCGGGCGCCGCTGGAGGAGTTCGGGGTCGAGCTTGCGCCACTCCTGGATGCCCTTGATGTAGGAGCGCATCCAGGTCAGCACCAGGGTGACGCGCAGGCCGGGCGTGCTGCGGGGGTGCGCGCCGTGCCAGGTCGCGCCGTGCCACACGGCCAGGGAGCCCTCGGCGGCGTCCAGCGACACGGCGCGGTAGGGAGCGCTCTCCTGCGTGAAGTCCTGCTCGTGCGGGAAGGGGGAGCGGCCGAACAGGTGGCTGCCCGGGACGAAGACCGTGGGACCGTCCTCCACGTTGCTGTAATCGGTCAGCACCCAGGAGGTGTTGCACCAGTGCGCGTACTGCGACATCGGCGGCGGCACGCCGTGGTTGTCGTTGTGCAGGCGCAGCGCGCCGCGGTCGAAGCCGTCGCGCCCGACGCCCTTGTCGGCCGCCTTGAGGATCCAGGCCGCGCCGGCCAGGATCGCGCTCTGGCCGCACATCCAGCGGGCCATCGCCAGGGCCACCGGGTTGAGGGCGGCGTCCACGAAAGCGTCGTCCTCCTCCAGCAGCCACCAGTTGTTCTTGAAGCCGGACTTGAGATCGGCGGTGCGGTAGTCGTCGATCGGGTCGTCGTTGCGCTCGCCATGGGTGCGCAGGATGGCCTCGCGCAGGCGCTCCGTGAAGCCGGGCGGCGCCGCGGTCTTCTCGGGCGGGATGACCGTGAAGCCGTAGGCGGCCAACTCGACGACGTTGCGCTCCAATCCGTATTGGACGATCTCGCTGACGGCGGCGTCGGCGGCGGGGGAGGCCTGCAGGGCGGGGATGTCCATGATCGGGTGTTCCTTTCCGGGAGTGGTGGCCGCCACGCGCGGCGGCGGCCGTCGGGCTGCCTAGGCGAACTGGTCGCGGCCGGCTTCCAGCAGCGGTTCGACGCGCCCCTCCTCGTCGCCGTACTTGAACGGGTAGAGATGCTCCAGGCCCAGGAGGCGCGTCAACTCCGGGTGGCGGTCGATCAGCTCGGGGTCGAGCTCCCGCCAATCCTGGATCGGCTGCATGTAGGCGCGCATCCAGGCCAGCACGAGGGTCACGCGCAGGCCGGGCGTGCTGCGCGGCAGCGCGCCGTGCCAGGTCGCGCCGTGCCAGACGGCCAGGGATCCCTCGGGCACGCTCAGCGGCACGATGCGGTAAGGATTGTCCTCGCGCGTGAACTCCATCTCGTGGGCGAAGGGGGCACGGCCGAAGAGGTGGCTGCCCGGCACGTAGACCGTGGGGCCGTGCTCTTCCTTGCTGTAGTCGCTCAGCACCCACGAGGTGTTGCAAAACTGCGCGTACTGCGGCAGCGGCGGCGGCGCGGCGTGGGTGTCGTTGTGCAGCGGCAGGGGGTCGGTCTGCTCGTACCCGCCGATCGACTTGGCCTTGTTGCCCCCCTTGAGGATCCAGGAGGCGCCGGACAGGATCGCGCTCTGGCCGCACATCCAGCGGGCCATCGCCAGGGCCACCGGGTTGAGCGCCGCTTCGACGAACACCTCGTCCTCCTCCAGCAGCCACCAGGCGTTCTGGTGGCCCGCGTTGAGGTCGGCGGTCAGGTAGTCGTCGACCGGGTCGTCGTTGCGGGCGCCGTACGTGCGCAGGATCGCGTCGCGCAGGCGCGGGACGAAGTCGGCCGCCGCGGCGGTCTTCTCGGGCGGGATGACCGTGAAGCCGTAGGCGGCCAGTTCGACGACGTTGCTCTCCAGCCCGTAGCGGCGGATCTCGCCGACGGCGGCGTCGGCGTTGGGGGAGGATTCCAGCGCGAGGATGTCCATGGGTGGGTCTTCCTTTCTGGGCGTCGCGGTCGCCGCGCCCGTGGCGGCGGCCGGCGCCTCTCGCTCCGTTCGGGACGGCATGCGGCGAGGACCGCCGCGGCGGCCCCGGCATGTCCCGCTGTGCGGCAAGCTACGTCCGGAGCGGGCGGCGCGTCAAGGCGGCGCGCTCCGCCGCCGCGGCGGACGGGCGCGCTCAGGCGAACTGATCCTGCCCGGCCGCCATGAACGACTCGACCGGGCGGTCCTCGGGGCGCTCGTCGCCCTGCGGGTAGTGGTGGTTCAGGCCCAGCACCCGCGTCAGCTCGGGGTAGCGCTCGACGCGCTCGGCGGAGATGCCGCCGAACTGCCACATGTGGACCGGCTTCATGTAGGGGCGCGTCCAGCCGAGCACCAGCGTGACGCGCAGGCCGGGCGTCGTGCGGGGCACGGCGCCGTGCCACATGTTGCCGCCCCAGACGGCCAGCGAGCCCGCCTCGGCCTGCAGCGGCACCGGTTCGACGGGCGCGCCCTCGCGCCAGAACTCCGCCTCCTGCGGCGTGGGCGCGCGCCCCCAGCGGTGGCTGCCCGGCACGAACACCGTGGGGCCGTCGTCGACGCTGTCGTAGTCGGTGAGCACCCAGCTGGTGTTGACGAAGTGGGGGTAGGCGGCCTGCGGCGGCGGCGCGCCGTGCGTGTCGTTGTGGAGCATCAGGTGATCCTCCCCGCCGCGGGGCTTGATGATCGAGGACGTCACGCCCAGGATCGCGCTCTGGCCGCAGTGCCAGCGCGCCATCGCCAGCGTGACCGGGTTGAGCGCGGCCTCGGTGATGGCGTCGTCCTCGTCGATCAGTTGCTTGTAGCGCCGGTTGGGCACGGGCAGGTCCGCCGTGCGGTGGTCGTCGATCTCGACATCGTGGCGGCGCGTGTAGACGCCCAGGATCGCCTCCCGCAGGCGATCGGTGAAGCCGGGCGGGGCGCCCAGCTTCTCCGGCGGGATGACGGTGAAGCCGTAGGCGTCGAGTTCGACGATGTTGCGCTCCAGATCGTGCTCGATGATCGTGCGCACGAGCGGGTCGGCGTTCGGGTATCGGCCCAGGCCGGCGATGTCCATGGCTCGTCCTCCTTGGGGGCGTCGCGGGGCGACCCGCGATCCGCGCCAACACTAGCAGTCCGCCCCGTCCGCCGGGCGGCTCCTCCGCGCGTCCGGTCCGCGTTTTGGCTATGATCATGGGCATCCGGCGCGTCAGCGCGGCGGTTCATGAAGGCCGGGGGCCCGGCCAGGGAGGACCGGCATGGTCGCGAGCGTGAAGGCCAGATACGCCAACGGCGTGCTCACGCCGCTCGAACCGCTCGACCTGGAAGAGGGCGAGGAGGTGACGCTGTCGATCGAGAACTCGGCAGCGACGCCTGGCCGCGGGTTGGCCGCGGTCGTCGCGAAGGTGAAGGAACTCCAGCAGGACATTCCGCCAGACGCGTGGAAGGTCCTGCCGACTGATGGCGCGAAGAACTACAAGCACTATCTGTACGGCCACCCGAAGGAAGACGCTTGATGCGAGTGGTGTTCGCCGATGCGGCCTACTGGATCGCATTGTGGAATCCCCGCGACGCCATGCACGAGCAAGCTTTGGCCGTTGCCGCGAGACTAGGCTCGGCTGCGGTCGTCACCACGCACATCGTCCTGATCGAGGCGCTGAACTTCATGGCCGGGATGGGTGAGTTCCGCCGGCTGTTTGCCGCCCGGATGGTGCGGGATCTGGAGGACAATCCCGATGTCGAGATCGTCCCGCAGACCGCCGCCCAGTTCAGAAGCGCCGTCGATCGGTATGTTGCCCGTCCCGATCAGACGTGGGGGCTCTCCGATTGCGCGAGCTTCCTCCTCATGGAAGAGCGGAACATCACCGAGGCGCTCACGCACGACCGTGACTTCGAGCAGGCGGGTTTCACCGCGCTGCTCCGATAGCCCGCATTTTGTAGGTCACATTGGCTATGATGCCGGCATCCGGCGCGTCAGCGCGGCGGGAGGCGGCGATATGGATCAGACCGGACGGCCCCGCAAGAACGGCGACGCCCCGGCCGCCGCGGCGTCGCTGGGCGCCGCCGGCAACGGCGAAGCGGGGGATGCGGCGGCGGCATCGGGCGCCGGCGGGGCCGTCG
>JAPOXB010000010.1 GCA_026707335.1 Chloroflexota bacterium
GGCGGCGGCATCGGGCGCCGGCGGGGCCGTCGTCCGGCGGCCGGCCGCGGGGGACGGGCCGGCGCTGAAGCGCCGCGTGCCCGGCTACGCCCACGACCTGAAGCTGCTGCAGATCGAGTTGGTCAAGCTCCAGCGCTGGGTGCAGGAGGAGGACCGGCGGCTGACGATCCTCTTCGAAGGGCGCGACGCGGCGGGCAAGGGCGGCACCATCCGCCGCTTCATCGAGCATCTCAACCCGCGCGCGATGCGGGTCGTGGCGCTGCCCAAGCCGACGGCCGACGAGAGCGGGCAGTGGTACTTCCAGCGCTACATGCGCCAGCTGCCCAACCAGGGCGAGATCGTCTTCTTCGACCGCTCCTGGTACAACCGCGCCGTGGTGGAGCCGGTCAACGGCTTCTGCACCGCCGACGAGTACGAGCGCTTCATGCGCCAGGTGCCCGAGTTCGAGCACATGCTGATCGAGGACGGGGTCGACCTGGTGAAGTTCTGGTTCTCGATCTCCAAGGACGTGCAGACGGCGCGCTTCAGCTCGCGCCGCACGAATCCGCTCAAGCAGTGGAAGCTCAGCCCGCTCGACGCGCGCGCGCAGGAGCTGTGGGACGACTACACGCGCTACAAGGAGATGATGTTCGCCCGCACGCACACCAGCTTCAGCCCCTGGATCATCGTGCAGGCGAACGTCAAGGAGGCGGCCCGGCTGGAGAGCATCCGCTACGTGCTGTCGCAGTTCGAGTACCCCGGCAAGGCCGACGCCCGCACCAGCCTGATCCCCGAGCCGAACGTGGTGACGCGCTTCCACCGCGGCGTCGTGCGCATCGACTGACCCGTCCTCCGGCCGGCGGCGATCGGCCGCGCGAGAAACTACGCAGCCCGGGCCTTGGCCCGGGCTGCGTGCTCGAATCTGTGCCTTCGACGGCCCCCGGCACGCTCGCGGTGCCGAGCGGATGTCCGCTCCGAGCGCCTCCGTCGTGCGCCGCCCCAGGGTGGTCCCTTGAGCGAGGCAGTGGAGGTCGTGTTCTCGTCAGTGGTCCGCGGCTCGTGGGAGGACCGTCCCGCCGTCGCGCGGCGGACTGTCGTCCGAACGGATGACACCCTCCTCTCGCCTCGGGCGCCGCGTCCCGTTCGCCGCGCCGCGGGCGCATCCCCGGTCCAGAGTGGCCCGAATGACGCTCCCTCTGTGATCAGGATGACACTTCACGCCCGATTCGTCAACGGTCTCATCGAGGGCGTGCGAACCCGACGGCCCGCCTAGAATGCGCGCACGGCGCGGCGGCCGGCGCCGCGCACGCGAGAGGAGCAGCAGACATGAAGATCACCTCGGTCCGCGCGATCCCGGCGGCGCCCGACCCGATGCCCAACCCGTTCAACTTCCCGCCCTGGAACTACATCTTCGTCAAGGTCGAGACCGACGAGGGCATCACCGGATGGGGCGACGCCACCTGCGGCCCCATGGCCGTGACGTCGCTGGTGGAGGAGTACGGCCGGCTGGTGATCGGCGACGACCCGCAAGCCGTCGAGCGCTGCTGGCAGAAGATCCACCACCACTTCTACACCCGCGGCGGCCCGATCCAGAACTCGGCCGCGGCGGGCATCGAGCTCGCGTTGTGGGACATCAAGGGCAAGGCCCTGGGCGTGCCCGTCTACGAGCTGCTGGGCGGCAAGATGCGCGACCGCATCTGGATCTACGGCCGCTGGGACGGCCCCACGCCCGAGAAGGCGGCCGAATGGGCGCTGAGCCAGGTGGCCGGCGGGCTGACGGCGCTCAAGGGCGACCCCTTCGATCACCGCGGCCTGTACATCAGCTACGAGGCCGAGAAGAAGGCGCTGGACACGCTCATCGCGGTGCGCGAGGCGGTCGGCTTCGAGGTCGAGCTGCTGCTCGAGACGCACGGGCGGCTGACGCCGGCCGAGGCGATCCGCTTCGGCGGCCTGGCCGAGCCCTACCGCCCCTTCGTCTTCGAGGAGCCGGTCCCGTTCGAGAACATGGACGCCATGCAGAAGGTGGCGGAGTCGATCAACATCCCCATCGCGACCGGAGAGCGGCTCTACAGCCCGTTCAGCTTCGCCGACCTGCTGCAGCGGCAGATCGTGGCGATGATCCAGCCCGACGTGATCCAGTGCGGCGGCATCGGCCAGTTGCGGCGCATCGCGGCGCTGGCCGAGGCGCACTACGTGGGTGTGCAGCCGCACGCCATCCACGGCCCCATGGACGTGCTGGCGGCGCTGCACGTGGACGCCTCGATCCCCAACTTCATGATCCACGAGGGCGGCTTCAAGAACTGGTTCCCCGACGCCTGCATCGGCGAGTTCCCGCAGCACAGCGGCGGCTTCCTGCCGCTGCCCACCGCGCCCGGCCTGGGCGTCGCGATCGACGAGGACTGGCTGGCCGCGCACCCGCCGCAGGACTCGCCCGGCTGGGCGCCGCTGCTGGGCACCATGCCCTCGAAGCAGTTCAGCATGGTGGCCTCGCCCTAGGCGCGGCGATCGGGCGGGGGCGGGGCGATGAGCGGGCGGGCCGGACTGCGGGCCGCGATCGAGCGGGGCGGCCCCGTCTTCGCGCCGCTCTGCCTCGATCCGCTGACGGCGCGCACGATCGAGGCGCTGGGCTACGGGGCTGGCTATCTGAGCGGTGGCGGGCTGGGCTTCCAACTGGCCGTGTCGGAGGCGCTGCTCACGACCACCGAGGTGGCGACGGCGGCGCGTCAGATCACGCAGCGCTCCTCGCTGCCCCTGATCGTCGATGGCGGCGTCGGCTTCGGCGACGCGCTGCACGCCAGCCGCGCCATCCGCGAGTTCGAGGCGGCCGGCGCCGCGGCCGTCGAACTGGAGGATCAGGTGGCGCCCAAGCGGGCGCACCACCACAAGGGCGTCGAGCACCTGATCCCGGCCGAGGAGATGGTGGGCAAGCTCGAGGCGGCGCTGGCGGCGCGGTCGGACCCCGACCTGCTGATCATCGCCCGCACGGGGGCGGTGCGGAACGAGTCGTTCGCGGCGGCCGTCGAGCGCGGGCGCGCCTACCGGGCCGCCGGCGCCGACTTGGTGATGCTGTTCCCCTCCAGCGAGGCGGAGTGGCGCGGCGCCCCGCCGCGGATCGACGCGCCGCTGGCGGCGATGGCGGCCTTCGCGACGCGCTCCAGGGACGAGTGGCGCGGCCTCGGCTGGCCGCTGATCATCGATCCGTTCAGCGGACAGGTGCTGGCCTACGCCGCGATGCGCGAGGCCTACGCCCGCTTCCAGTCGGACGGGACGGCCGGCATCGACCCCGCGGAGTTGTTCCGCCTCTACCGCGAGCTTCCCGCCGCGGCCGGCCTGGACGAGTTCTACGCGATCGAGGAGCGCACGACGGAGCGACCGTCGTAGCTGAGAGAGGCGGTTCCGATATGGCCCAGCCCGGCGACTTCGCCACTGCACCGGCAGAGGCGGGGGTCGATCCCGATCGCCTGCGGGAGCTGTTCGATTTCGTGCGGGCGGAGGTCGACGCGGGCCGCCTGCCGGCGGCGCAGGTGGCGGTCGCGCGGCGGGGCAGGCTCGCCGGCGCGGCGAGCTTCGGCCGCGCCGTGCAGGGCGGCGTCGAGCGGCCCGTCGATGGCGAGACGCTGTTCTGCATCTACTCCTCGACCAAGGCGGTGGTCGCGGCGGCCGTGCTCTGCCTGGTCGAGGACGGCCTGCTGTCGGTCGACGAGCGCGCCGCCGAGGTCGTGCCGGCCTTCGCCGGCCAGGACAAGGACGCGATCACGATCGAACAGGTGATGCTGCACGTCGGTGGCTTCCCCGGCGCGCCGATGCACCCGCGGCTGTGGGAGGACCGCGCGCTGCGGCTGGAGCGGATGGCGGGCTGGCGGCTGAACTGGCCGCCCGGCAGCCGCTTCGAGTACCACGCCACCTCGGCGCACTGGCTGCTGGCGGAGGTCATCAGCGCCCGGACGGGGCGCGACTTCCGCGACTACGTCCGCGAGCGGCTGCTCGATCCGCTGGGTCTGTCCGACCTCTGGGTCGGATTGCCCGACGAACAGCACCGCCGCGCCGCGGACGTCGTCTACATGCAGCCGCCGGCCGGACCGGAGGGGGCGCGAGGCGAGGTCAACCCCGAGACCATCCTGCACTTCAACCTGCCCTCGCAGCGGCGGTCGGGCTGCCCCGGCGGGGGCGGCTTCGCGACGGCCGCCGCGATGGCGCTCTTCTACCAGGCGCTGCTGGGCGGCGGCCTGGACGCCGGCGGCGGACGGGCGCTGCGGCCGCAAACGATCGCCCTGGGGACGCGCGTGCGCAGCGACCCGCGCCGCCACCGCGATCCCCTGACCGGCGTGCCCGTCAACCGGGGGCTGCTGGGCGTGGTCGCCAGCGACGACGGCGCCGCGGCCCTGCGCGGCTTCGGCGGCGGCGTCTCGGCGCGCGCCTTCGGGCACGCCGGGGCCGGCGGCCAGATCGCCTGGGGCGACCCCGCCAGCGGGCTGTCGCTGGGCTTCGTCACCAACGGCTTCGCCGGCGACGCCGAGATCGCGCGGCGCACGCGCCGCATCGGCGCCCTGGCCGCGGCCTGCGCGCGCCCGGCGGGCGGGGACGGCTAGACTGTCGCTGCGCGCGGGGCGGAGCGGCCGCCCGGCGGCAGGAAGGGAGCGCGGCGATGCGGCGGCACGAGGCGGAGGTCGAGGCGGGCGGCGTCAGCCTGACGATGCGCTATCGGGACGACGTCGGTGGCGACTCGGGGCTGTGCATTGAGGTCTACGCCGACGTCGACGGCGCGCCGACCGAACTGCTGCGCTTCGACTGCTTCCGCCACACGCCGCACTACCACTACGGCCCGATGGGCCGCGACGAGCGCATCATGTTCGACGCCACGGCCGATGGCGACCCGCTGGACTGGACGCTGGAGCGCTTCCAGCGGGGCCGGCTGCGAGCGATGATCGAGCGGGCCGGCTACCCGGGCGTGGCGGCGGCCGTCGACGAGGCGGCGGTCGCGGCGGCGCTGCCGCGGCTGATCGATGAGGCGCGCGCGATCGTCGCCGCGCACGAGCCGCACGAGGCGCGCCCGTAGCGCCGGCCGTCGCTACCCTGGACCGGCCCCCGCCGGGGGCCCCGTACAGACACGCCGCCGCAGGCGCAGCGCCCGGCCGGGCAGCCAGGAGAGTTCCCCCATGACCGACTTCGACTTCATCACCACCGACCGGGTGGGCACCGACGGCCGCGTCGCCCGCGTCACGCTCAACCGCCCCGAGAAGATGAACGCCCTCTCGCAGGAGCTGCTCTACGAGTTCAACGACGCCCTGCACGAACTCGAGACCGACCACTCGATCCGGGCGATCATCGTCAAGGGGGCGGGGCGCACCTTCAGCGCCGGCTACGACCTGACGCCGCGGCTGGGCGGCGCCGACGGCGTCGTGCGCCGGTTCCAGCGCACCGACGATCGGGGCCGCGCGCTGCCGATGAATAACCGCACGGCGATGCAGCAGATCACCGACATCCACATGTACTTCTGGAACATGGCCAAGATCACGATCGCGCAGGTGCACGGCTACGCCATCGCCGGCGGCTGCGAGGTGGCGATGATGGCAGACCTCGTCACGGCGGCCGAGGACGCGCAGTTCGGCCATCCCGGCTGCCGCGGGCTGGGCACCTCGCGCACGGGCGTGATCTGGCCGCTGGTGATCGGCATGCGCAAGGCCAAGGAGCTCTACTACACGGGCGAGAACATCAGCGGCGTCGAGGCCCGCGAATGCGGCATGATCAACTACGCCTGGCCGGGGGAGGAGCTGGAGGATCGCACGATCGCCCTGGCCGACCGCGTCGCCACGATGTCCTCCGATCAGCTGGCCATCCTCAAGCTCAACATGAACCGCTTCTACGAGAACATGGGCATCTACTCCTCCGTGCGCAGCAGCACCGACCTGGACGCCCTGGGACAGCACACCGAGTTCTCGATGCAGTTCCAGGACCACATGCAGGACGAGGGGATGAAGGGGGCGCTGTCCTGGCGCGATAGTCCCTACCGGGCCACCGACACCTACAAGCGCTGATCGCCGGGGGTCGCGGCGATC
>JAPOXB010000223.1 GCA_026707335.1 Chloroflexota bacterium
CGCGACGGCCCGACGTGGTCGTCGCCGCGAGCCTCTACGGGTACATCTACGTGACGGAGGACGCCGGTGATTCGTGGCGCAAGCTCGACAAGGAGTTCGGCGAGGTGCGTTCCGTCGCCGTGACGCCGCGGTAGTCCGCACGCCGCCCGCGCGAGGTCGGGCGGCTACGGCCGGACGCCGTACCTCGGCTTCGGGCCGAGTTCCTGTGGCAGCACCCGATACGCCAGCTTGAGCCAGCGCGCGATGTGCGTGCGCGTCTCGCGCGGGTCGATGATCTCCTCCACGCCGGCCGCCTCGGCGGTCAGGAATGGGTTGCGGTACTTGGCCATCGACTCTTCGAGTTCGCGGCGCTTGGCGTCGGGGTCGGGGGCTGCGGCGATCTGCCGGCGGTAGGCGGCGTCGACGCCGCCCTCGATAGGGATCGAGCCGAACTCGCCGCTGGGCCAGGCCAGCCGCCAACTGAGGCGCGAGGCGTTGCTCGTCGCCGCGCCCGCCATGCCGTAGCACTTGCGGATGTGGATCGTGAAGGTGGGCACCGTCATCGAGGTCCAGGACCAGATCGCCCGGGCGCCTTTGCGCAGGGTGCCGGCGCGCTCGGCCTGCTCGCCGATGAGGAAGCCGGGCACGTCGACCAGATAGAGCACCGGCAGGTGGAAGTAGTCGCACAACTCCACGAAGCGCGCCAGCTTGTCCGACGCGCTGGCGTCCATCGCGCCGCCGTAGACGTTCGGGTCGTTGGCGAGGACGCCGAACGCCTTGCCCTCGACGCGGGTCAGCGCGGTGATCACCGCCGCGCCGTAGTGCGGGGCGATCTCGAAGAACTCGCCGCCGTCGACGAGGAGCGAGATCAGGCGCTTCATCGAATAGGGGCGCTTGCGGTCGCGGGGGACGATGCTGAGAAGCTCCTCGGTCTCCGCCGGCGCGGGGCGGGGCTCGACCTGGGGCGGTAGCTCCCAGACGTGCGACGGCATGTAGCTGAGGAAGCGGCGGATCTGGGCGAAGGCGTCCGCCTCCGACTCGGCCTCGTTGTCCACCGTGCCGGAGACGCGCGTGTGCACCTCCGAGCCGCCCAGCTGCTCCTTCGTGACGTCGTGGCCCAGCGCGCGCCGGACGACCGGCGGCCCCGACGCGAACAGCGCCGACGTGCCCTTCACCATCACGCTGAAATGCGACAGCACGGCCCAGCCCGCCGGTCCGCCGGCGACCGGCCCCAGCACGGCGGCGACGTTGGGCGCCGACTGCATCTGCTTGATGCGGGGAGCCCAGTTGCTGAAGCTGTTGGGCAGGTAGATCGAGCCCTGGTCGGAGATCGCCTCCACGTTGGCGCCGCCGGAATCGTAGAGTTCGACGCGGGGGAGGCGGTACTCGGAGGCCAGATCCTCGGAGAGCGACCGGTTCTGACCCAGGCCCTTGCCCGAGCCGCCCCGGATCGTGAAGTCGCTGCCGCCCACCACGACGGGCCGGCCGTCGATCTCGGCGAGGCCGACGAGGCGGGCGCGCGGCGTGAAGCCGACGAGCTTGCCGTCCTCGTAGACGGCCTGCCCGGCCAGCTCGCCGATCTCGTGGAAGCTGCCGCGGTCGACGAGGCCGTCGATGCGCTCGCGGACGGTGAGCTTGCCCGCGGCGTGCTGCCGGGTGACGCGCTCGGGGCCGCCCATGCGGTGGGCGAGCTCGCGGCGGTGGGCCAGTTCGTCGATCTCGCGCTGCCAGGTCATCGCGCCCTCCCGTCCCGTGGCGAGCAGAGGATAAGGGTGCGGGGGACTCCCCACTCAGCGGACGTTACGCAGTTGCGGGTCGAGGAAGTCGCGCAGCCAGTCGCCGAAGATGTTGATGACGAGCGAGATGGTGAGGATGGCGATGCCCGGCACCGTGACGAGCCACCAGGCGACGTTGAGCAGGTCGCGGCCCTGGGAGATCATCGCGCCCCAGGAGATGGTGTCCTGGGCGACGCCGACGCCGAGGAAGCTGAGCCCCGCCTCGGCGATGACGATCGTCGCGACGTTGAGCGTGGCCAGGATGACGATGGAGTTGATCAGCCCCGGCAGGATGTGGCGCAGCATGATGCGCAGGTCGTTGGCGCCGATCGTGCGGGCGGCGATGACGAACTCGCGCTCGCGCAGGCTCAGCGTCTCGCCGCGCACGATGCGGGCCCAGGTCGCCCACAGCGCGAAGACGAGCACGATGACGACGTTCGTCAGGCTGGGCCCCCAGATGGCGGCGAGGAAGACGGCCACGAGGATGGCCGGCAACGCCAACTGCAGGTCGACGAGGGCCATGATGATGCGGCTGGTCCAGCCGCCGAACCAGCCGGCCAGCAGCCCCAGGAGGGATCCGATCAGGGTCGCGATGGGGATGATGAGCCCCACCGCGATCAGGGACACGCGGGCGCCGTGGATCAGCCGGCTGAGGGTGTCGCGGCCCAGGTCGTCGGTGCCGAGGGGGTGATTCCAGGCGCCGCCGTCGAACACGGGGGGTTGCAGCCGCCCCGCCAGATCGAGGGCGTTGGGATCGTCGGGAGTCAGCGAGGGCCCGGCGGTGCCCAAGATGAGGAAGGCGATGAGGAACGTGACGGTGACGGCGAGCGTCTTCGGCGATCGCACGCGGAAGCGCCGGCGCCGGCGGACGGGTTCACCGAGGGTCGGGACGTCGACGGCCACGGCTCAGTTCACTCCCGTCCGGATGCGGGGGTCGAGGAAGCTGTAGGAGACGTCGACCACGAAGTTGACGAAGACGATCCAGATGGAAGTCATGATCACGGCGGCCTGCACGACCGGGTAGTCGGTCGCACGGATCGACTGGATGATCAGGAAGCCCAGGCCGGGCCAGGCGAAGACCGTCTCCACGACGACCGAGCCGGCCAGAATCCCGCCCACCTGCAGGCCCAGCAGGGTGACCACGGCCAGCATCGAGTTGCGCAGCGCGTGCTTGGCGATCACGCCGCGCTCGTTGAGGCCCTTGGCGCGCGCCGTGCGGATGTAGTCCTGCTGCAGCGTGTCGAGCATCGAGGAGCGCGTGAAGCGCATGACCGCGGCGGCCGGGAAGGAACCCAGGGTGATACCGGGCAGGATGAAGCTCGTGACGCCCACGCGGCCGCCGGTGGGGAGGAAGTCGAAGTTGACCGCCAGGAACAGGATCAGCATCAGACCCAGCCAGAAGTTGGGCACCGCCTGTCCCAGCAGCGCGAACAGCCGCGAGATCAGATCGACCCCGCCGCCGCGGCGCACGGCGGCGATGATGCCGAAGGGGATGCCCACGGCGAAGGCGAAGACCAGCGCGACGACGCCCAGCAGCACGGTGTTGAGCACCCGCTCCCGCACCACCTCGATCGCGGGCCGCTGCGCGCGGAACGACTTGCCGAAGTCGAGTTGCACGGTGTCGGCCAGGAAGCGCCCGTACTGCTCGACCAGCGGATCGTTCAGGCCGAGCCGATCCTTGATCCCCTCGATCTCCTCGGCCGTGGCCTCGATCGGCGCCAGATAATTGATCGGGTCGCCGGTCGCCCGGCTGAGGACGAAGACGATCGTGACGACCAGGAAGACGACGGCGACGCCGCGCAGGAAGCGCGCGACGGCGTCGGAGGCCAGCTGGGTGCTCATCCGGGCGTCGCCTCCGTGGGTGTTCCCGGCTCAGTGAGCCTGCATGCTAACGCCCCGGCGCCCCCCGTGGGAATGGGCGACCGGCCGGCCGGCGACGCGGCGAAGAACTCACCCCCTCGCCCCCGCTCCATCGCTTCGGATGGAGGGGAGTTCGGGGGCGAGGTTGCGGCAATGTCCGGCCGGGCAGGCGCCGATCCCTACGTCGACAACACCTGCGCGAAGACCGGGTTGAAGCCGGTCGAGGTGTCGTAGTACTCGGTGTAGCGGATGTTGTTCCGGGTCGCGTAGAGGTGCGACAGGTTGAACAACGGCACCACGAAGGCGTTCTCGTAGTGGATCGTGGCCGCCTCGAAGTACATGTCGGCCCGCCGCGTGGCGTCGAACTCGGCGCCCGCCTCGTCGATCAGCCGCTGGAACTCGAGGAACTCCGGCAGGAAATCGTCGGTGGGGTTGGCGTGCGAGTAGGGCGAGCCGATGGTTGTGATCAGTGCGTAGGCGAAGGCCGGGCCCAGCGGCGCGCCGGCCCGCGTGGAGCCCTGGTTGAAGATGAACGGGTTGGGCAACTCGTGGTTGCGGATCTCGGCGAGGGCGTTGCCGAAGTCGGCGTAGTCCACCTCGACCTGGAAGCCGACGTCGTTGAGCATCTGCTGCACGGCCGGCATCCACACGCGGTCCCCGGTCCACAGGCCCGTGGGCAGCGTGATCTTGAAGGCGAAGCCCACCTGGCCGGCCTCCTCGAGCAGCGCCCGGGCGCGGTCCGGGTCGTAGGTGTAGGGACCGTCCATGTTGCCGATGGGCAGCGGGTAGCCGGCCGGGAAGGGCGAGTAGGCGCGCTCCTCGTTGCCGGTCAGCAGGTTGTCGACGATCGACTGCGCGTCGATCGCGTAGTTGGCCGCCTTGCGCACGCGCACGTCCCGCCAGGGGTTCTCCTCCCCCGTGATCGGGTCCAGCGACTGGTTGATGGGCAACTCGATCGACATCACGCGCACGTCCGGCAGCACGATGACCTGGAAGTCGTCGGTGTCCTCGAACTGGCCGGCGACGTCGGAGCCGATGCGGTAGGCGATGTCGACCTCGCCCGCCTCCAGCGCCGCGGCGCGCGCCTGCTCCTCCGGGAAGTAGCGGCCGGTCAGCTTCTTCACCCAGCCGGCCTTGTGCTGGAACTCGGCGTCGCGCGGGAAGTGGTAGTTCTCGAAGCGGGTCGAGCGGATCTCCTGGTCGGGGATCCACGACTCGAACTGGTACTGCCCGTGGCCCACCGGGTTGTTGGCGAAGTGCTCGTCGCCGTTCTCGATGATGTACTGCTTCGGGCAGATGTTGAAGTTGATGCCCCCGGACTGCTCCGGGGCGTCGATGGCGGGGTCGCCCGCCATGCCGATGTCGAGCGTGAGATCATCGACGACCTTGATGTCGCCCATCCAGCCGATGCGCGCGGCGTTCGCGCCCTCGATGGTCTGGTCGTAGTCGGCGTTGTTCCGGGTGCGCTCGTAGTAGAACGCCAGGGCCTCCGCGTTGAGCGGCTCGCCGTTGTGGAAGGTCACGCCGGGCTCAAGGGTGATGCGGAAGTTGAAGTTGTCGTCGGTGAACTCGTAGTTGCCGAAGCCGCCCGACGGCTGCAGCACGCGGCCGGTGTTGTAGGCGAACGCCTGGTTGAAGTGGTTGTTGTTGCTGGCGCCCTGGCCGCCCTGCCCGGCGGCGGTCATGACGTCGAGCGTGGGCGGGAAGGAGCCGTAGCCCACGATCAGCTCGGCCTCGAAGTCGACCTCGCCGGCCATGGGGGCGGCTTCCTCCTCCATCTCCTCATCCTCATCGGCGGCCGCCGCTTCCGCTTCGGCCTGCTCTTCGGCCTCGTCCTCATCCATGGCCTGCTCTTCGGCCTGGGCCTGCTCCTCGGCCGGCGCGGCCGCCGCCGCGGGGGCGGCGGCGTCGTCGTCATCGTCGTCGCCGCCGCAGCCGACCAGGGCGAGGCCGGCCGCGCCGACGCCCGCCTTGGCGCTGGCGCCCAGCATTGTGCGACGGCTGATCTTGCGGTGTCGCAGTCGGTACCAATAGGTGCGGTCGCTCATTGGATGATCCTTTCGGGAAATCACGGGTCCGAGCCTGCCCACGGCGGGCGGCTCGGCGCAACAAGCTTGCCGAAGTATTAGCAGCGGCACGCGCCGTGTCAAGCCGCCCGAGAACGGGGAGCGGGTCGCGCTCCCCGAAGGAGTCCCGCAGGCGCTATGCGGCCCCCGCGGCGCCCGGCGGATCGACGAGCGTCCACTTCACGCCGCAGATGTCCAGCGACTCGAACGTCTTGC
>JAPOXB010000208.1 GCA_026707335.1 Chloroflexota bacterium
GCGACGCCCGTCCCGGGGACCGCGGCGCCGAGGAGGCCTCGCCGGAGGCCGACGCGCTGGCGGCCTTGCAGGGCGAGGAGCGCGAGCGGCGCGCCGATCTGGCCGATCGGCAGTCGCGGCGCATCGAGGCGGAGAAGGCCCTGGTCGAGGCGCAGGCGGCGCTGCGCGAGGCCGAGACGGCGCTGCAGCGCCTGCGCGAGGCGATGGCCGGCGACGATCTGACGATCGACGGCGAGGGCCGCGTCGCGCCGCTGGACGGCGCCGCCGCGCCTTCGTCCGCCGCCGCCGCCGATCCGGCGGAGTCGGACGCCGACCTGCGCCGCCGCGTCGAGACGCTGCGCGGGCGGCTGCGCTGGCTGGGCCGCGTCAACCCCGAAGCGGCCGAAGAGTACGAGCAGATCCGCGTCCGGCACGAGGAACTGACGGCCCAGATCGCCGACCTGGAGGGGGCGGAGCGGCGCATGCTCGCGGCCGAGGCGGAGCTGGCGGCGCTGATCCAGGAGCGCTTCGCGACGGCCTGCCGCCGCGTCGACGCCGAGTTCCAGCGCTACTTCCAGCTGATGTTCCGGGGCGGCTCGGCGCGCCTGCGGCTGAGCGACGAGGAGGACCCGGAGGCGTCGGGGCTGGAGCTGGAGGCGCAGCCGCCCGGCAAGCGCGTGGACGACCTCGCCATGCTCTCCGGCGGCGAGCGATCGCTGACCGCCATCGCCCTGCTGTTCGCCTTGCTCGAGGTGCGGCCGGCCCCCTTCTGCGTCCTGGACGAGGTCGACGCGGCGCTCGACGAGGCCAACGTGGGGCGCTTCGTGGGGGCGCTCAAGGCGCTGGCCGAGCGCACGCAGTTCGTCGTCATCACGCACAACCGGCGCACGATCGAGCAGGCCGACAGCATCTACGGGATCACGATGGGCGAGGACTCGGTCAGCCGCGTGCTGTCGGTGCGCCTGGCCGATCTGGAGTTGGACGACTGAGTCCGTCCGGGGAGCCGCCATGGTCCGCCTCTTCCGCCGCCGCAGCGACCCGCCGGCCGAGCAGGCCGCCGAGACGGCCGAGCTCTCGGCGCTGATGCGGGCCGGCACGCGCCGCGCCCGCGGCGGCGTGCTGGGACGGCTGGGCGGCGCCCTGCGCCGCGGCGCCGCGGACGAAGAGTTCTGGGAGGAGCTGGAGGAGATCCTGATCGGCGCCGATGTCGGCGTGCGCACGACGGCCTCGCTGATCGCGCGGCTGCGGCGGCGGGCCGAGGCGGAGCGGGCGCGCGACCCGGCCGCGCTGCGCGCCCTGCTGCGGGACGAGATGGTGGCCCTGCTGGAGGCGCCGCGCGAGCGCGGCCTGCTCTGGTCGCCGGCCCGCGCGGCGGAGCCGCCGGCGCCGCAGGTGATCCTGGTGGTGGGGGTCAACGGGGCCGGCAAGACGACCAGCATCGCCAAGCTGGCCCACGCCTACCGCGAGGAGGGCCGCTCGGTCATCCTCGGCGCGGGCGACACCTTCCGGGCCGCCGCCATCGAGCAGCTGCAGCGCTGGGGCGAGCGGACCGGCGCGCCGGTCATCGCGCATCAGGCGGGGGCCGACCCCGGCGCCGTCGCCTACGACACGCTGGGCGCCGCCCAGGCCCGCAGCGTCGACGTGGCGATCATCGACACGGCCGGGCGGCTGCAAACCAAGAAGAACCTGATGGCCGAGCTGGGCAAGGTGCGGCGCGTGATCGGCGGGCGCGTGGACGGCGCGCCGCACGAGGTGCTGCTGGTGCTCGACGCCACGACCGGCGGCAACGGGCTCAGCCAGGCGCGCGTCTTCGGCGAGGCGACCGAGGTGACCGGCATCTGCCTGGCCAAGCTCGACGGCACCAGCAAGGGCGGCGTCGTCTTCGCCGTGGCGGCCGAGCTGGGCCTGCCGGTGCGCTTCGTCGGCACCGGCGAGGGGCTGGGCGACCTCGCCCCCTTCGACGCCGGCGCCTTCGTCGACGCGCTGCTGGCCGAGGAGTGAGCGGCGCGGCGGCGTTGTCCGGGCGCGGGCGCGCCGATAGCATGCGCTGCGTGACTAACGGCGCGAACGGCGGCGAGCGGACGGACGCGGGCGATCTCACGCCCGCGCAGCGCGATCGCGTCGCCGCCGCGCTGGCCGATGTCGAGCCGGGCAAGGGCAACCTGCTGCCGGCCCTGCACCGCGTGCAGCACGAGCTGGGCTGGGTGCCGCGGGCGGCGATGACGCTGGTCGCGCGGCGGCTGGGCATCAGCGAGGCGCAGGTCTACGGCCCGGCCACCTTCTACTCCGAGTTCCGCCTGACGCCGCCGCCGGCCTCGCTGCTGACTTGGTGCAGCGGCCCAACCTGCCGCGTGCTGGGCGGCGAGCGGATCAAGCTGATCCTGGAAGAGACGCTCGATTGCCGGCTGGGCGAGAACGGCCCCAACGACGACTACGGCCTTTGGCTGGGGCAGTGCAACGGCACCTGCGAGCAGGCCCCCCAGGTCTGGCTCAACGGCCGCGTCGTGGGCAAGCTCGGCCTGGCCGACGCGGCCCGGCTGGCGCGGCGCCTGCGCGACGGCGAGACGGCCGACGCGATCGCGCCGCCGCCGGCAGACGCGGTCGAGATCCAGCCCGCCCTGGTGCGCCGCGGGGAGACGCCATGAGCGCCGCCTACGAGGCCCTGCGGGCCGAGGCGGGCCCTCCGCGCGAGGCGCGCGAGCGCCCCCTGCTGCGGGTCGACCTGACCACCTCCTCGGTGGCCGCCGGCGCCGACGGCACGCTGTCGCGGCTGCGGGAATCGATCGCGGCGCGCGGCCTCGACGTGGAGATCGTGCGGGTCGGCTCGCTGGGGCTCTCCTTCGCCGAGCCGACGGTCGAGTTGCAGCGGCCGGGCCGGCTGCCGGTCGTCTACGGCCCGCTGCCGGCGGAGGAGGTGGAGGACTTCCTCGACGCCGTGCTGGGCACGGCGCGGTCCGAAGCGGGCGGCGACGACCGCCGCTGGGCGATCGGCGTGCGCGGCGGCGACGGTCAGGCCGGCGAAGGGCAGGAGGGCGTGCCGCCGCTGAGCGCGCATCCCTTCTGGGCGCCGCAGCAGCGGCGGGTGATGGAGCTGATGGGGGTGATCGACCCCGAATCGCTCTCCGAGGCGCTGGCGGGGGGGCGCTACGCCGGCCTCGACCGCGCCCTGGAGATGGAGCCGAGGGCGATCTGCGACCTGATCGAGGCGGCCGGCGTGGGCGGGCGCGGCGGAGGCGGCTTCCCGGCCGGGCGCAAGTGGAAGTTCCTGCTGGGCGCGCCGGGGCCGGACAAGTACATGCTCTGCAACGCCGACGAGGGCGACCCCGGCGCCTTCGTCAACCGCATCCTGATGGAGTCGGACCCGCACCTGGTGATCGAGGGGATGGCCATCGCCGGCCTGGCCACGGGCGCCGAGCGGGGCGTGGTCTACATCCGCGACGAGTACCCGCTGAGCGTGGCGCGCATGCAGCGGGCGGTCGACGAGGCGGCCGCGGCGGGGCTGCTGGGCGGCGACCTGCTGGGCTCCGGCCGCGCCTTCCGGCTGGAAGTCGTGCGCGGCGCCGGCTCCTACGTCTGCGGGGAGGAGACGGGGCTGATCGCCTCCCTGGAGGGGCTGCGCGGGATGCCCAAGATCCGACCGCCCTTCCCGGCCCAGCGCGGCGTCTTCGGCCTGCCCAGCAACGTCAACAACACCGAGACCTACGCGCACGTGCCGCCGGCCCTGCTGCACGGCGCCGACTGGTACCGCGAGTTCGGCACCGAGGCCGACGCCGGCACGAAGATGTTCAGCATCGGCGGCGCGCTGCGCCGCACGGGCATCGTCGAGGTGCCCTTCGGCTCCTCCATGCGCGAGCTGCTGGAGGAGATCGGCGGCGGCGTGCCCGACGGCGGCGCGGCCAAGGGCATCCAGCCCGGCGGGCCGCTGGGCGGCCTGCTCAACGCCGACGACCTGGGCCTGGACCTGGAGCGGCCGCCCTTCACGGAGCGCGGCGTGCTGCTCGGCTCGGGCGGGCTGATCCTGTTCGACGAGCGCGCCTGCGCGGTCGACCTGGCGCTGTACTTCAGCGAGTTCTGCGAGGACGAGTCGTGCGGGCGCTGCACGACCTGCCACGGCGGCAGCCAGCGGCTGGTGGAGATGCTGGGCCGGATCACGCGCGGCGGCGGGCGCGCCGCCGACCTGGAGCGGCTGGGCGTGGTCGACCGCACGCTGCAGAACGCCAACTGCCTGCACGGGCAGTTCACGCCCTACGCGATCCGCGCCGCCCTGCGCCACTTCCGCGAGGAGGTCGAGCTGCACGTGCTCGAGCGGCGCTGCCCGGCGCGCGCCTGCCGGGGGCTGATCCGCCACCGCGTCACGGACGCCTCCGATCCCGCCCTGGCCGAGGCGGCGGCGCTCTGCCCTACGGAGGCGATCAGCGGCGACGACGCGTCCGGCCGCGCGATCGACGAGGCGGCCTGCGTGCAGTGCGGCCTCTGCGCCGAGCTGGCGCCGGCCGCCGTGGCCGTCGAGGACCGCTTCCCGGTCGCGGCCGCGGCCCCCGCCTGACATCCGCTTTACCGTCGCCGCCGCCTCCGGCCCGCGCGCGGGCCGGCTTATGTGCGCCCGCGGCTTGGCGGCCGGCGCGGCGCTGCTAGCCTGCCCGCGGAGGGGAGCGCGCGGCCGCGTGCGGCGCGCGGGTTGGTCGGCTATCCTACACGTTACCGTGTGAGCGGGCGGTGATCGCCGTCCCGGCGCGCGCCTGTCGAGGAGCCGGCCCTGAGCACCCCCATCCGACGTCAGTACCTGGACCTCAAGGCGCGCCATCCGGACGCGATCCTCTTCTTCCGGCTGGGCGACTTCTACGAGACCTTCGACGGCGACGCGGAGCTGGTCAGCGAGGCGCTGGGCGTCGCGCTGACCAGCAAGCCGATGGGCAAGGGGCTGCGCGTGCCCCTGGCCGGCGTGCCCGTGCAGAGCGCCGAGGGGCACCTGGCGCGGCTGATCGCGGCCGGCCACCGGGTGGCGATCGCCGAACAGCTGGAGGATCCGGCGGCGCGCGGCGCCGCCCGCGGGCTGGTGCGGCGCGGCGTGGTGCGCGTCGTCTCGCCCGGCACGGCCCTGGAGCCGTCCCTGCTGGAGGCGGGCCGCAACAGCTTCTGCGCGGCGCTCTGCGTCGAGCCGGGCGGCGGCGGCCCGGCCCGCGCCGGGCTGGCCCTGGCCGACCTCAGCACCGGCGAGTTGCGCGGCTGCGAGCTGGAGGCGGACGGGGCGGAGGCGGCGCGGACGTCGGCGCTGCGCGAGTTGGAGCGGCTGGGCGCGCGCGAACTGCTGCTGGCGGCGGCGCCGGGGGCGGAGGCGGAGACGGAGACGGGGGCGGAGACGTCGGACGCGGAGGGCGAGCCGCCCGGCTGGAGCGTCACGCCGCGGCCGCGCGATCGCTTCCGGGCCGAGCGCGGCGCGGCGCTGCTGCGCGAGCGCTTCGCCGTGGCCGACGTGGAGGGGCTGGGGATGGAGGGGCGGCCGGCCCTGCTCGGCGCGCTGGGGGCGCTGCTCGACTACCTGGGCGAGGGGCAGGGCGAGGCCGGCGAGGAGGGCAGCGACCGTCTGGCGCACCTGCAGCGGCCGCGGATCTACGACCCGGCCGCCACGATGCGGCTCGACGCGGCCACGCTGCGGGCGCTGGACATCCTGCCCGGTCCGGACGGCGGCGAGTCGCTGCTGGGCCTGCTCGATCGCTGCCGCACGGCCGCCGGCCGGCGCCTGCTGCGGGAGCGGCTGGGCCGCCCGCTGATCGCGCTGGAGGCGATCGAGGCGCGCCTGGAGCGGGTGGCGCTGCTGCACGGCTCGGCCGCCCTGCGCGAGCGGCTGCGGCGCGGCCTGGGCGAGCTGCCCGACCTGGAGCGGCTGCTGG
>JAPOXB010000160.1 GCA_026707335.1 Chloroflexota bacterium
TTCCCCCTCTCCATCCTTCTGGATGGAGAGGGGGACAGGGGGTGAGGTCCGGGCGCCGCCGACGCTGCCGCGCGCCCCGCGGAAAAAAAACATTTCGGGGGTCAGAAAACAGTCCAGCGGGGGGCCGGCCGACTGTCGAGCGCCCCGCGGGCCAAAAGAAGCGCGCGCGGTGAAGGTCTTATCCCCTCTCCCTGGGGAGAGGGGACCACGTCCCCCCTCTCCGTCTCGACGATGGAGCGGGGAACAGGCCTGTCCTGAGCGGCGCGGAAGGGGAGTGCGGCCGGGGGGGTTGACGAGAGGGCGCGCAGCGGCCTTAGACTGCCGCCATGGGGCGGCGGGCCGGGCGGGGCCGCCTGATCCGACGCGCAGCCCGGCCGGAGGGAGACCTATGTCGCGCAGTGATGACCTCGCGCTGATGGCGCACCTCATGCGCCGCGCCGGTTTCGGCGCGGACCGCGACGAGTTGGAGCGGCTCGCCGATCAGGGCTACGAGGCGACCGTCGAGCAGTTGGTCGACCCGCCGGACTCGATCCCCCGCGCCGACGAGGAGGAGTTGCTGCGCTACATGCCGTCGCTGGAGACGGGCGGACCCGTGACGGACCCGGGGGCGGCCAACTGGCTCTACCAGCTGGTGAACACGGGGCGCCCGCTGGAAGAGAAGATGACGCTCTTCTGGCACCACGTCTTCGCCACCGGCAACTCCAAGGTCGATAACGACAACCACCTCATCACGCAGGTGGCGATGTTCCGCGACCACGGCATGGGCAACTACCGCGACCTGCTGGTGCGCATCGCGCAGAGCCCGGCCATGATCTACTGGCTCGACAACCAGGAGAACCACAAGCGCGCGCCCAACGAGAACTGGGGCCGGGAGCTCCTGGAGCTGTTCTCGCTGGGCGTGGGACACTACACCGAGACGGACGTTTTCGAGTGCGCCCGCGCCTTCACCGGCTGGACGATCGCGCCGAAGATCCCCCGCCAGCCCAACCATCGCTTCTCCTGGTCCTACGAGTTCCGGCCCGAGGAGCACGACTACGGCGAGAAGACCTTCCTGGGCCACACGGGCCCGTTCGACGGCGAAGACATCATCGACATCATCCTCGAGCAGCCCGCCTGCCCCCGCTTCATCGTGCGGCACCTCTACAACTTCTTCGTCGCCGACGAGGCGCAGGTACCGGCCTGGTCGATCACGCCGCCGGGCGACCCGGCCGCGATCGAGTTGCTGGCGCAGACCTTCGTCGAGTCGGGCTTCGAGTTGAAGCCGGTGCTGCGCGCGCTGTTCCTGTCGGACTTCTTCAAGCAGGCCCGCTTCGCCCGGGTCAAGAGCCCGGTGGAGGTGGTCGTCGGCACGCTGCGCCTGACCGGCGACCTGTCCCAGCCCGACCCCAGCCTGCCGGCCGTCGGGCAGCAGTCGGCCTACATGGGCCAGAGCCTGCACAACCCGCCCAGTGTCGAGGGCTGGCAGACCGGCCGCGACTGGATCAACAGCGGCTCGGTGGTCAACCGGATCAACTTCGTCGCCCAGCAGGTGGGCAACACCGAGTTGCCCGGCGTGCGGCGGATCGTCGATCGGATCGCCGCCTCGAACGGGTCGGCCCTGACGCCGGAGGATTTGGTCGATCAGTGCGTGGACCTGATCGGGCCGCTGGCGGTGTCGGACGACACGCGCGCGGAGTTGGTCGCGCACGCGGCGGGCGAGGGCCCGGTCGCGGTGAACGGCGACGGCGCCCTGTCGCGGCGGGTGGGCGAGATGCTGGCGCTGATCGCCGCCACGCCCGAGTACCAGTTCGGCTAGGCCGTCCCGCCGGCCACGGGACAATAGAGGAGCGAGAGCCATGACTTCCGAAGCGAAACCCCCCGTCCTCGTCGTGCTGCAGCTGAGCGGCGGCAACGACTACATGAACTCGGTCGTCCCCTACGCCGACGGCCACTACTACGACAGCCGCAAGGGCACGCTGCGCGTGGACGCCGAGGACGTCCTGAAGATCGACGACGCCGTCGGACTGCACCCCAAGATGGGGCCGCTGAAGGAGATCTACGACCAGGGCGACATGGCGATCGTGCACGGCGTGGGCTACCCGAACTCCCCCCGCTCGCACTTCCGCTCGATGGACATCTGGCACACCTGCGAGCCCGACACGGTCGGCACCGAGGGCTGGGTGGCGCGCGCCATCCGCGACCTCGACCCGGAGGGCGAGAACCCGGTGACGGGCGTCAACATCGGCCTCAGCCTGCCGCGGGCGATGGTGCTGCCGGGGGTGTCGGTGGCGTCGGTGGCGGACCTCTCGACGTACGGCCTGCTGACCTCGGTCGAGCAGGAGGAGCAGCGCACGCAGATGCTGCAGCGCTTCTCGACGATGTACAGCCGCGCGATCGGCACCGGCCCCGTGAACGCCTACCTGGGCCAGACGGGCCTCGACGCGCTCAGCGGCGCCGACATCCTGAAGGGGACGCTGGGCGGCTACCAGTCGGAAGTGGAGTACGGCACCGACCCGATCGCCAAGTCGCTGCGCGACGTGGCGACGATCCACACGGCTGACGTCGGGACGCGCGTCTTCTACACGTCGCTCGCCGGCTTCGACACGCACGCCGCGCAGCAGCCGACCTTCGAGGGGCTCTGGACCAATGTCTCGCGGGCGGTGTCGGACTTCTGGGACGACCTGCGCGTGCACGACGCGGACGAGAACGTGATCATGTTCATCTTCACCGAGTTCGGCCGCCGCGTGCGCGACAACGGCTCGGGCACCGACCACGGGGCGGGCGGGGGCTGCTTCGCCATCGGGCCGCGGGTGCGCGGCGGGCAGTACGGCCTCTACCCGGACACCCGGCCGGAGGCGCTGGATCAGGGCGACCTCGTCCCCAACCAGGACTTCCGCGGCGTCTACTCGACGATCCTGGAGGACTGGCTGGCGCTCGACCCGGTCCCGATCGTCAACGGGCAGTTCGAGCAGCCGCGCTTCGTGGAGCCCGTGGGCAGCGCGGCCTGAGGCCATCGGGCGAAACGGGGAGGGGAGCGTGCGATGCCAACCAAGACCGTCGCCGGGCGCACCTGGCACTTCAGCCATTCGATCGGCCATCACGTGGGCGCGGAGGGGTTCTCGCACCCCGCGCCCGTGATCTTCGACCCCGACGGCGTGCTCTACGTGGCCGACGTCGCGGCGGCGGAGGGCTACGGCCTGGCCTACGGCACGCCGCGGATCCACAAGTTCACGATCGACCACGACTACATCGCCGAGATCGGCGTCGGCGAGGTCGTCTGGCCCGAGGGGCTGGCCCTCGATCGGGCCGGCAACCTCTACTGCTCGTCGGCCTGGGACAGCCAGATCACGGTCTACACGCCCGAGGGTGAGCGCATCGCCCGCTGGGGCGAGGCGGGGTCGGCGCCGGGGCAGCTGAGCCGTCCCTCCGGCTTGGCCTTCGACGCCGACGACAACCTGCTGGTCGTGGACGGCGGCAACCATCGTGTGCAGAAGTTCAGCGCCGACGGGCGCTTCCTCTCGGCCTGGGGCGAGCCCGGCCACGACGAGGGACAGCTCTGGAAACCGTGGGGCATCACCATTGACCCGCAGGGCGACGTGTACGTCGCCGACTGGGGCAACGATCGCGTGCAGCAGTTCTCCTCCGACGGCGCCTTCCGCCGCCGCTTCGGCTCGCTGATCGACGACGGCGGGCAACTGCACCGCCCCTCCGACGTGGCCATCGACAGCGACGGCGACGTCTACGTCGTCGATTGGGGCAACCACCGCGTCCAGGTCTACTACCCCGACGGCGACATCATCACCGGCCTCTACGGCGACGCGCGCGGCTTCTCGAAGTCCGGGCAGGCGGTGATGGACGTCAACCCCGACTACGTGCGCGCCTTCGAGCGGGTCGACCCGGAGGAGATGATCGCGCTGAGCCGCTTCGATCGGCCGCGCGGGATCGCGATCGACGGGCAGGACCGGATCGTGGTCAGCGACTGCACGCGCGGCCGTCTGCAGGTGTACGTCAAGGACAAGGACTACATCGTCCCGCAGTTCAACCTCTAAGCGGGCGCGGCGCCGCTAGCGGCGGCCGGCCCCGGCGATCCGTCCGGCGGGCGGGCCGCTAGCCTTTGCGCATGCTCGAGCGCATGCCTGCCCTGCAGTCGCGCGACTACCGGCTGCTGTTCTACGAAACGGTGCTGGGCGCGGCGGCGCGCTGGGCGCTGCTGCTGGGACGCGGCTGGCTGGTCTTCGAACTGACCGACTCCACGGGGGCCGTGGGGATCGTCACGTTCGCGGGCATGGCGCCGTTCCTCTTCCTGGGGCCGATCGGCGGCGGGCTGGCCGACCGGCTCGACCGGCGGCGCATGGCGATCGGGGCGGGCGCGATCGGCGTCGTCATCTCGCTCGTGCTGGGCGCGCTGGTCGTGGCGGACGTCGTCGAGACTTGGCACGTCGTGCTGCTGGCGGTGCTGCAGGGCACGTCGATGGCAATGGTCGCGCCGGCGCAAGAGGCGCTGATGCCCAGCCTGGTGAAGCGCGAGCACCTGCTCAACGCGATCACCCTGGCCGGGCTGGCGCGGCACGGTTCGCGGGTGGCGGGGCCGCTGGCGGGCGGCCTCGTGCTGGCGACGCTGGGCGCGGGCGCGGTCTTCTTCCTCTCGGCCGGACTGCTGGCGCTGTCGGTCGTGCAGGTGTGGCGCATCCGCTGGCGGCCCGCGGCGCCCCCATTGGCGGCGGGATCGCTGGCGCGGTCGATCGGCCGCGACGTCGCCCAGGGGATGGGCTACGCCTGGCGCGACCGGCGGGTGCGGCTGATCCTCTCGCTGGTGGGGGCGCACTGCGGCCTGACGATGGCCTTCGACTCGCTCATGCCGCGCCTGGCGACCGACATCGGCGGCGGCAGCGACACCTTCTCCGCCATCGTCGTGGGGGCCGGGGTCGGGGCGCTGGCGGGGACGCTGGCGCTGTCGCAGTTGCGCCAGGAGCACCTGCGGGGGCCGATGTTCGCCGCCGTCGGCGTGGGCAGCGGCCTGTCGATGATCGTGCTGGGCCTCGCCCAGACGCCCGCGATGGCCGTCGTGGGGGCGGCCCTGGCCGGCGGGACGCAGGCCACCTACATGGCGATGTCGGCGACGTTCATCCAGTCGGTCATCCCCGACCGGCTGCGCGGGCGGGTGATGTCGCTGTACCTGATGCTGGCCGCCGGGCACATGGCGTTCATGAACCTCGGCTTCGGCCTCATCGCCGACAGCGTGGGCGAGCGCGTGCTGCTGATCTGGCCCGGCGTGCTGTGGGTCGCGGTCTTCCTGCTGGCCGCCCTGGCCATGACCGACCTGCGCGGCCTGCTGCGCCGGGGCCAGTTCGCCGCAGTGGAGGGCGTCGCCTAGCGCCGACGGCCGGTCAACGCACCGCTGGGGTGTCGGCCGGGTCCACGCCGACGGTCGTCGCCGCATCCACGATCTGCCGCCACGTTTCGTCGTCGATGGTGATGCCGTCCCGGAGGCGCTCCTGCATGCGGCGCCGCTCGATCTCGCCGGCCGTGAAGATCTCGTCGACGCCGGGCGCGAAGGGGGGCTGCTTCACCCGCTCGATCAACCCGCTGACGCCCTCGGCGATGGCGGCGGCGTCGCCGAAGCGGCCGGGGTCGAAGGCGAGCATGAAGAGGCCGTTGCCGCCGCCCTTCGGGCCCGGACGCGCCAATCCCGCCGGCGAGAGCGCGCCGCCCAGCAGTTCCACGGCCATGGAGAGGCCGAATCCCTTGTGCCCCACGGGGCCGCCCAT
>JAPOXB010000067.1 GCA_026707335.1 Chloroflexota bacterium
GAGGCGGTGCCGGCGGCAGATCGAGTCGGCCGCGGCCCGCCCCTCGTCGGTCAGCCCGATGTGATGGTCGTCCGAGACGACGATCAGCCCCTGCTTGACCATCCGGTCCACGGTCTGCGAGACGGAGGCCGGCGTGACCTCCAGCCGCTCCGCCATGCGCGCCCCGATCACGTCCTGGTGCTCGCTCTGCAGCGAATCGATCGCGAGCAGGTAGTCCTCCAGCGTGGGCGTGATCGTGGCGTCCGGCGGGGTCGTCCGGGGCATGGTGGTCATGGTGCGCACAGCCTAGCAAAGAGCGCCCGCGCGGTGGGCCCGACCGGTGGAGGCGCACGGCCCGCGCCGGATCGCGCGGGCTCGGGCGTCGTTAACGCGGATGTAATGTGAACGCCACGTCCGCGTAACCTGCCGGGCGCTCCCATCCTTTGTACTGCATGCGGAGACGCGGCCTGCCGGGGCCGCGCGATCGATCCATTGGCGTGAGACCGGCCATCCCGCCGCACGGCGGGACGCTCGGGAGGCTTCGGGCCGGCGCGACGCGCGCAACGAAAGGGACTACGAAAATATGGATACCGGCGATACTGCGTGGATCATGATGTCCACGGCGCTCGTTCTGCTGATGACGCCCGGCCTCGCCTTCTTCTACGGCGGCCTGGTGCGCGGCAAGAACGCGGCCGCGACCATCATGCAGGCGTTCGTGATGCTGGGCGTCGCGGGCGTGGCCTGGGTCCTCTGGGGCTACAGCCTGGCCTTCGGCCCGGACCTGGGCGGCTTCATCGGCAACCTGGAATGGTTCGGCCTGCGCAACGTGGGCATGGAGCCCGGCCCCTACTCGGACACGATCCCGCATCTCACCTTCATGGCTTTCCAGATGATGTTCGCGGTGATCACGCCGGCGCTGATCCTGGGCGCCTTCGCGGAACGGGCGAAGTTCAGCACCTACCTGGTCTTCACGGTGGTCTGGATGACCGTCGTTTACGCGCCGCTGGCCCACTGGGTCTGGGGCGGCGGCTGGATCGGCACCGAGCTGGGCGCGCTCGACTTCGCGGGCGGCACCGTGGTGCACATCAACGCCGGCGCGGCGGCCCTGGCCGGCGCGATCTTCTACGGCAAGCGCCGCGGCGTGGCGCGCGAGACCGTCCCCCACAACGTGACGATGGTCGTGCTGGGCACGGCCTTGCTGTGGTTCGGCTGGTTCGGCTTCAACGCCGGCTCGGCCCTGGCCGCCAACGGCGGCGCGGCCAACGCCTTCGTGACCACCAACACGGCGGCCGCGATGGGCGCCCTGACCTGGATGGCGCTCTCCTGGCGCTACACCGGCAAGGCCTCGATCGTCGGCACGGCGACCGGGGCGGTGGCCGGGCTCGTGGCGATCACGCCGGCCGCCGGCTTCGTGGGCGAATGGCCCGCGACCGACGGCTACCTGAACGCGTTCCCGGCCCTCATCATCGGGGCCGCCGCCGGCCTGGCCGGGTTCTACGCCGTGCGGCTGCGCCACAAGTACGCCCTCGACGACACGCTCGACGTCGTCGCCGTGCACGGCATCTGCGGGATCGTCGGCGCGATGCTGACCGGCGTCTTCGCGGTGTCCACCATCGCCGGGGTCGAGGGCCTGATCGAGGGCAGCTTCGACCTGCTCTGGCGGCAACTCTTCGCGGTGCTCGCCTCGATCGCCTGGGCCTTGACGCTGACCAGCGCCATCCTCTGGGTGCTGAACAAGAAGATGGGCCTGCGCGTCGACGAGAACGCGGAGCTGGCCGGCCTCGACCGCTCCGAGCACGAGGAGCCGGCCTACCAGTTCGACGAGCCCGGCTTGGGCTCCTACTCCGGCGGAGTCTCGACCGTGGTCAGCGGGCCGGCGCCCGAAGTCGGCCAGGCCCCGAGCATCCACGCCGACGATGAGGGGATCAGCTCGTGAAAAAGATCGAAGCGATTATCCGGCCCGAACGGCTGGAGCAGGTCAAGGTCGCGCTGACCGACGCCGGCTACTCGGGGCTGCACGTCGAGAGCGTGACCGGCCGCGGCCGCCAGCGCGGGGTGATCCACTCCGGGCGCGGCGGGGAGCACTACACCATCGACATGCTGCCGAAGGTGAAGCTGGTCCTGGTCGTCAAGGACGACAACCTCGAAGCGGCCACCAACCTGATCATCGAGACCGCCCGCACGGGCAACATCGGCGACGGCATGCTGTTCGTCAGCGCGGTCGAGGACGCGATCCGCGTGCGCACGGGCGAGCGCGGCGACAGCCTGCTCTAGCGGGCGCCAGCCGGTCCTTCGCGGGGGCGGGCCTTCGGGCCCGCCCCCGTGCCCGTTCGCGGGCGGATCGGCTCGCGGGACCACCGGGCGATGTTGCGGACGATGTTGACCGCCCGAAATCGGCGTTTCTAGCCTTCTCTCGTCGCGAGCGACCCAAACCCCACCCCCGGCCCGCGCCACGGCGGCGTGGACGGCCGGGAGCGTAGTGAAGGACAGCGCGTGCGGCTGACCGTGCTGGGCTCGGGTGCGGCCTGCCCCCCGGGGGGGCAGAACAGTTCCGGCTACCTCGTGGAGACGGGCCGCGACGACGCGGGCGGGCGCCGCCTGCTGCTCGACTGCGGGCACGGCGTCGCCTCGGCGCTGCTGGCGGCGCGGCCCCAGGGCGACGTCGACGACATCTGGGTCACGCACATGCACGCCGACCACTTCATCGACATCCTGGCGCTGCGCTTCCGGGTGAGCCGCCTGCTGCCGGGCGTGCCGGCCGCCGAGCGGCGCATCACGCTGCACCTGCCGCCGGGCGGCCGCGCCTCGCTGGAGGCGATCCTGGCGGCGGTGAGCTTCCCGGCCGACTTCTTCGACCGCGCCTTCCGGGTGCGGGAGTACGCCCCCGACGACGTGCACGAGGCCGGCGGCGTGCGCGTCTGCGTCGCGCCCGGGGCCCACTACATCCCCAGCTACGCGATCCGGGTCGAGGCCGACGGCGCCGCGCTCTGCTACTCGGGCGACACGGCGCCCTGCCGGAACGTCGTGGCGCTGGCGCGGTCGGCCGATCTGTTCATCTGCGAGGCGGCCCTGGACGAGCCGGAGGACGGCGACGTGCGCGGCCACTGCACCCCCGAGGAGGCGGCGCGCATGGCCGCGCAGGCGGGCGCCGGCCGGCTGCTGCTGAGCCACTTCTGGTACGGCACCGACACCGAGGCGTTCGCCTGCCGGGCCCGGGCCGCGGCCGCGGTCCCGGTCGATGTCGCCCACGACGGCTACCAGCGGACCCTCTGAGGCGCGGTTGTCACCCCGCGTCCGCCGGCCTTTCCCTCGAATATTGACAAAAAGCCGCCCGCGCTCGATCCTCGACGTGGGAAGTGCGCGCGGCCGGAGTACGGCCGCGCGGCAAGGGAAGGCCCGGCGTGACGAGCACCGCGCACCGCCGCGAGCACGTGCTGGACTTCATCGTCGACCATGGCAGCGCCACGGTCGCCCGGCTGTCGGCGGAGCTGGACCTGCCCGACGCGAGCGTGCGCCGCTACCTCGACCAACTCGTCGGCGCCGGCCTCGTGACGGACCGGCTGGTGCGGCAGACGACGGGGCGGCCCTACCGGCTCTACAGCGCCACCGACAGCGGCGTGCGCGACCGGCGCGACCACTCCGAGGGGCTCGCGGCCCGGCTGGTCGCGCAGATCGCCGGCGAGCGATCGCGGCTGGAGCGCATCACCGAGGGCCTGGCCGAGCAACTCGCCGCCGACCACCGGGCCGAGGTCCCGGCCGACGCCCCGCTCGAGGAGCGCGTCGCCAGCACCGTCGTGGCGCTGCGCGGCGAGGGCATCCTCGACGAGTGGCGCCGCACCGCCGACGGCTTCGCGATGCACAACCACGGCTGCCCCTACCGCAGCGCCGCCGACAACAGCGACTGCGTCTGCGAATCCGACCGGCGGGCGATCGAGAAGCTCCTCGGCGTGGACGTGACGCAGTCCGGCAGCCTCGCGCAGGGCGACCCCTGCTGCGAGTTCATCGTTCGCACCCCCACCGCGGCCCCCAGCGGGCGGAAAGGCAACGGCGCATGAGCGCGTCCCTGTTCGAGATCGACGAGCTGAAGGTCCAGGTGGGCGGCAAGCCCATCGTGAAGGGCCTGTCGCTGCGCGTGGACGCCGGCGAGGTGCACGCCATCATGGGCCCGAACGGCTCCGGCAAGAGCACGCTGGCCAACGCCCTCATGGGCCACCCGCGCTACACCGTCGGCGGCGGCGCAGTGCGCTTCCAGGGCGAGAGCATCCTCGACCTGTCGCCCGACGAGCGCGCGCGCAAGGGCCTCTTCCTGGCCTTCCAGTACCCCACCGACGTGCCCGGCGTGTCGATGATCAACTTCTTGCGGCGCGCGGTCAGCGCCCGCCGCGGCGACGAGATCCCGGTGCGCGAGTTCCGCCGCCAGCTGCGGGCCGAGCTCGACGGCCTGCAGATGGACGAGTCGTTCGTGCGGCGCTACGTCAACGACGGCTTCTCGGGCGGCGAGAAGAAGCGCGCCGAGATCCTGCAGCTCGGCCTGCTGCACCCCACGATGGCGATCATGGACGAGACCGACTCGGGCCTCGACATCGACGCGCTGCGGGTCGTCGCCGAGGGCATCAACCGCTTCCGCTCCGAGGCCAACGGCATTCTGCTCATCACGCACTACCAGCGCCTGCTGAACTACGTGCGCCCCGACGTGGTGCACGTGCTCGTCGACGGGCGCATCGTCAAGTCGGGCGACTTCAGCCTCGCCGAGCAACTCGAGGCCGAGGGCTACGACCCCATCCTGCAGGAGATCGGGAACGGCGCCGTTCCCGTCCTTTCCGCCTGACCCCGATGCACCGGACCGGCATCGAAGGGAAGATTCGCACATGACCACTCCCACCGACCTCAAGCCGCCAATCCAAAAGCCTCCAGCCAAGAAGCCCGACATCACGAAGGAGGCCTACGAGTTCGGCTTCCACGACAAGGACGCCGCCACGCTCAAGCTGCCCAAGGGGCTGAGCCGCGACGTCGTCAACACGATCAGCGACCTCAAGAGCGAGCCGCGCTGGATGCGCGAGCTGCGCCTCAAGGGGCTGGAGCACTTCGAGGAGCGGCCGCTGCCCGACTGGGGCGGCGCCGTCGAGGAGATCGACTTCGACGACATCCACTACTTCGTCCGCGCCAGCGACGAGCGCGACGAGGAGAGCTGGGACGACGTCCCGGACTACATTCGCGACACCTACGACAAGCTGGGCATCCCCGAGGCGGAGAAGAAGGGGCTGCTGGCCGGCGTCGGCGCGCAGTACGACTCCGAGGTCGTCTACCACAACATCCGCGAGGACCTGGCCAAGCAGGGCGTCGTCTTCGTCAGCACCGACCAGGCGCTGCAGGAGCACGAGGACCTGTTCCGCGAGCACTTCTCGACGATCATCCCCGCCAACGACAACAAGTTCGCCGCGCTCAACACGGCGGTCTGGTCGGGCGGCTCGTTCATCTGGGTGCCGGAGGGCGTGGAGGTCGATATCCCCCTGCAGGCGTACTTCCGGATCAACTCCGAGGACATGGGCCAGTTCGAGCGCACGCTGATCATCGCCGAGCCCGGCTCGAAGGTGCACTACGTCGAGGGCTGTACGGCGCCCATCTACTCCAGCGACTCGCTGCACAGCGCCGTCGTGGAGATCGTCGCCAAGCCCGGGTCCAACGTGCGCTACACGACGATCCAGAACTGGTCGAACAACGTCTACAACCTCGTCACCAAGCG
>JAPOXB010000077.1 GCA_026707335.1 Chloroflexota bacterium
CGCCGGCCGGCGCCGCCGAACGCATGGGCGTGAGCGGCGTGCGCGAGATCAGCGGCGAGGGCGCCGCCGCCGAGGCGGCGCCGGAGACGTCGGGCGGCGGCGGGACGGTGACCGTCGCCAAGACGGGGCGCAACGCGCCCTGCCCCTGCGGATCGGGCAAGAAGTACAAGCGCTGCCACGGAGCGGTCCGATGAGCGAGCTGCTGCACCGCGACCCGGCCTCGCACATCGCCGCCTTCCGCGCCGACCTGCAGACGGGCCGGCCCTGGCCCGAGGCGCTGCTGGCGGCCATTGCGGCCTGGGACGTGACCGAGGAGACGGCCGAGGGGCGGGAGTACCGCTACCTCGTCGGCGGCGAGGCGTTCGACTGGCTGCTGCTGGCCGAGCGCCTGCTCGACGCGGTCGAGCCGTCGCTGCTGCCCGAGGCCGAGGTCGAGGCGCTGCTGCTCGACGAGCGCTGGCCGGCGCCGATGAACGAGGAGGCGTTCCAGGCGGCGCTTGGGGCCGGCAAGTACCGCGCGCACCTCAACTTCACCTACGGCGTGCGGGTCGAGGAGGCGCTGCAGCTGACCGTCGAGGAGGAGGTGCGCAAGGAGCGCGGCAACGCCGCCTTCCGCCACGACGCCAGCCACGACGGCGACCACTTCCAGCGCATCTACGGCGAGACGCGGTCGCGCCTGATCCGCGAGTTCCGCGCCGCCCACGATCGCGAGATGGTCGATCGCATCAGCCTGTCGGAGCTCAAGGAGTTCACCTACTGGCTGTTCAAGCGGCGGCTGGCTGCGCAGGATCCGGCCCGCGTGGCGAGCGACACGCGCCGCGGCCTGCTGCGCCTGCAGGCGATGGAGGACCTCAAGCGCCGCCGCCGGCCCACCCCCGCGACATCCTCCGCGGCGCCCGTCATCGACGGCGTCGCCGTGCCGGTCGGCTGAGACGCCGGCAGCCCCCCGACAGCGACAGCAGCGGAGCCCCCGTGAGCGAGACCGCCCCCCCCAGCCCCCCCTCGTCGGCGCCCCCGGTCAGCGACCTCGCGAAGACCTACGACCCGGCCGCCGTCGAGGCGCCGATCTACGCGATGTGGGAGTCGGGCGGCTACTTCCGTCCGCAGGCGCGCCGCCCCGGCGGGGAGCCCTACTGCATCATCGTGCCGCCGCCCAACGTGACGGGCGCGCTGCACCTGGGCCACGCCCTGACCACGACGATCGAGGACATCCTGATCCGCTGGCGGCGCATGCTGGGCGACGAGGCGCTGCTGCTGCCCGGCGTCGACCACGCCGGCATCGCGACGCAGAACGTCGTCGAGGCCGACATCGCGCAGCAGGGGCTGAGCCGCCACGACATCGGCCGCGAGGCCTTCCTGGAGCGCGTCTGGGAGTGGGTGGCGCGCTACCGCGGGCGCATCGCCGACCAGCAGCGGCGGCTGGGCATGTCGTGCGACTGGGACCGCGAGGTCTTCACCCTCGACGCGGGCCCGCAGCAGGCCGTGCGCAGCACCTTCCGCGACCTCCATGCGGGCGGCAAGGTCTACCGCGGCCACCGCATCATCAACTGGTGCCCCAGCTGTCGCACGGCGCTGTCCGACCTGGAGGTGGAGTACGCCGAGGAGCCGGGCACGCTCTGGCACGTGCGCTACCCCTTCGCCGACAGCGAGGGGGACGGCGAGGGCATCGTCATCGCGACGACGCGGCCGGAGACGATCCCCGCCGACGTCGCCGTGGCCGTGAACCCCGACGACGATCGCTGGCGCGACGTGGTCGGCCGCCGCGTGCAGGTGCCCACCCCCGGCATCGAGCGGGCGATCCCGGTCATCGCCGACGCCGCCGTCGAGATCGGCTTCGGCAGCGGCGCGCTCAAGATCACACCCGGGCACGACATGCTCGACTTCGAGATCGGCGAGCGGCACGACCTGCCGGCGATCAGCGTGGTCGACTGGGACGGCACGATGACGCCCGAGTCCGGCCCCTACGAGGGCCAGGACCGCGACGTCGCGCGGGAGGCCGCCGCCGCCGACCTGGAGGCGTCGGGCCACCTCGTCGAGACGCAGCCGCACGAGCACAGCGTGGGCCACTGCCAGCGCTGCGACACCGTCGTCGAGCCGCTGATCAGCAACCAGTGGTTCGTCGACGTGGGGGAGATGGCGGCGAAGGCGGCGGCGGTCGTGCGCGAGGGCGAAGTGCGCATCGTGCCGGAGCGCTTCGCCAAGGTCTACCTGCAATGGATGGACAACATCCGGCCCTGGTGCATCAGCCGTCAGCTTTGGTGGGGGCATCGCATCCCGGCCTGGTACTGCCTCCCCTGCGACGGGGCCGAGATCCAGCTCAGCGTGCCCCGGTCGAGCCTGCCCGAGGCCGGGCCGGGGCTGGACGCGAGCCCCGACGGCGCGTACTGGGTCGGCAGCGCCGCCGCGATCGCCGCCGCCGGGCTGCCCTGGGATCGCATCGCCGCGCTGGCGACGGACCCCACGATCGGCCGGGACGTGACGCCGATCGTCGCCGCCGACGACCCCGCCCCGGACTGCTGCGAGCGCTGCGACGAGGAGGCGCTGCTGCAGGACCCGGACGTGCTCGATACCTGGTTCAGCAGCGGCCTGTGGCCGCACTCCACGCTGGGCTGGCCCCAGCCCAGCGACGACCTGTCCCGCTTCTACCCCGGCAGCGTGATGGAGACCGGCTACGACATCCTCTTCTTCTGGGTCGCGCGCATGGTGATGCTGGGCTGCCACAACATGGACGGCGTGCCGCCCTTCCGCACGGTCTACCTGCACGGCCTCGTGCGAGACGCGCAGGGCCGCAAGATGAGCAAGAGCCTGGGCAACGGCGTCGACCCGCTCGACGTCAGCGACCAGTTCGGCACCGACGCGCTGCGCTTCACGCTCGCCACCGGCTCGAGCCCCGGCAACGACATGCGGCTCACCGACGAACGCCTGCAGGGCAGCCGCAACTTCGTCAACAAGCTGTGGAACGGGGCGCGTTTCGTGCTGGGCGAGCTGGGCGACCGCGTGGTCGCGCCGCGCACGGCGGCCGATGACCCGTCGCTGGCGCTGGAGGACCGCTGGATCCTCTCCCGGCTGGCGGGCCTCACCGCCGAGGTCGACGACCTGCTGGGCCAGTTCCAGATCGGCGAGGCCGGGCGGCGCATCTCCGACTTCCTCTGGGGCGACTTCTTCGACTGGTACGTCGAGGCCAGCAAGGTGCGCCTGCGCGCCGGCGACGACGCCCCGCTGGGTGTCCTGGCGCACGTCCTCGACCAGGGGCTGCGCCTGCTGCACCCCTTCCTCCCCTTCGCCACCGAGGCAATATGGCAGCGGCTGCGGCCGCACCTGGCCGGCGAGGACGGCCCGGCCCTGATCATCGCCGCCTACCCCCGCCCCGGCGCGGGCCGGGACGACGCCGCCGAGCGCCGCTTCGCCGGCGTGCAGGAGGTCGTGCGGGCGATCCGCCAAGTGCGGGCCGACCGGGGCGTCGAGGCCCCGCGCTGGATCGAGGCCTACGTCGTCGCCGGCCGCGGCGACGACGGCGACGCGCTGCGCGACCGCGCGGCGGTGATCGAGACGCTGGCGCGCGCCCGTCCGCTACACATGGTGGCCGCCCGCGCCGAGGCCCCCGACGAGCAGGTCGTGACGCAGGTGCTCGACCGGGCCGAGGTCGTGCTGCCCCTGGGCGGGCTGGTGGACCTGGCGCGCGAGCGCGCCCGCCTCGACAAGCAGATCGCCGAGGCCGAGGGGCACGAGGCCCGCATCGAGGCCAAGCTCGCCAACCCGGGTTTCACGGGCAAGGCGCCGGCGGCCGTCGTCGCGCGGGAGCGGGAGCGCCTCGGCGAACTCCGGCAGCGGCTCGACGGCCTGCGGGAGCGCCGCGCGGATCTGGGCTAGCCTCCTTCGGGCGGGACGGCGCGGCCCCCCGGCCTCGATTGACACCGATCTAGGGCGGCCATACGATCCGGCTGCGAAATCTCGCACAATCGCCCCCACGGGCGGCTCGGAGGCGGCCGTGGAGCAGCTGATCGAGAACTATGGCGCCGTGCTCCTGGCGGTCCCCGTCGGGGCGTTCCTGGTGCTCAACGCGATCATCGCCACCAAGGTGCTGGCGCCGCGCCGCTCGACCCGGCTCAAGGGCCAGGTCTACGAGTGCGGCATGCTGCCCATCGGCCGCAACTGGGCGCAGGTGCACGTGCGCTACTACATCTTCGCGATCCTCTTCCTCGTCTTCGACGTGGAGATCGTCTTCCTGTTCCCCTGGGCGGCCTCGTTCCTGGGGCTGATGGATAGCGGCGGCGCGGTGGGGCCGGCCCCGTTCGACAAGGTGATCCTCTGGCAGATGGTGCTGTTCATCCTCACCCTGGTGGTGGGGCTGGCCTATGCATGGCGGAAAGGCGTCCTGGAATGGTCGAGCGAGAGAGTCCGCTAGGCGGCACGCTGACGGCGCCGGTCTCGCCGGAGGAGTTGCGGCTCCTGCCGATCGATGACGCCGCGCCGCTGGTGCCCTACAAGGTCGCGCTGCCGGGCGTGATGCAGGTGCCGGCCGACACGCTGATCGCGGCGGCGCGCAAGGCGTCGCTCTGGCCCATGACCTTCGGGCTGGCCTGCTGCGCGATCGAGATGATCTCCACCTACATGGCGCACCACGACCTCGACCGCTTCGGCATCGTGCCCTGGCCGTCGCCGCGCCAGAGCGACGTGATGATCGTCGCCGGCACCGTGACGAAGAAGATGGCCCCGGCCGTCAAGCTGCTCTGGGAGCAGATGCCGTACCCCAAGTGGTCCATCGCCATGGGCGCCTGCGCGACCAACGGCGGCCCCTACACCCAGTACGACCGCGTGCTGCAGGGCGTCGACAAGATCATCCCGGTCGATGTCTACGTGCCCGGCTGCCCCCCGCGGCCGGAATCGCTGCTCGACGGCTTCCTGGCCCTGCAGGACAAGATCATGGAGACACGGGCGCGCGGCGTATGACGACGCAGACCGACGCCGCGCAATCGACCCCGGAGTCCGGCGGCGTCGCCGACCTCTACCGCGAGGCCCTGCCGATGCTGGACTTCTCGGCCGAGGAGACCAAGATCGACCAGGCCCTGCGCGTCGCGCCGGCCGACCTGCACGGCGTGATCGCCGCCAGCCGTGACCACGAGCGGCTGTCCATGGACCTGCTGCGCAACCTGACGGCGGTCGATTGGCAGGACGACGGCATCGAGGTCGTCTACCACCTCTACTCGCTGCGCCACCGGCACGGCGTCTGCATCAAGACCCGGCTGACCGGCGAGGCGCCGTCCATCGCCACGATCACCGACCTGCACATGGGCGCCGAGTGGGCCGAGCGCGAGGTGCGCGAGATGTTCGGCGTCGAGTTCGAGGGCCACCCGGACCCGCGCAACCTGCTGCTCGACGAGGATCTCGACATCCATCCGCTGCTCAAGAGCCACCCCCTGGCGGAGATCGAGCTGCCGCAGGGCGTCGACATCGAATATTTCACGAAGGAGCACCCGCCCGACCGGCGGCCGGCCAGCCAAGAGGCGGCGAAGGCCGCCCCCGCGGCCGCGAAGGCGGCGGACGAGAAGAAGGCCGCCTCGGACCTGACGCCCGAGGAGTTGGCCGCCAAGCGGGCCGAGCAGGCGGAGCGCGTCAAACGCGCCCGCGAGCTGGCCGCCGCCCGCCGCGCCGAAGGGCCCAAGACCCCCATGGGCGAGAAAGCGGCCGCGGCGCCCAAGGCGGCCGCTCCGGCGGCGGAGGC
>JAPOXB010000123.1 GCA_026707335.1 Chloroflexota bacterium
CGCCGCCGGCGCGCCGGCCGCCACGGACTGACGAGGCGAGTCCGATGCCGCCGCCCGCGCCCGATCCCGACGCCGAACCCGCGCTGACCGACGCCGCCCGCCTCGTGCTGGAGCGGCGCTACCTGCGCCGCGACGACGCGTCCGGCGCGATGGAGACCTCCTCGGGAATGTTCCGCCGCGTGGCGCGGGCCGTGTCGCAGGCGGAGGCGGCCTACGGGGACGACCCGGACGCCTTCGCCGAGCGGGCCTTCGCGCTGATGCGCGACCTGCGCTTCCTGCCCAACTCGCCCACGCTGATGAACGCCGGGCTGCCCCAGCAGCAGTTGGCGGCCTGCTTCGTGCTGCCGGTCGAGGACTCGCTGCCGGGCATCTTCGACTCGCTCAAGCACGCGGCGTTGATCCACCAGAGCGGCGGCGGCACGGGCTTCGCCTTCTCGCGCCTGCGACCGCGCAACGACCGCGTGCAGACGACGCGCGGGGTGGCCAGCGGGCCGGTCTCGTTCATGGAGGTCTACGACGCGGCCACCGACGCCATCAAGCAGGGCGGCGCCCGCCGCGGCGCCAACATGGCCATCCTCGACGTACACCACCCCGATATCGAGCGCTTCGTGCAGGCCAAGGACGAGAGCGGCGCGCTGCGCAACTTCAACCTCTCGGTCGCGGTCGACGACGCCTTCATGCAGGCCGCGCTCGACGACGGCGAGGTCGCGCTGGTCAACCCGCGCAGCGGCCAGGAGGTCGGGCGCCGCGACGCGCGGGCGCTGCTCGACCTGATCACCGCGCAGGCCTGGGGGTACGGCGACCCCGGCCTCGTCTTCCTGGACCGCGTCAACCGCGACAACCCCACGCCGCAACTCGGCCCGATCGAGTCGACGAACCCCTGTGGGGAGCAGCCGCTGCTGCCCTACGAATCCTGCACGCTGGGCTCGATCGACGTCTCGAAGTTCGCCGCGGCCGATGGGGCGGGGGTCGATTGGCAGGGGCTGGGCGAGGCGATCGACGTGGCCGTGCGCTTCCTCGACGACGTGATCGACGTGAACCGCTATCCCTCGCCGGAGATCGAGCGGATGACGCTGCGCACGCGCAAGATCGGGCTGGGCGTGATGGGCTTCGCCGACCTGCTCTTCGCGCTGGGCGCGCCCTACGACTCGGAGGCGGGGCTGCGGCGGGGCGAGGGGCTGGCCGCCTTCGTCCAGGAACGGGCCAACGCGGCCTCGGCGGCGCTGGGGGCCGAGCGGGGCGCCTTCCCCGCCTGGGACGGCTCGATCTTCGACCCGGGCGGGCCACGCTACCGCAACGCGACCCGCACGACCGTCGCGCCGACGGGCACGATCGGCATCATCGCGGGCTGCTCGGGCGGCATCGAGCCGGCCTTCGCGCTGGCCTACGACCGCCGCCACTACCTCGACGCGGCCGACCCCGGGCGGCTGACACGGCTGCGCGACGTGCATCCGGCCCTGCGCCGGCAGGCCGAGCGAGAGGGCTGGTGGTCGGACGAGCTGGCGGCGCATCTGGCGTCGGGCGGGGGGCTGGCCGATGGACCGTCGGTCCCGGCGGGGGCGGCGCGGACCTTCGCGACGGCGCACGAGATCGGCTGGGAGTGGCACGTGCGCATGCAGGCGGCCTTCCAGCGGCACGTCGACAATGCGGTCTCGAAGACGATCAACTTCCCGCGCGAGGCTCGCCGCGAGGAGGTGGCGGCGGCCTTCGCGCTGGCCTGGCGCGAGGGCTGCAAGGGCATCACCGTTTACCGCGACGGCTCGCGGGCGGAGCAGGTATTCGCCCGTCCGGCGGCGGACGAGTCGTAGGCCCGATGCATCCAGCCGGTTCACGCGTATAGTTGCGGCATGGCGAAACGCAGCGAGCGCTCCAGCGTGGCGACGGCCCGGGCCCGGCTGTCGCGGGAGCGTGGCGCCGTGCGCAAGGACTGGGGCGGGCGGCTGCCCTTCGCGCTGGTCTACCCGAACAGCTACCGCATCGGCATGTCCAACCTGGGCCTGCAGGTGATCTACCGGCTGCTCAACGCGAAGCCCGACGTCGTCTGCGAGCGCGCCTTCTACGACCCGCCGCCGGCCGGCGAGAGGGCCGACACGGTCGTGACGATCGAGTCGCAGCGACCGCTCGCCGACTTCCCGGTCGTGGCCTACACGCTGACCTACGAGATCGACTACTACCACGTCGTGCGGTCGCTGCAGGCGGCGGGGCTGCCCGCCCTGGCGGCGCACCGCGACGAGCGCCACCCGCTGGTCATCGCCGGCGGCGCGGCCGTGATCACGAATCCGATGCCGCTGTCGGACTGCTTCGACGCCTTCGTCATCGGCGAGGTGGAGCCGATCCTCGACCAGCTCGTCGAAACGATCCGCGAGGGCATCGAAGGCAACCGCGACGACTTGCTGGCGGCGCTGGCGACGGTGCCGGGCGTGTTCGTGCCGGCGCTGGGCGCGCCGGGCGGCGTCGAGCGGCAGTGGGTGCGTGAGATCGGCGAGACCGAGGCGATGTCGGCCGTGCTGACGGACGACACCGAGCTGTCGAACATGACGCTGATCGAGGCGGCGCGTGGCTGCGGCCGCGGCTGCCGCTTCTGCATCGCGGGGTACGTCTTCCGTCCGCCGCGCTACCGGCCGCTGGAAGGCCTGCTCGATCAGGTGGAGCGCGGGCTCGAGTCGTCGCCGCGCGTGGGGCTGCTGGGCGCGGCTGTCGCCGATCACCCCGACCTGCCCGAGCTGGCCGTCGAGGCGGCCCGGCGCGGCGCGCAGGTGTCGGTGAGTTCGCTGCGGGTCGACAACCTCTCGCCGGCGCTGCTGGGCGTGCTCAGCGAGGGCGGCACGCGCACAGTGACCGTCGCCCCGGAGGCCGGCAGCGAGCGCCTGCGCACCAAGATCAACAAGGCCGTCGGGCACGACCAGATCCTCGAGGCGGCCGAGAAGGTGGGGGCGGCGGGCATGCGGCGCATGAAGTGCTACTTCATGGTCGGCCTGCCCGAGGAGGAGGACGAGGACGTCGCGGAGATGGCCCGGCTGGGGCGCGAGATGAAGGAGCGCCTCGACGCGGCCGGGCACGGCACGGAGCTGGTGATGAGCGTCGGGCCGCTGGTGCCCAAGCCGGCGACCGCCTACCAGCACCTGCCGCAAACCGACGCGCGCGTGGTCGACGGGCGCTTGCGGATGCTGCGCGACGCCTTCAAGGGCACGGGTGTCGTGCTGCGGGGCGACAGCCCGGCCTGGGCCCGGATCGACGACATCTGCTCGCGGGCCGACCGCCGCCTCACCTCGGCGATCCTCTCGATGCCCGACAACTCGCGCGCCTCCTGGATGCGGGCGGCGGCGGACTGGGGCCTCGACGGGCCGCTGCCCTGGGGCGAGGGGCCGATGCCCTGGAGCGGCGTCGACACCGGCATCACGGCCCGATTTTTTAATCGGGAGTGGGACAAGCACCTGCGATCGAAGTTCACCATCGCCTGCCCCCCGCCCGAGATCGGCTGCAAGCTCTGCGGCGTCTGCTAGGCGCGATGCCCCAGGACTCGTCGTCGCGGGAGTGGGATCACGTCGCGGGCAATCTCGCGACGGCGCGAGCGCGCATCGCCGCGGCGGCGGAGGCGGCCGGGCGCGATCCGGCCGGCATCGAACTGGTGGCGGTCTCCAAGACCTTCCCCGTCGCGGCGCTGCGGGCGGCGATGGCGGCCGGGCAGTGCGTCTTCGGCGAGAACAGGGTGCAGGAGGCGCTGCCCAAGATCGAGGCGCTGGCCGCGGCGCCGGACCCCGGCGCGTCGGCGCCCCGCTTCCACCTGGTCGGCCACCTGCAGACCAACAAGGCGAAGCACGGCTGGGCCTTTGATATGATCGAGAGCGTCGATTCGCTGCGGATCGCGGCCGCGCTGGAGCGACGCCTGCCCCATCCCACGCCGGTGCTCCTGGAGGTGAACGTCGCGGGAGAGGCGAGCAAGCACGGCTTCGCCCCCGACGAGGTGGGGCCGGCGCTGACCGCGATCGCGCCGCTGGCCAAGCTGGACGTCGTGGGGCTGATGACCGTCGGGCCGCTGGCGGCGGAGGCGGAGTCGGTGCGGCCGGTCTTCCGCGAGTTGCGCCGCCTGCGCGACGCCGAGGCGGACCGGCTGGGCCCAGGCCACCTGAGTATGGGGATGAGCGATGATTTCCAGGTCGCGATCGCGGAGGGCGCGACGATGGTCCGGCTGGGCCGGGCGATCTTCGGTGATCGCCGCGCCTAGGGCGGGACGGAGACGGCCATGCCCGACCTGACAATGACCGACAAGGCGTTCTGCGTCGTCGGCGGCGGCGTGATGGGGCAGACGATCTGCCGCTCGCTGATCGGCGGCGGGCTGGCCGCGGCCGGCGCGATCGCCGTCTGCGAGGTCGCCGCCCCCCGCCGCGAGACGCTGCAGCGGGATCTGGGCGTCGCCGCGACGGGCGACGCCGTCGCCGCCGCCGACGGCGCGCCGGTCGTCGTGCTGGCCGTCAAGCCGCAGGACTTCCCGGCCGTGGGCGGCGCCCTGCAGGGGCTGATCCTGCCCGAGCAGCTGGTCGTCTCGATCATGGCCGGCGTGACGATGCGCACGCTGCGCGAGCGCCTGGGGCACCGGGCGGTCGTGAGGGCGATGCCGAACACGCCGGCCCAGATCGGCCAGGGGCTGACGGCCTGGACGCCGTCGCCGGAGGTGACCGAGGCGCAGCGGGAGCTGGTCGGGCGCATGCTCGACACGCTGGGCCGGGCGATCCTCGTGCCCGACGAGCGCCACATCGACATGGCGACGGCGGTCAGCGGCTCGGGGCCCGGCTTTTTTTTCCTCTTCCTGGAGTCACTGATCGACGGGGCGGTCCAGATAGGCATGCGGCGCGAGACGGCGACGGAGTTGGTCTACCAGACGGCGCTGGGCTCGGCCGCCTTCGCGCAGGAGTCGGGCTTGCATCCGGCCGTGCTGCGCGACATGGTGACCTCGCCCGGCGGCACGACCGCGGAGGGGCTGCGGGCGATGGAGGAGAAGGGTGTGCGCGCCGGCACGATGGAGGCGATCATCGCCGCCTACCGGCGCACGCGGGAGCTGGGCGAAGCATGAGCGCGATCGGGCTGGCGGCCGTCGTCCTGCAGGTGTTCTTCTTCATCGTGCTCGCGCGGGTGATCATGAGCTGGATCCCGCTGATCACCAACAAGCCGCTCGACTACAGCAACCCGATCGTGAAGTTCCTCATCGACGTGACGGAGCCCGTGCTGGCGCCGATGCGCCGCTACCTGACGATCGGCATGATCGACCTCTCGCCGATGGTGCTGCTGATCGGCCTCAGCATCCTGCAGAGCATCCTGCTGCGCAGCGCCTAGGTACCTCACGCCCTGTCCCCCTCTCCGCCCGAACCTCACGCCCTGTCCCCCTCTCCATCTGGACGACGGAGAGGGGGAACGCGAATGCGGGCGCCTGGGGGTTTTTCTTCCGGTCCCCCCTCTCCATTGCTCGGCGATGGAGCGGGGGCTCGGGGGTGAGGTACGGTCCGCGCGCGTTTTTTTCGCCCGCCGCGCGGCCGACAGTCGGCCGGCCCCTCTCTGACTGTTTTCTCACCGCGCGGGTTCTTTTGCCCGCCGCGCGGTCGACACGCGGGCGGCTCCCCGCTGGACTGTTTTTTCACTCCCCGAATTGTTTTTCGCGGCGATCTTGCGACCCGTCCGCGTCGCCCCCTGGACGGCTCGTCCTGTCC
>JAPOXB010000167.1 GCA_026707335.1 Chloroflexota bacterium
CGAAGTCGAGCGTGGTGACGCCCACGTACCAGCCGCGGTTCTCCTCGCCGATGCGATTGCCCACCGGCACGCGCACGTCCTCGAAGTAAACCTCGTTGAAGCCCGAGCCGCCGCTCATCTGGCTGATGGGCCGCACGGTGATGCCCGGCGAGTCCATCGGCAGGACGAGATAGGTGATGCCGCGATGCTTGGGCGCGTCGGGGTCGGTGCGCACCAGGGCGAACATCCAGTTGGCCAGGCGCGCGCCGGAGGTCCAGATCTTCTGGCCGTTGATCACGTAGTCGTCCCCGTCGCGGACGGCGCGCGTCTGCAGCGAGGCGAGGTCGGAGCCGGAGCCGGGCTCGCTGAAGCCCTGACACCAGATCGTCTCGCCGGTCAGGATGGCCGAGAGGTGCTCGCGCTGCTGCTGCTCGCTGCCGTGGGCGATGATCGTCGGCCCCGCCATCATCACGCCCGAGTCGGTGCCGACGCGCGGCACGCGGTTCCTGGCGAACTCCTCGTTGAGCACGAACTGCTCCAGCACGCCCAGGCCGGCGCCGCCGTACGCCTTGGGCCAGGCCGGCGCGATCCAGCCGTGCTTGGCGATGCGCCGGCGCCACTCCAGGAAGGCCTCCCGGAAGGGCGGGCTGCCCTCCCCGAAGTAGGGATCCTCGATCTCGCCGCCGTCGCGGAAGTAGTCGGGCTGTTCGGCGTCGATGAAGGCGCGCACCTCGTCGCGGAACGCGGCCATGGCCGGTGTGTCGTTGAACTGCACGGGCGATCCTCCCTTCCCGAAACGGGCTGCGAGGCGCGGGATCAGCGATTCTTGAAGTGCGGCGTCCGCCGCTCGAAGAAGGCGGCGACGGCCTCCTTCTGGTCCTCCGACTCGCCGCTGCGCACGTGCCGGTCGGCCTCGAGGTCGAGCAGCTCGGAGAACGACACGCGGTCGCCGTCGTTGAGGTTGCGCTTGATCCCGCGCAGCGCGACGGGGGCGCGGTCGTGCAGCCGCTGCGCGATCCCCCGCACGCGGTCCATCAGCTCGTCGTCGGGGAAGACGCCCGACACGAGGTGCAGCCGCAGCGCCTCCTGCGCGTCGATGATGTCGCCCAGCAGATACAACTCCCGCGCCTTGGCCGGCCCCACGATGCGCGGCAGCGTCCACGTGCCGCCGAAGTCGCCCGACAGCCCCGCGGTCCCGAAGGCCGAGAGGAACTTCGCCGACTCCCCCGCGTAGCGGAGGTCGGCGGCGCAGGCCCAGGAGAGGCCCGCCCCCGCGCAGGCGCCGTTGATCGCGGCAATCGTGATCTTGGGCATCTCGCGCAGCATCTGCGAGGTCTGCATGAGCATGCGCAGGACGCTGATCCTGGCTTCCGGCGGTCCTTCGCCCAGGCTGGCGCCGCCCGCCTTCAGGTCCCCGCCCGAGGAGAAGCCGCGCCCCGCGCCGGTCAGGATGACGACGCGGACGTCGGGGTCGTTGTTGGCCGCGATCAGCCCGGCGCGGACGGCCCACATCAGCGGCCCGTTCATCGCGTTCAGCGTCTCCGGGCGGTTCAGCGTGATCGTGGCGACGCCGCCGCCGGCCTCGTAGCGGGCGGGGTGGTCGGGGGCGTTACTGGGGGTGGGGTCGTACATCGAGGTCATTGGCGGTCTCCTTGCTCCGGGCGCGCTCGCGGGCCGCGCGTGCGTGCGTCGCTGGGATGATAGCCGACTCGGCCCTGCGCGCCGCCTCCTGCCCCATGCCCGCCGGGCCGCTACCCTGCCTGCCAACCCCATCATCCCGCGCATCGGCGCGCGGAAGGAGGACGCGATGGCAGAGAACACGGGCGACGCCCCCGGCGTGCTGGCGGGCGTGCGCGTGCTCGACTTCGGCCGCTACATCGCGGGGCCGTTCTGCGCCGCGCTGCTGGCCGACCTCGGCGCCGACGTGATCCGCATCGAGAAGCTGCGCGGCAGCGAGGACCGATGGGTGCAGCCGGTCACGGAGAACGGGGCCGGGGCGATGTTCCTGCAGTGCAACCGCGGCAAGCGCGGCCTGACGCTGAACCCCATGAAGCCCGAGGGGCGCGAGGTCGTGCGCCGCCTGGTGGCGACGGCCGACGTCGTGATCGCCAACCTGCCGCCCGACACGATCGCGCGCATGGGCCTCGACTACGACACGCTGCGCGCCATCCGGCCCGAGATCATCCTCTGCACGGTGTCGGCGCTGGGGACGCGGGGGCCCTGGGCGAACAAGGTCGGCTTCGACGGCATCGCGCAGGCGATGTCGGGCAACGCCTACCTCACGGGCCACGCCGACGAGCCCATGCGGGCCTGGGTGCCGTACGTCGACTTCAACACGGCGACCTCCTCGGCGCTGGGCATCGTGGCGGCGCTGCTCGCGCGCGAGCAGGGCCGGGGCGGACAGCGCGTGGAGGCGTCGCTGCTGCGCACCTCGCTGACGGTCAACAACCCCGCCCTGATCGAGCAGCGGCTGCGGCGGCCCGACCGGGTGGGCAGCGGCAACCGGGGGCAGACCGCCGGCCCGTCCGACATCTTCCAGACGCGCGACGGCTGGGTGCTGATCGCGGTCACGGGGCAGCCGCTGTTCGAACGGGTGGCCGCGCTGCTCGACGACCCGTCGCTGCTGACCGACCCGCGCTTCGCCGACGACCTGCTGCGCGGCGAGCACGGCGAGACGCTCAGCGCGATGATGGCGCCCTGGTTCGCCGAGCGGACGACGGCGGAGGCGCTCTCGGACCTGGAGGCGGCGCGCATCCCGGCGGGGCCGGTCTACTCGCCCCAGCAGGCCCTCGACGACGCGCACATCCAGGCCAGCGGCATCCTGGGCGCGATCGACTACCCCAGCGCGCCGATCGCCGCCCCCATCGCGAACTCGCCGATGGAGCTGTCGGCCACGCCGGCCCATCCCCAGGGCCGGGCGCCGCTGCTGGGCGAGCACACCGACGAGATCCTGGACGAACTGGGCTACGACGGGGACGAGATCGCCGCGCTGCGCGAGGCGCGCGTCGTCTAGCCGCGCCGGCTGCCGTTGCCGCTGCCGGCCGCGGGCTCCTCGGCGCGTCCGGCGATGACGCCCTCCAGCGGCGTCGGGGCCGTGTCGGGCGTCCGGGGCGGGCCGCTGGCCATGTGCAGTTCGCCCTCGTAGCTCGCGCCGTCCTCAATCGTGATGCGGGCGGCGGTGGCGGAGCCGCGGATGACGGCGCTGGGCTGCAAGCTGAACGAGCCGTGGCTGTGCACGTCGCCCTCGACGCTGCCCGAGATGAGCACGTCGGCCGCCTCGATGCGCGCCTGCACGACCGCGCCCTCGGCGATGGTCAGCTTGCCCTCGCAGACGACGTCGCCCTCCACGCGACCCTCGATGCGCAGGTCCTTGGCGGAGCGCAGCGTCCCCTCGATGGTCGTGTGCCGGTCGAGGAACGTGGCCTCAGCCGCGGGACGGCGCTCGTCGGGGGTGGGGGCGTCGGGGCGGGTGGCGCGGGGCGCCGCGACGACATCGGCGTCATAGGGCATGGAACTCTCCTCCTTGTCGGTCCTGCTGGTCTCGCTGCTCCGTGCGCCGATGCCGCCATCGGCGTGACGGATGGGGCTGAGGCCGGGATGGCGGGGCGCCGGCCGCTCCCCGGCGGGCGAGTGGGCCGAGCGGGGCGGCTGGAAGTCGGGCGTGGGCGGGGTGGCGTGGAACGGCGTGCGCATGGGACTCCTCTCGCGGGGCGGGCGGGAGCATGCGGCGCGGCGACGCCCGGCCCTCTCCGGCAGGACGCCGCCGGTGGGGCCGGGGTTCCCGAACGGGGGGCGGGCGTGCGGCGGCTAGCCGATTTCGATGGCGGCGCGACCGATGCCGCTGAACTCCGCCTCGACGCGGGTGGGGCCGGTCACGCGGGTGCGCACGAACGCGCCCGTGATCACGTGCTGCCCGGCCTCCAGTCCGACGTCGAAGCGGGCCAGCTGGCGCACCAGGCGGCTGAGCGAGAGGAAGTGGTCGTCGATGTGGCCGCGCGCGCCCTGGCTGCCGACCTCGCGGCCGTCATGGCGCAGGTCGACGCGCAGGTCGTCGAGGTCGAGGCCGGCCGGGACGGGACTGATCGCGTCGCCCACGACGATGCCCCAGTTGGTCATGTTGGCGGCGATGCTCAGCGCCGCGACGTCCCCCGTGTAGCGGCCGCGATCGTTCAACTCCAGGCCGGCCGCCACGGCCCCGCCCGGCGCGCAGACGGCGCGGCGGACGTCGTCGGGCGTGACATCCGCCCCCGCGACGTGCTCGCCCAGGCGGAAGCAGAGCTCGCCCTCGACGCTGTCCGGCCCGCCCGCCAGCGGCGCGCGATCGCCCGACGCGAAGATGCGGTCGGCCAGGATGAAGCCGAAGGGCCGGAAGCCGGGCCCCATGCGGTCGAGCGCCGTGCCCGACGTCAGCCCCACCTTCCAGCCGCCGAGTTGCTCGCCCTGCGCCCGCAGCCGCTCCAGCAGCTCCAGTTGCAGCGCGAGGCCGTCGTCCAGGCCGAGGCCGGCGGCGGGCAGATCGGCGTCGTCCAGGCGGCCGCTGCGCCAGGCCTCCAGCAGGCGATCGACGATCGCGCCCTGCGTCACGAGGCGGGCTCGTCGACTTCCCCCGTCGCGGCGGCGCGCGCGACGGCGTCCTTGCCGCGCTTCTTGAGCATCGCGACGCCGGGGCTCGCCACCAGCGGCTGCCAGTCGCGATAGGCGGTCTTCGTATCGACGGGCCACTCGATGGGGACGTCGAGGCGGTACTCGGGCGCCGTCGCCTCGGCCAGCGCCCGCAGCGCGTGCTCGGCGACGCTGCGCTGCATCGCCGCGTCGCCGGGCATCCCGAAGGCGTGCCCGAAGGGGAACTCGACCCCCACCACGCGCGGCGCGCGCCAGCGCCGGGCGGCGTCGGGCATCATCGTCACGACGACGGTGGGGATGCCGGCCTCTTCGACGAAACGTGCCAGCACGGACACGTTGTTGCAGCAGGCCGGTCAAGCGGGCGCGAGCACCAGCGCGTCGACGCGGGCCTGCTTCAGCCTCCGCGTGATCGCGGGCAGGGTGTCCTGCCGCCAGCCCGCGCCGTCGTCCGACCGGTAGCCCATCACGCTGTAGTGCTCGTCGGCCAGCCGGCCGATGCGGCCCTCCGCCTCGAACTCCGCGAAGCGGTCGAGCGGCAGCGCGATGTTGAAGTCCTGGTAGTGGTCGCGGGTGTTGATGTGCAGGTGCGCGAAGGCCATCTCGGCCTGCCGCGCGCCGCGCGGGACCACGCGGTAAGTGGGGTCGCCCCAGGTCGGCTCGCGCCGCTCCCGGTCCAGGTCGTACGACTCCTGCGAGGCGGGCAGGTAGAGCCCGGCCGTGGTGAGCAGCGCGATCGTCGCCTCGGGCAGCGGCGTCGTCATGCCGGTCCAGACCGTGGTGTCGGTCTTCATCGGCGCCGACTCCATGCCGGCGCGCCAGTTCCGCGGCACGAACTTGTAGCTATCGACTCTGAACTCGGCGACGGCCATCGCTTCCCCCTTGTCCCGCCGCCCGAGTCTAGGGGGCGCGGCGCGCCCCTGGCGAGTCGCAGGGGCCCTCACCCCCGAACGACCGCCATCAGCAAGGCGGCCGCCGGGGGCCGACCGATCCATCCGGAAGGCGGGGCCTCACGTGGCCCTGCGCTTCTGGATGGAGTACGTGTTGAGGTTGCTGAGCGAACCGAAGGGTCCACCC
>JAPOXB010000218.1 GCA_026707335.1 Chloroflexota bacterium
GGGCGGGCGCGCCGGCGCTGTTCGACGCGAACCTGCTGTGCGTCGCGCTGTGCGGCGCCGATGCGGCCTACGGGTCGCTGGGCGCGGCGGAGAACCACTACGCGGGCTGGCGCTCGGTCGAGCCGTTCGCGGAGGAGGACTTCGAGCGCCGCCTGGGCACGCCGCCCGAGGGGCAGGCGCGGCTCATCGCGGGGCTGCTCAACCCGGTCGTGCTGCTGGACGTCCTGCGCGACTTCGTCGTCTTCGAGCACGACCGCGGGCGGCTGGTCAAGAAGCTGCCGCGCTATCAGCAGTACCGGGCGGTGCGCCACGCCGTCGCGCGCATCCTGGCCGGCCGGGCGCCGGCCGAGCGGGGCGGCGTGGTGTGGCACACGCAGGGCTCGGGCAAGTCGCTGACGATGCTCTGGCTGGCGACGCAGCTGCGGCGCTCGCCGGGCCTGCGCAACCCCACGATCGTCGTGGTGACGGACCGCACGCAACTCGACCGTCAGATCACGCGCACGTTCCGCGCGGCGGCGGCGCTTGAGCCCGAGCGCGCCCGCGACACGAAGCAGCTGCGCGCGCTGCTGGGCACGAACAACGGCCGCACGATCATGACCACCATCCAGAAGTTCGAGGAGGTGCTCGACGCGCCGGCGCGGACGCCGGAGCCCCTCAACGCCGCCGACAACGTGGTCGTGATGGTCGACGAGGCGCACCGCACGCAGTACGGCCGGCTGGCGGCGAAGATGCGCGCCGCGCTGCCCAACGCCACGTTCGTCGGCTTCACCGGCACGCCGATCGATGACGGCTTCCGGCGCACGACGCTGGGGGTCTTCGGGGAGTTGATCGACGCCTACACGATCCCGCAGTCGGTCGCCGACGGGGCGACGGTGCCCATCCACTACGAGGCGCGGCTGCCGGAGCTGCACGTCGAGGGGCCCGAGACGCTCGACCGGCTGTTCGAGGCGCTGTTCGCGGACGAGACCGAGGAGACGCGGGCGGAGGCCCGGCGCCGCTACGCCAACAAGGAGCGGATCGCCGAGGCGGCGAAGCGGATCGAGCAGATCGCGCTCGACATCGCGGAGCACTACAAGGGGAAGGTGCGGCCCAACGGCTTCAAGGCGCAGGTCGTGACGCCGAGCCGGGCGGCGGCGCTGCGCTACGCGGAGCACCTGAGGGACTTCGGGCTGGCGGCCTACCCGATCATCACGACGAGCCACAACGACGGCCCCGAGTTCGACGCGGCCCGCGACCTGAACGAGCCGGAGATCGTGGCGGACTTCGTCGAGCCGGGCGGCGCGCCCGAGGTGCTGGTCGTGGTCGACAAGCTGATCACGGGCTTCGACGCGCCGGTCGAGCAGGTGCTCTACCTCGACCGCTCGATCCGCGACCACACGCTGCTGCAGGCGATCGCACGGGTCAACCGGCCGTTCACGCACACGGCGGACGGCGTGACGACGGAGAAGACGTTCGGCTTGGTGGTGGACTACCACGGCGTGTCGCGGGAGTTGGAGAGCGCGCTGGCCATCTTCGCGCGCGGCGACGTCGCGGAGGCGCTGACCGAGCTGCCGGAGGATCCCGGCCCCGTCATCCAGGCCGCCGCCGACGCGGCGGAGTCGTACTTCCACGGCCTCGACCTGGGCGACGCCCCGACGTGCGCGGGGCGCTTCGCCGCCGACGCCGGCACGGACGGCGACTTCAAGCGGGACGCCTACGAGCGCTTCGACCGCGACTACCGCGATTTCGCCACGCTGATGGACCGCTTCCTGCCCGACCCGGCGGCGCTGGCCTACCTCGACCGGCTGCGCCGGCTGACCGTGATCCGGTCGTACGTCCGGGCCCAGTTCCTGCGGGAGGATGCGTCGGTCGATTGGACGGCCATCGGGGCGAAGGTGAAGCAGTTGCTCGACTCGCGCATCGACGCGCAGGTGCGCGCCCTGATGGCGCCCGTCTCGATCCTCGACCAGGACTTCGAGGGCAAGATCGCGTCGCTGCCGCACGACGAGGCGCGGGCGTCGCTGATGGAGCACGCGCTGCGGGCGCAGATCAAGGAGCGGGTGGGGGAGAACCCGGCGTTCTACGAGCGGCTGTCGGAGGCGCTGGAGCGGATCATCCGGGAGTGGCGCGCCAAGGTGATCGATGCGGCGGAGAGCGGCCGGCGGATGGCGGCGCTGGGGAACGAGATCCGCCGGGAGGAGGCGATCGCGAAGGAGCACGGACTGACGCCGGTCTCCTTCGCCGTCTACGGGCTCCTCGCCGGGAAGGTCGCCAACGACGCGGGCGGCGGGGGCGCGCGCCACGTCGCCGAGGAGAGCGGGATCTACGTCACCCCGCTCGATGGGGCGCTGAAGGAAGCCGCCAAGGACATCGATGCGATCTTCGACCGGCACCGCTCGATCATCGACTGGCAGGAGAACCTCGACGTCCAGCGCGAGATGCGGCGCGACATCAAGCGGCTGCTGCGCGACGTCGACCGCCACGGGGAGGACGAGCTGGACGAGGTCGCCGGGCGGGTCATCGAGGTGGCGAGGCTGCGGCTCAGATGAGCGAGCGGGGGACGATCGGCTTCGGCGATAGCCGCATCCACTATCAGGTCGTCCGCAGCCGCAAGCGGCGCAAGACGATCGAGGTCACGGTGGACCAGCCGGGCTCGGTGCGAGTGGCCGCCCCGGCCGACACCCCCGCGGCGCAGATCGAGGCCACGGTGCGCCGGCGCGCGGGCTGGATCATCCGCCACGACGGCGCGGCCGCCTCGGCGCCGCCGCCGCGGCGTTTCGTGAGTGGGGAGTCGCTGCCGTACCTGGGGCGGTCGGTGCCGCTCACCGTGCGTCGCGGTGATGCCGACCGCGTGTCGGTGCATTTCCACCACTGGCAGTTCGATGTCGACGTCCCGCGGGCGCTCGAAGGGGAGGAGCGCAGCGCGGCCGTGCGGTCGGCCTTCGAGGCGTGGTACCGCGAACGGGCCGCAGCGAAGCTCCCGCCTCGTGTCGAGCGGATGGCGGGGCTGATGGGAGTGCGGCCGTCCGCGGTCCTCATCCGCGACCAGCGCCGCCGCTGGGGCAGTTGCGCGCCCGACGGCACGCTGCGCTTCAACTGGCGCGCGATCATGGCGCCGCCGGCGATCGTGGACTACATCGTGGCGCACGAACTCGCGCACCTGCGGGTGCGGGCGCACGACGCGGCGTACTGGAGCCTCGTGGGGCAGGCGATCCCCGACTACAACCTGCGCCGGCGGCGGCTGCGCGAGTTGGGCGCCACGTTGGACATCGGCTAGGGGGAGGCGGGGGTCGGAGCGACGACCCCCAGCCGGGACTATCCCCACTTGACTTCCCGCAGCCGCTTCTCGGTCACGGCCGGCCGTCAGGGGCGCGGGTTCGAATCCCGTCTCCCGCGCTCGCCGGGCCGACGCCCGGTCAGCGTGGCAACGGCACGGCGCCGCGACTGCTACTCCGATGCGTCCGACTCGGACGCCTGCTCGGCCATCTTCTTGTAGTTGTCGTACACGAACGACGGGAAGATGACGAGCATGTTGCCGTCCGGGTCCTCGATCCAGCAGGCCGGATTCGACGGGTGCGCCCGGTGGATTTCGATGCCCTTGCTGGTGAGGTACTCCACCGCCGCGTCGAAGTCCTCGGCCTCGATGCACATGTTGCGCAGGCCCGGCCGGAACGGCGGCCCGTTGTAGGTGGGATCGGCCTCGTCCGACTGGATCGAGAACATCTCGATCACCGCGCCGTCGCCGAGGGTGAGATTGGCCAGCCCAGCCACCTGCGACGATCCCCCACCGGGCTTGGCGTCCCATCGCTCGCGCACCTCGAAGCCCAGGACCCCGACGTAGAAGTCGAGGAACCGCTCGGCATCCGCCGTTCCGACGCCGATGTGGTCAAGCCGCTTGAACATCACGCACCTCTTTCGTGTCTGCGTTCCCTGCCGTGCTCTCCTGCGCCGGTCTATGGCGACAGCGCTGCAACGGTCTGATGAATGTCGGGCGGCAGCGGCCCGGCCTGCGCCGCCACGACGCTCTCCTCGAGTTCCTCGGGCGTGGACGCGCCGACGAGGATGGTCGCCACGTCGCGGTCCGCGAGCAGGAAGCGCACCGTCAACGCCGCGATCGAGATCCCCGTCGTCTTGGCCAGCTGGATGAGGCGCGCGTCCGCGAATGCCGATCCGACCTGAGAGAGGGCGCCCGCGCGGCCGAGTTGAAACGGCGAGGCTTCGCCCGGCGCGGCCGGACCCGCGCCGCGGAAGATGCCCCCCACGACGTAGGCGATCCCCTGCGCCCGGACGACCGGCGCCACGATCCGCGGGGAGCGACGGTCGAGGAGCGTGTACTCGCCGGCCGACAGGCACATGTCCAGCGCGACGCGGTTCAGGACGTGCGCGAAGATCGTCGACTCGTCGCCGCTGAGGCCGATGTAGCGGCACGTCCCCTGCGCCTTCGCTTCGCGCAGCGTCTGCACGAGGGGGGTGTTCCCGAAGTCGATCTCCGCATCGAGGTCGAGGAGCTGGCCATCGTCCCGCGGGTCGGTTTCAGGGATCCAGGCCCTCGCCGCCTGAATGCTGTGCCCCAGCAGGACGTCGACCCGGTCGCGGCGCAGCGCCCGCAGGTTGTCCTGGAGTTGGGCGCGGCAGTCGTCCAGCGTGCGCCAACCGAGCGGCCGCGTCCCATTCGGGGCGCGGCTGATCGCGTGGCGCACCTCCGTCGTGTAGTTCACGAGCTTGGTCGCGAGGAGATGCGGTCTGCTGGTCCCCTCGAGCCCCTCGCCCATGATCAGCTGCGACATCCCCCGCTCGGACCAACGGCCGGCCTCGTCCGCCCGGCCGTAGGCGGGAGAGGTGTCGAAGTAGTTGACGCCCAGGTCGAGCGCGTGCTTGACGGTCGCCAGGCCGAGTTCGTAGGAGTGCTTGTACAGGGCGGCGCCGCCCAGACCGATCACGGTCACGCGCTCACCGGTCCGGCCGAAGGGGCGCTGTTCCAGTGGACTGGACATTCGCGGCTCCTACTCCCCGGAGATCACCCGCTGCATCGCGGCGCCGCGTTCCGCCTGCTGCTTCGCGCCGCGGCCGAGCGTGATCCCGGTGTCGACGACGAGGTTCTCCCCGGTCGTGTGGGGGCTCTCGTCGGACGCCAGATAGACCGCCGCGTAGGCGATGTCGTCGGGCGTGCCGGCCCGCTTGAGGAGACCTGCGCGTAAATCGGTGGATGTGGGATCATGGGAGCGGCCGAGGGTCGTGCAAGGGGGATGGCCATGCATCGCGAGTCCGGTGGCGAGACGTTCCTGGAGGCCCTGGCGCCGGAGCGGTTGGGGCGCAACGCGCAGTTGGAGCGGATCGCGGCGCAGGTCGACTGGGCGCCGCTGGCGGCGATCGTCTCGGTGATCTACGACGCGCCGCGGGGGCGGCCCGCCTATCCGCCGCTGCTGATGGTCAAGGCGTTGCTCTTGCGCGAGTGGTACGACC
>JAPOXB010000148.1 GCA_026707335.1 Chloroflexota bacterium
CGTTCGCCCTGAGCTTGTCGAAGGGCCGGCCGCGTGGTTCGACAGGCTCACCACGAACGGGCCCGGCTCACCACGGACGTGACCGGCTCACCCCGCACGGGGGACAGGCCTGTCCTGAGCGGCGCCGAAGGGGGGTGAGGTCGGGGCGAGGGTGTCCCCCGCGGCGGGAGCGGCTACCCTCCCCCGCGACGCGCCCCCCCACGCCGGCGCGCAAGGCAAGCGAAGGGACGACCGATGGGCGACGCAGTGCTGACGGGACTCGACGGCAAGGTGGCGGTCGTGACGGGCGCGGGGCGGATGCGCAGCATCGGCCGGCCCATCGCGGTCGATCTGGCCAAGGCGGGCTGCAACGTCGTGCTCACGGGCACGGGGCGCGACCCCTCCCGCTACCCCGACGATGAGCAGGCTGCTGGCTGGCGCGACATCGCCTCGGTCGCGGAGGAGGTCGAGGCGGCCGGGGCGCAGGCGCTGGCCGTCGTCAGCGACGTGCGCGACCCGTCGGCGATCGAGGCCCTGGCCGACCAGACGATGGCGCACTTTGGCCGGGTCGACTTCGTCGTCAACAACGCCGGCGCCGCGCGCGGGGAGGATCGCAAGCCGGTCACGGAGGTCGACATCGACGTCTGGCGCAATGTGATCGAGACGAACCTCATCGGCTCGTTCCTGATGTCGCGCACGTTCGGGCAGCGCCTGATCGCCCAGGGCGAGGGCGGCGCGATCATCAACATCTCCTCGATCGCGGGCAAGATCCTGCCGCCCGACACGTCGGCCTACGCGTCGAGCAAGGCCGGCATCCAGGCGCTCACGGCCTGCATGGCGCAGGAGGTGGGCAAGTACGGCATCCGCGTCAACGCGATCTGCCCGGGCATCATCGACACGTTCCGCATGGATGACCTGGGCCGCGGCGAGGTCTGGGACGAGATGATCCGCACGCGCATCCCCATGGGCCGCGCCGGCGAGGGCAGCGACATCTCGGCGATGACGCTGTTCCTCTGCAGCGACCAGGGGGCGTGGACGACGGGGCAGTCGATCAACGTCGACGGCGGCACCGTCGTGCAGCACTAGACGCTTCGGCGTCGGGCGGCGCCGGGCGGCGGGCTACGTGTCAGTGAAGTGCGGCGCGCGCTTCTCCGAGAAGGCGCGCGGCCCCTCGATCGAGTCGCGCATGCCCGCCAGGTTCTGCTCCAGGGCGTCGCCGTAGGCGCTGCCGACCAGCGGCTCCATGTAGTAGCCGCGGTAGAGCGCCTGCTTGAAGTTGCGCACGGCGCGGGGCGCCATCTGCAGCATCCGCTCCGCGTACTCCATCGCCGCGGGCAGCAGCTGGTCGGGCGGCACGACGCGCTGCACCCAGCCCAGTTCGTAGCAGCGTTGGGCGTCGTAGCGGGTGTCGCCCCAGAGGATCAGCTCCAGCGCCGAGGCCAGCCCGATCTGCCGCGTGACGGGGATCATCCACGAGGCCCCGCCCATGTTCCAGCGCGCCTCGGCGATGCCCACCCAGGCGTCCTCGGCCATGACGCGGATGTCGGCCTGCATGGCCAGGGCGAACCCGCCCGCGACGGCCGGCCCGTTGATCGCGCCGATGACGGGCTTCCAGACGCCCATGCCCTCGGCCAGCGTCGTCGCCGCGCGCCACTGGGCGCGGACCTCCGAGTCGGCCTCGGGGCCCGGCGCCTCCGATCGGGCCGCCGCGGCGCGCCGCTCGGCCGCCTCGATCAGGTCGGCCCCGGCCGAGAAGGCGCGCCCCGCCCCCGTCAGGATCGCGACGCGCGCGGTGGGGTCGTCGCGGAAGTCCGTCCAGGCGTCGTACAGGGCGGCCCGCAGGCCGCCGCCGAGCGCGTTGAGCCGGTGCGGCCGGTTGAGCGTGATCACGTGGATGCGACCGTCCGCCACACGATCGACCAGCACCTCGGGCCCGAAGGTTGCCTGGGGCGTGTCGCGGCCGTGGCGGGCGGGGTCGTAGGCTTCGCGGGCGGTCATGCGGCGCAGGTTAACGGAGACCGGGGCCCCGCAGGAGCCCCGGTCGGCCGATCCCTCGCCGGCGACGCTGTGTCGCCGGCGCGCCAACGCCCGCCCGTTAGGGCAGCGCGCCGACGTCGCGCAGCAGTTCCAGCGTGCCCTCCAGGTCGCTCAGGTCAGTGAGCGCCAGGGAGGGTGGGGAAAGCTCGGCCAGGGACGGCACGCCCTCCGCCGGCCCCAGACCGTTGAGCGGGTACTCGAAGGTGGAGTCGCGGAAGTAATTCTGCGCGGCGTCGCTCAGCAGGTACTCGACGAAGGTCAGGGCGGCCGCCTGGTTCTCCGCGGTCGCCAGGATGCCGACGCCGGCGATGTTGATCAGCGCGCCCGCCTGCCCGGGGTCGGTGTAGTGGTTGGCCGCCGGGTAGTTCGGATCCTCGCTGGTGAAGCGGAACAGGTAGTAGTGGTTGACGAGGCCGATGTCGATCTCGCCGTCGCCGACGCCCTGCACCTGCGTCGAGTTGTTGCGGTACTCGTTGACGCCGTTGGCGAGCATGTCGCGCAGCCACTGCGCCGTGCGCTCCTCGCCCTCGATCTGGCGCATGGCGGTCACGAAGGCCTGGAACGAGCCGTTGGTGGGGGCCCAGCCCACGCGGCCGGTCCACTCGGGGCCGGTCAGGTCGAAGACGGAGCCGGGCAGATCGCCCATGGCGACCCGCTCGGTGGAGTAGACGAGCACGCGGGCCCGGCCCGAGACGCCCGTCCAGGCGTTGGTCGTGGAGCGGAAGACGGGCGCGACGGCGTCCAGCACCGAACCCGGCAGCGCCGAGAAGAGCCCCGACGCCTCGATTGCGCCCAGGGCGCCCGCGTCCTGCGCGAAGAACACGTCGGCCGGCGAGCGGTCGCCCTCCTCCAGCAGGGCCGTGGCCAGCTCCGACGTCCCGCCGTAGCGGACGCGCACCTTGATGCCGGTGTCGGCCTCGAACTGCTCGATGATCGGCCCGACGAGGCTCTCCTTGCGGCCGGAGTAGATCGTGATCGTGGCCGATTCCTCGGCGGCGGCGGCCGTGACGGCGGCGCGGGCCTCCTGCAGGTCCGCCTCGAGACCGGCGATGCGGTCCTCGAGCTCGGCGGCGGTGTCCTGGGCTGCGCTCGCATCGCCCTCGGCGGCGGCGGCCGCCGCGTCGGCGGCCTCCTGGGCGTCGGCCGCGGTGGACTGGGCCTCTTCGAGGTCCGCCTCGAGCTGGGCGATGCGGGCGACGAGCTGCGGGTCGGCGGCGTCGGCGGCGTCGGCGGCGTCGTCGTCACCGCCGCAGGCGGCAACGACGGCGCCCGCGCCCAGCAGCGCGAGCATCAGCAGCCAGACGGTGATCGGCGCACCGAGGCGGGCCCGGTGAGCGAGGGGGTGGAGTGAGCGGGGCATCGGCATTCGTCCTTGCGCTACGTGCTGGGAGATTAATCGCGATTAATCTATACACGTAGTCGGGACAAATGCAAGCGTGGACCGAACCCTAACGGACGCCGGCCTTGTCGCGGCCGCGGGCCCGTGCGTTCTGCGACAACACGAGCTTGCGGGCCCGCACGTGCCGCGGCGTGACTTCCAGGCATTCGTCCCCCGCGACGAACTCCAGGGCCTGCTCGAGGGACAGCGGCCGCGCGGCGTGCAGCGACTCGGTCAGCTCCTTGGTGGAGGAGCGGACGTTGGTCTGCTTCTTCTCCTTGGTCGGGTTGACGTTCATGTCCTCCCGGCGAGCGTTCTCGCCGACGATCATGCCCTCGTAGACGGCGACCCCGGGCCCGACGAACAGCGACCCCCGCTCCTGCAGGCCGAGCAGCGCGTAGGCGGTGCTCATGCCGCTGCGATCGGCGATCAGGCTGCCGGTCGGCCGGTCCCGGATCTCCCCGTACCAGGGCGCGTAGCCCTCGTAGACGCGATGCAGCACGCCGGTCCCGCGCGTCTCCGTGAGGAACGCCGTGTGGAAGCCGATGAGGCCCCGCGAGGGGACGAGGAAGTCGAGGCGCACGCGGCCGCTGCCGTGGTTGACCATCCGCTCCATGCGTCCCTTGCGCGGCGCGAGGAGTTGCGTCACCGCGCCCATGTAGGCCTCCGGCAGGTCGACGGACAGCCGCTCCACGGGCTCGTGCAGCGCGCCGTCGACGCGGCGCGTGACGACTTCGGGCTTGCCGACGGTGAGTTCGAAGCCCTCGCGCCGCATCGACTCCACGAGGATCGCGAGTTGCAGCTCGCCGCGCCCGCGCACCGTCCAGGTGTCGGGCCGGTCGGCGGGCAAGATGCGCAGCGACACGTTGCCGACGGCCTCCGCCCGCAGCCGGCTCTGCAGCAGGCGCCCGGTCAGTTCGCTGCCGTCGCGCCCGGCGAGCGGCGAGGTGTTGACGCCGATCGTCATCGCCAGGGTGGGCTCATCGACGCGGATCGCCGGCAGCGGGCGCGGGTCGTCGAGGTCCGCCAGCGTCTCGCCGATCGTGATGTCGGCGATGCCGGCCAGCGCGATGATCTCGCCCGGTCCGGCCGACTCCGCGTCGACCCGCTCCAGCCCCTGCGAGACGTACAACTCCGTGATCTTCACGCTCTCCGGCGCCTCCGCCGCGCCGGCCCCGTCCGGCCCCGCCGGCGGCGGGCGCAGCCGGGCGACGTTGGCGCCCTTGCGGATCGTGCCCTCGTGCACGCGGCAGAGGGCCAGCCGGCCGACGTAGGGAGAGGCGTCGAGGTTCGCGACTCGCGCCTGCAGCGGGTGGTCGTCGGCGTAGGTGGGGGCGGGGACCGTCCGCAGCAGGAGGTCCAGCAGGGGTTGCAGGTCGGCGCCCCGCCGGGCGAGGTCGCGCGTGGCCGTGCCGGCGCGGGCGTTCGTGAAGATCACCGGGAAGTCGATCTGCGCCTCCGACGCCTCCAGGTCGAAGAACAGCTCGAAGACCTCGTCCAGCACCTCGGTTGGGCGCGCGTCGGCGCGGTCGATCTTGTTGATCGCCACAATGATCGGCAGGTCGCGTTCCAGCGCCTTGCGCAACACGAAGCGGGTCTGCGGCAGCGGCCCCTCGGCGGCGTCGACGAGCAGCAGCGCGCCGTCGACCATGGTCAGCGCGCGCTCGACCTCGCCGCCGAAGTCAGCGTGGCCGGGCGTGTCCACGATGTTGATCTTGACGCCGGCGTGCTCGATCGCCGTGTTCTTGGCGAGGATCGTGATGCCCTTCTCGCGTTCGAGATCGAGCGAGTCCATGACGCGCTCCCGGACCTCGCGCCGCTCGGCGAGCGCGCCCGACTGCCGCAGCAGCGCGTCGACGAGCGTCGTCTTGCCGTGATCGACGTGGGCGATGATGGCGACGTTGCGGATGTCGCTGCGAGTGG
>JAPOXB010000104.1 GCA_026707335.1 Chloroflexota bacterium
CCTTCCCGACCCCCACCGCTGGGACGGCGTAGACCCCGACCCCGACGCGCCGCCCGCCCGCCGCCGTCTGCGCGAGGAGCCCGCCCCCTACGCCGCCGCGCCACCGCCGCCCTCCCCCGCCGAGGCCCCCCTGCGCCCCGGCGAGCGCGTCACGCATCGGGCCTTCGGACCCGGCGTTGTCGTGGCGGTCAAGTCCTCCGGCCGCGCCGACACCGAGATCACCGTCGCCTTCGACGGGGCGGGGATCAAGAAGCTGCTGCTGTCGCTCGCGCCGCTGGAGCGGGGGTAGGGGCGGGCGAAGCCCCGTGTGTAAGATACGAAACATACGTTCTTATCATTGGGCGCGCTTATGGCACCTCGACGGTTGCTAGGTCGTTGCTCGTTGATACCGTGACTCTCCGTCTTCTGAATGTGAAGGAGAGTTGCCCGATGGACCTCGCCGAAGCCGCAGCGCTGCTTGACAAGATCGCCGAAGAGCAATGCCACCCGTTCAAGATCGCGTCCGAGTTCAGGGAGCGGGCCGACAACTCCGACGATGACGTCGTCCGCATTGCAGCCGCAGCGCTTGAATACTCCCTCCTAAAGGCGGGCAGCGAAAGACGCGAGACGTACGGCCCATTCGCCCCGCTGGCGGAGACCGCTGAGTGGGTGACTCCCCCTTATACGTGGGACGTGAAGAACGACATGCTGGCGGCGTGGGGGCAACTTGTGGAACTCGTCCAGTCGCCGGTCGTTGTCGCCCGACTCCGTGACCTGCTCTGGGTCACGCGCTTCGGCGAGAAACCCCACGAGCACGCAATAGCGGCGATTGGCAGCTACCTCTCGGCGACGGAGTTGCCCCACTGTGAAGGACTGGAGTCCTTCTCCTTCCTCGACCGGGCGCTCGATCTATCGCGTGAAATCAAGGTTCCCGGAGTCGCGAAGCGTGTTGGCCAACTAGCTGCCGAAGAGCTTGTAGCGGAGCACCGGCGCCGTGGACCGGACCCACGGCCTGGTGTGATCATCCGTCTCCTCACGCTGCTCGTCGACCTGCCTGCGGACGATCGTCCACGTGATCTCCACGCGCGCTTGGAGGAGGCTCACGTGGTCTTCGCGGGCAGTTTCCCCGATCACCGAGTAGCGCTCTTCCAACTACAGGAAAGGCTAGCGCGAGGCGATCAAGAGGAGATCGATCGTCTTCGGAAAGAGAGCGCCAAACTGTGGATCTGGTGGGCGGACCAGCAAGATGACGGATGGCTGCGCCAGCACGCCCTCCTCACAGCCCTTGAGTTCGCGAAGACCACGAAGACCGCTGCGGACATGCGGGATGACATCCGGCGCATGATCGAGCAGATCGATCCAGACGATCTACCAATGGAATCGTTTGAGGTGGAAACCAAAGTCTCGCGACTTGAGATTGAGAAGCTCATCGATCATATCGTTGGTCACGACGGCATCGGTCCTGCTCTCGATCGCTTCGGACGTTGGTGGCCTCCCACGGGAGACTCCAGTTCAATCGCCGCCGCTGCTGAGGCGGAATTCGAGGGAGCCGTAATCCTGCGCCATGTCCGGCAGGCCATCCTCGGCAAGCGGAATCGCCCAATTCGTCACCTTGAGTGCGACGATGACAAGAGAAAGTGGGCCATCGCACAACGCACCATCATGGCAACCCAGAGTCACGCGATTCTCGCACACATGGCCCTCCGTGGAATGTATGAGGCGTACAACCCCAGCCAAGAAGAACTCGCTGCGCTCTTCCAGACTGAACTCATCGACGCCGATCGAGCTGATGTCTTCGCGAGAGCACTGCATCACTATTGGGCCGACCGGTACGATGAGTCGATTCACATCGCTCTGCCGAGAATTGAAGGTGTCCTTCGATCTATCCTCGGAGCTATCGGCGGAGTCACATACATAGAGCCCCGTGGGCGGCAATTCGGTGGCGAGAAGACTCTTGGCGTAATCCTAGGAAACCTGTGCCAGTTCTTGCCTGATGAGTGGCTTCACCCGCTGCGCTTCTTGCTGATCAACCGCTTCGGTCTGAACTTGCGGAACGATTATGCGCACGATCTGATGGAGTACCCACTGAATCAGAACTCCCAGCAGCAAGACGCAGCCCTCGTGCTCAACCTTGCGGCGCACCTGCGGCTCTTTCCGTTCCCACCACGGTCTGACTCTGATGAGAAGGACGGGTAGCCACGCCGATCGCCCTCGCCTCCTATACTGCCCCGGCGACGGCGAGGGGTGATCGATGCGCTGGTGGAAGTGGGCCGGCGGGGCCATCGGCGTCATTGCGCTGGGGGCGTTCGCGGCGCTGTGGGCGCTGACCGAGGCAGACGTGCTGCGCTGGGGCGCCACCACCGCCCTGCACGAACGCATGGAGGCCCTCGAGCGGCAGGCCGTCGAGGCACCGCCGCCGGCGCCGGCGTGGACGGTGCTCACGCGCGAGGGGCCGCTCCTGCGCATCATCGGCCAGAACGGCGTGCTGGAGGCGTGCATCACCTACACGTCGCCGGCCGGCGTGCAGGAGCGGTGCGAGATGCTGCGCCTCAACAACGACGAACCGACCTCGTTGCAGCGTGAGCGATCGCGCTGCTGGCAGGAGGCTCGCATCGGCGAGCCCCTGCCCGACTGCTGGCGCTAACCACCCCCTACCCGAACAGCCGCGGCGACGTGCGCATCTCCCCGCCCGTCCACGGGTCCGCCGGCGCGAGTGCTAGGCTGTGTCGGCGGAGCCGGGGATTGCTACCCCCGGCGGCCGTCGCGGGAAGGAAACCCGAAAAGTTCCCGCTCAGGCTTTTTCCGCCAGCGCCCCCGAGCCTAGCGCCGGGGGCGCTTCGCGTCCCCCACCCCCGCCCCTGCTACGCTCCTCCCGAGGAGGCCCCATGCCCACGTTCTCCGTCAACGACGACGCCCCCGACTGGCAACGCGACCACACCCGCCGCTACCTCGACTCGAACGGCGCCGACGGCCACGACTGGGTCGCGCCCAACGGCGACGGCCCCTACCCCACCCTGCTGCTGCTGACCGTCGGCCGGCGCAGCGGCGCCGAGCGCACGCTGCCCCTGATCTACGGCGACTACGACGGCGCCTACGTGATCATCGCCTCGAAGGGCGGCGCACCGGCCCATCCCTCCTGGTACGTCAACCTGGCCGCCAACCCCGAGGTCTGGGTGCAGGTGCGCGAGCGCCGCACCGCCGCCACGGCCCGCACCGCTTCGGGCGAGGAGCGCGCCGCCCTCTGGAAGCAGCTCGCCGCCATCTACCCGCCCTACGACGAGTACCAGGAGCGCGCCAACCCGCGCGAGATCCCGGTCGTCGTGCTCGACCCGCACGACTAGCGCCTCCCAGGGAAGTCCCACATGCCCTCCTCGGTCATTCCCTCGTTTCGCTACTCCGATGCGCCGCGCATGATCGACTTCCTCTGCGACGCCTTCGGCTTCGAGCGCCACCTCGTCGTGCCCGACGGGGAGGGCGGCATCGCGCACGCGCAACTGGCCCTGGGCGACGGCATGATCATGCTCGGCTCGGCCCGCGACGACGACTTCGGCGCGCTGGTCGTGACGGCCGAGGCGGCCGGCGCGCTGACCAGCCCCCCCTACGTGATCGTGCCCGACGTCGATGCGCACTGCGCGCACGCCCGCGCCGCCGGGGCGGAGATCGTCATGGAGCCGGCCGACCAGGACTACGGCGGCCGCCTCTACGCCGCCCGCGACCCCGAAGGGCAGCTCTGGAACTTCGGCTCCTACGACCCCTGGGCGGCGCCGGAGTAACCCCCCGCCGTCAGCCGATGCGCACGCCCTCGGCCGGGTAGCGGTAGCGCGCCTGGCCGCGGTCGGGCACGGTCAGCGCGACCATCAGCGGGGCCAGCCGGCCCACGAACATCAGCACGATCAGGATCGCCGTGCCCGCGCCCGAGAGCGTCGCCGTCACGCCCTGCGACCAGCCCACGTTGGCCAGCCCCGACATCGCCTCGAAGACCAGCGGCAGCACGGGGCCGTCCTCGGCCAGCATCATCGCCACGACGCCGACGGTCAGCGCCACGATGCCCAGCAGCACCACGGCGATCGCCCGCAGCACGACGGCGTGCGGGATCTCGCGCCCGAACAGCTCGGCCTGGTGCCGGCCCCGCAGCGACGACACGACCACCGCCAGCCCCACGACGAACGTGCCCACCTTGATGCCGCTCGCCGTCGAGGTGGAGGCGCCGCCGATGAACATCAGCGGCAGCAGCACGACGGTCGTCACGTCCTGCAGGGCGCCCATGTCCACCGCCGACATCCCCGTCGTGCGGTTGACCGAGAGGAAGAAGGAGTTGACCAGCGCCTCGAGCGGGGTGCGGCCGTCGAGCACGCGGCCCGACTGCACCTCGGCGGCGAGGAAGAGCGCCATGCAGCCGACGAGCAGGCCGGCCATCATCAGCACGACCATGCGCGTGTCGAGCGACCAGCGCCGCCAGCCGCGCCGCAGGTCGAAGACGGTCACGAACGACAGGCTGCCGAGGAACGCCGCCACGCCCATCACGATCAGCGGGTAGGGCGCGCCGATCTGCGCCTGGAAGCTCTGCCGGCCGCCCATCAGGTCGAATCCGGCGCTGTTGAAGGCCGAGACGGCGTGGAACAGCGCCGACCAGACCGCGCCCGCCCCGCCGAACTCGATCAGGAACCAGGGCAGCAGGAGGAGGAACGTGAGGAGCTCGGCCACCGCGACGTAGATCAGCACGCGCCGCAGCAGCCGGCCGATGTCCCACTCGCCCGAGCCCGTCAGCTCCATGCCGAAGAGGCTGCTGCCGCGCAGCCCGAAGCGGCGGCCCAGCAGCACCAGCAGCGAGCCCGCATAGATCGTCACGCCCAGGCCGCCGATCTGGATCAGCGCGATGATCACCGCCTCGCCGAAGCCGCTCCAGTGCTCCGCCGTGTCGACCCGCACGAGGCCGGTCACGCAGACCGCCGAGGTCGCCGTGAACAGCGCGTCGAGCCCGTTCGTCCAGCGGCCCGACTCCGACGCCCAGGGCAGCGACAGCAGCGCCGCACCGATCAGGATCGCCGCCCCGAAGGCGCCCACCAGGTACCAGGGCGTCGGTCGCAGGCGGATCATGCGGCGCGGCCGCTCGAGCGCGAAGACCTCCGTCTGCACGCGCCGGCGCCGCAACACCACGTCGCCGGGGCGCCGCACCGTGCGCGACCGTGTCGTGCGGGCCTCCTCGCCGCCTCCGCCCCCGCCCCGTCCCCGCCGTCCCCCCGACCGCCGCCACCCGGCCCGAAGCCC
>JAPOXB010000079.1 GCA_026707335.1 Chloroflexota bacterium
CAAAACACGCCGCGAACCACGCAGACCGCGCGAAATCGATTTACGCGTAGGTCTCTTGAGGGGGTAATCCTCCGCGAAGAACTCGCCGATCCGGCTCAGGGTGCGTTCGGCCTCCGCATCGGTCATGCCGTGGCCCGTGCGCCCGCCGATGAAGATGGGCGTGAGGATGCCGCCGGGCGAGATGCAGTTCACCCGCACGCCGAACTCCGCCAGCTCGATCGCGGCGCAGCGGGTCAGGTGGAGGACGGCGGCCTTGCCGGTGCTGTACAGCGTGGGCCCGTAGCCGACGCCCATGCCCGCGATGGAGGCGTTGTTGATGATGCTGCCGCCGCCCTGCCGCTTCATCACCGGGGCGGCGTACTTCATGCCCAGGAAGACCGACCCGATCTGCAGGTCCATCGCGGCCGAGAAGTCGGCGTAGGACAAGTCCTCGATCGGACCGGCGGCGGTGCCGCCGCTGGCGTTGTTGAACAGGCAGTCGATGCGGCCCCAGCGCGCCACGGCGGCGTCGATCATCGCCCGCACGTCGTCCTCCCGCGTCACGTCGGTGCGGACGAAACAGGCGTCGTCGCCCAGCCGATCGGCGAGCGCCTGCCCCACATCCTCGGAGCGCGCGGCGATCAGCACCCGCGCGCCCTGCTCGACGAAGATCTCGACCGTCCGGTAGCCGATGCCGCTGGTGCCGCCGGTGATGACGGCCACCTTGCCCTGCAGCCGGTCACTCATCGTGCGCTCCCGTTCGGCGGATCGGCCCGGCGCCGGCGCCGATCGACGCCGCCGCGCCGGACGTCGCCGCCCTCACGATCCCACCCATTCCTGGAAGAGATAGTCGAACGCCTCATCCGCGAACGTGGCGTTGGGGTCGAGGTCGGGGTGGCCGACCTCGCCCTCACAGCCGGTGAGGTAGCGCACCGGCAGGTGGCGGCGCTTGCGCCAGTAGATGTTGTGCACCGTGTGGAGCATGTGGCGGACTTCGTTGGAATGGTTGGTCATGCCGCGGTGCCAGATGCGGTTGTCGCGAATCACGAGGCTGCCCTTCTCGGCCTCCGTGCGAATCGGCGGCGCGATGCGGCGCTGCGCGGCGACGTTCTCGTCGTCGATGGGCTTCGTGTTCAGATGCGATCCGGGCCAGATCTCGGTGGCGCCGTTCTCCTCCGACACGTCCCCGAGGCAGAGGTTGATCGCGAGCGAGTAGGGCGGGTGCGCCTGCTCGAGGCCGGGCCAGAGATGCGGCCAATCCATGTGCAGCGCCTGCTGCAGGCTGCCGGGACAGTTGGCGTTGGCGTTGTAGTAGCTGTTGAACATCTTGCCCAGGCGCGCGTTCGGCCCGTTGGGCAGCAGGCGCTTGGTCACCTGGATGACGAAGGGGTTGGCCACGATGTCGCGAAACACGTACGGCATCATCGGCGGCGGATATTGCGTCAGATGGCCCTTGAGGGAGCCCGCGCCGCCCCACTTCTCGGCCCGGATGAGGATCTCCGAGTCCTCCGCCATCTTGCCGTGCAGCAGGTCGAGATGATCATGGTCGACGACGTCGTCCAGGATGACGTAGCCGTCGATGAGGATGGCCTCCATCGCCTGCTCGACTTTCGCTTCCGACATTTCGCCGGCGCGAAGCTCCTGTTCCGAGACGCGAATGTTCATGATGCGCGCTCCGTGCGCTGCGAGGCGGGGCCGCCTCGGGTTCCCTTTCCTGGAGATGGGTAATCCGCGATGTCCGTCCCCTTCCGGTCAGTCCGCCCCGCGCAGGCGCGGGTCGAGGAGGTCGCGCAGGACATCCCCCAGCAGGTTGAAGGCCAGCACCGTCAGCACGATGGTGACGCCCGGGAAGACCGCCAGCCAGGCGTTCGTGGCCAGGAACCGCTGTGCACTCTTGAGCAGTGTCCCCCAGGACGGGTCCGGGGGCTGTGTCCCCAGTCCCAGGAACGAGAGGGCCGCCTCCCAGATAATCGCGAAGCCGATGCCCAGCGAGGCCTGCACCAGCACGGGCGCCAACACGTTCGGCGCGATGTGCCGGAAGAGGATGCGCGGGGTTCCCGCCCCCATGGCCTCGGCCGCCAGGACGTAATCGTTCTGCTTGGCCGACAGCGTGCTGCCGCGGACGATGCGCGCGTACACGGGAACGAGCACGATGCCGATCGCGATCATCACGTTGACCAGCCCGGTGCCCATCACGGCGATCACGATCAACGCCAGCAGCAAGGCCGGGTACGCGTACAGTGCGTCCATCAGGCGCATCATCGCCTCGTCCTTGCGGCCGCCGATGTAGCCCGCGAGCAGTCCGTAGGGCAGGCCGACGCCCACGCCGATGCCCACGGCGATCAGTCCCACGAGCAGGGCGGTCCGCGCCCCGTGGACGACGCGGGAGTAGGTATCGCGGCCCAGCCGGTCGGCGCCGAACCAATGCTCCCACGACGGTTCGCTGAGGGTCGCAGCGCCGTCGATCGCGTTCGGATCATGGGTGGCGATGAGCCCCGGGATGATCGCCGCGACGAGGACCAACAGCACGATCGCCAGACTCACGACCCCCGCGGGCCGGTGGCGGAAGCGCCGCGCGAACTCCCGTTCGCGGGAAAAGCGGCGCCGCTCCCAGGCTTGCCATGGCGCGGGGTCCGTCTGCGGCTCACGCATAGCGAATGCGCGGATCGAGGAACGCGTAGGACACGTCGACGACCAGATTCGTCAGGGCGACGCCCACGGCCAGCATGATCCCGATCGCCTGCACCGTCTGGAGCTCGCGCTGGAAGACGGAGTCGACCAAGAGTTTGCCCACGCCCGGCAAGTTGAAGACGGACTCGATGATGACGAAGCCGGCCACGACCGTGGAGACTTGAATCCCGAACACCGTGACGACGGGGATGAGCGCGTTGCGGAACGCGTGTCGCAGGATCACGGCCCGCCCCGGGAGGCCTTTGGCGTAGGCCGTGCGGACGTAGTCCTGACGCAGCACCTCCACCAGGGCGGCGCGCGTCTGTCGCGCCAGGACCGCCGCCTGGCCCGTCCCGATGGCGACGGCCGGCAAGACGAGCGAGCGTAAGTTCTCGACGGGGTCGTCGAGGAAGGGGGTGAAACCGGTGGCCGGGAACCAGCCGAATCCCACCGCGAAGGCCAGAATCAACATCAGCGCCAGCCAGAAGTCCGGAATGGCGGCCCCCAGCACGGCGAACGTGGTCCCCCCGTAGTCGAATGGGGTGTTCGGCCGCGACCCGGCGAGCAGCCCCAGGGGGATCCCGATCGTGAGCGCGATCAGCGTCGCCAGGATGGCCAGTTCGAGACTGACCTGCAGCCGTTTGGCGATCAGGTCGCTGACCGCCCTGTCCGCGCGCACACTGTGGCCGAGGTCACCCTGCAGCGCGTCGTACACCCAGTGGAAGTAGCGCTCGACGACCGGCCGGTTGAGGCCCAGCTGCTCCCGGACCGCCTCCAGCTGCCTCACATCCGCCTCCAGGCCCAGCAACGCGATGGCCTGATCGCCGGGGAGCAGCGCCACGGCGAAGAACGTGATCAGCGAGATGAGGATGAGGACCGGGATCGTCGCCAGGAGCCGCTGGACGATGTAGCTGGTCATCGTGCGCCTTCAGGGGGGCTCGTTCCCTGTCCCCCTCTCCCTGAGGGATCGGATCCCCTCTCCCCCTTGGGGGCGAGGGTGAGGGGGACCCGGGCGGTCGTTGCCCCTCACCCTCGCCCTCTCCCCAGGGCAGAGGGGATCGGAGCCCCCTCTCCATTGCGGAGCAATGGAGAGGGGGTGAGGTCCGGACAGCCGGCGGGCTACGTCGCCCAGCGGATATCGTTCAGCCCGAAGTGGGGCTTGGCGTCCCCGAAGAACGTGAACTCGAGACCGGGGTCGTGGGCGACGGTCGAGGTGTTGTGGATCGTCTTGATCTGATAGGAGCGTGATTCGGCGATGCGGTTGGCCTCCCGCATCGCCTCGATCCGCGGCTCCAACTCGAAGAGCTCCGTCACCTTGGTGAGGGCAGCCTGCATCTCCGGATCCCCGTCGGGTGGCAGAATGTGGTCATGGGGCCCCTCCGCGACCAGGTTCCAGGCGAGCATCTGCCAGATGTCGGCCCGCATCGACATGCCACCCATAAAGGCCGGGTCCTGCTCCCCATAGAACCCGGCCCAGAAGTCGGGGGAGGGCTTCTGGACGACGTTCATCGTGATGCCGAACTGGGCGAGCGAGGCCTGGGCGTATAGCGACGGGTCCACGTAGAGGGGGTCTTCGGCTTTGACCACCATGTCGAACTCGAAGCCGTCCTCCAAGCCGCCGGCGTTCAGGTGCATGCGCACGGCCTCCGGGTCCAACCCCCAGAACTTCTCGTCCGGGTCGTGATAGATGGTCGTCGGACCAAGCCAGCCCCATTCAACCGGGGTGTGGAGACCCCCGTAGGCGATCTCGTTCAATTCGATGCGATCGAAGCCGGCGTTGAACGCATGGCGGGCGTGCGGATTGCCCCAGGGGCCGAGGTTCGTGTTGACATTCCAGAAGAACATAAAGTTCGTTGACTTCCGTAGCAGGGTGAACCCCGCATCCGTGATGCGGTCGAAGTCCTCGATCGACGCGTCGAATATGATGTCGTAATCGCCCGCGAGGAGGCCCTCGACGTTCCCCACCGTTTGCAGCGCACCCTGGAACCAGGTGATGTGCTCGATGCTGGGAGCGTTGGGCAGCCAGTAGTTGGGGTTGGCTTCCATGACGAAGGGGCCGTCGAGCTCCTCCTCGACGAATCGGAAGGCCCCGGCGCCGGAGGGCGTACTCCGCGAATTCGCCTCCGTGAAGTCGTCGTAGACTGCCGGGGAGGCCATCATGCCGGCGCGGTCACCGAGAATCCAGAGCAGCGGCGAGAACGGCCGATCCATCCGGAACGCCGCCGTCATCGCGTCGGTCTCTTCGACACTCCCCACGGCGTCGAGGTCGCCCGAGATGGTCGAGACCGGTAGCGTCTTGCCGCGCTCCACCCAGAGTCGCACCGCCTCCGCGTTGACCGGCGTGCCGTCGTGGAACTGCACGTTCTCGCGCATGCTGAAGATGATGTTGAGCGGGTCCGGGATCTCCCAGCTCTGGGCCAGGCTGCGGTCCGGCTGGGGCGTCAGGGACGCGTCGTA
>JAPOXB010000156.1 GCA_026707335.1 Chloroflexota bacterium
CCACGTAGACGCGGTTGCGGAGCAGATCGCGGATCGTGACCATGCTCCAGGCGCCCCCGCGCCGGGTGCGATAGCCCTGCTCGTTCAGGTGTTTGGCGATCAGCCGGATGCCGCGCCCCTCGGACAGGTAGAGGTCGAAGATCAGCCGCACCAGCGCCGCTTCCTCATCGACGACCTGCAGGCGCCGGTCCTCGCCCACGCGGTACCCGTAGGGCGGACGGCCCAGCACTTGGCCCTGGAGGGCGCGCCGGCGCATGGCGTCGCGCACACAGCGGCCGTTCGCGGCCTTGCCCTGCTCGCCCCACATGCGCAGCAGGTCGGCGTCGTCGATGGGGCCCTCGGCGACGGAGATGATCTGCGCGCCGCTGGCGGCGATCTGGAAGTACGTCCGGGCCGCCGCCGCCCGTTCCGGCCCCAGCCGCGCGAACTCGGAGACGACCACGGCGATGAACCCTTTCTCGGGGGTATCGAGATAGTCGAGCAACTGCCGCAGGCCCGGGCGGTCCGACCCCCCGGCGACGGGCAGCGGGTCGAGAAAGGCAGCGGCCGGCTGATAGCCGTTCGCATCGCAGAACTGCAGGAACGCGTCGTTCTGTGCGGCGAGGGTGGCCGCCTCGCCCGGCGGGCCGTACTCCGTCAGGTAGCCGATTGCGCGCATGCCATCTCCCGGGCCGGCCAGAGCTCAGCGGACGTAGACGATGCAGTCGCAGGCGGGGCAGTTGACGGCGTCGGCGCCGCGCCGCGCCCGGTTGAGGATGGTCGTGGGCAGGCTGAGCCGGCAGGCGCCGCACACGCCTCCCACGACGGCCGCCACCGCCACCTGCTGGAGGCGACGTTGGGCGTCGTAGACCGCCAAGTCGGCGGGACCGAGCTTGGCGCGCGATTCCTCGACCTCGGCGCGGATGCGGGCGGCCTCGCCGTCGATCTCGTCGTGCCGGCTTTGCAAACCGGCGCGATGTTCGTCCCAGGCCAAGCGACTCTTCTCCCCCAAGTCGACGAGGTACTGCAACGCCGCCTGCTCCTGCTCCTCCTCGTCGATGCGGGCCAGCAGCCGCTCCTCGTGGACGCGCAGGTTGCGCCGCAGGGAGAACACCTCCTCCTGCAGGTGGCGCAACTCCTTCGCGTCGGTGATCTGGCCGCTGTAGAGCTTGCCGTCCTCGGACGCGATTTTCTCGCGCAGGGCGTCCGTCTCCGCCTCGATCGCCTTGCGCTCCTGCGTGACCGCGTCGTTGCGCGTCCGCTGGGCGGCGGTCTCGTCGCTGAGGGCCCGATGGGAGTCCGGCTCCTGGAGCTGGTCGGCCAGATCGGCCAAGCGCCGCTTCAGGCCGTCGAGGCGGAGGTCGACCTCCTGGAGCACGACCATCTCCGCGATGTCAACCACGGCACTCTCTCCGCTTCGATTAGGTGCTTGAAGTATACGAACCGCGATTTGGCCGGGGCAATAGCCGCGGCGGGCCAAGACGTGCGAAATTCCCCTGCTGGTACGATTATGCGGCGCGAATCCACCATCCACCCCATCTCCTCGGGTGCGGACGGAGCGCCCCGTGGCCTCCGACACCGGTCTCACGTTCAACGTTTCGACGCTGCTGAGCGAGGCGCTCGGGAGCACGCGGTCCTACCTGCTCGACGGCGCCGGGTTCCGCTTCAACGAGCAGCGCACCCGCGCCGACGGCGACCTGCGGATGACGCGGACGGACGGGTCGATCCTCGTCGACGGGCGCATCCGGGTGGCCGTGGAAGAGGTCTGCGGGCGCTGCCTCGAGCCCTTCCAGCAGCCGCTCGATGTGCGGCTGCACGAGGAGTTCTGGCCCGACTACGACCCCGTGCTCCAGCAACGCGTGGCGGTTCCGGAGGGCCGGGAGGGCTTCCCCATCGAGTTGGGCTTGCTCGACTTGCAGGAGGCGCTGCGGCAACATGTGGAAATGGCCCGGCCCATGCAGCCGATCTGCCGCTCGGATTGCCCGGGCGCCGACGGCGGCACGGAACCGGCGAAGGCAGCGGAGCCCGCGGTCGATCACCGCTGGGCAGCGCTTGAACAGTTGCGACGTAACTTCCAGTAGGATGGGGCGGCGCTAGAGTCGGTCCCTGCGGGGATCCCCTGCGCGGCGCCCGGCCGCCGTCGGGCGCGGCACGGCCAACGGCGCAGTGGGAAGGATGAACACGATGGCTCCGTTGCCCAAACGGAAGTACGCCAAGACGCGGCAACGGCTCCGCCGGCAGCACCTGACGCAGCGCCGGGCGACGCTGACGACCTGCCCCACCTGCACGGCGCCCGTCGTGGCGCATCAGGTGTGCTACACCTGCGGCCGCTACCGCGGCCGGCAGGTTCTGGAGTCCGAGGACTAGTCCCGTGGCCTCGGCATCCGGAGCGCCCGGCCCGACGGCTTGGCTCTTCCCGGGACAAGGCGCCCAACACGTGGGCATGGGCCGGGACCTGTACGACGCCTTCCCCGAGGCGCGCGCCGTCTACGAGCGGGCGGACGCCGCCCTGGACCGGCCGCTGTCCTCGATCATCTTCGACGGCCCAGAGGACGAGCTGCTGCAGACCATCAACGCGCAGCCGGCCATCCTCATCACGAGCTTGGCCTGTCTGGCGGCGGCGCAGGCGGCGGGTATCCTGCCCCGGGCATCCCGCGCGGATGGTGCGCCGGCGCTTGAGCCGCCCTCCTACGTGGCGGGGCACAGCCTCGGCGAGTACACCGCCCTGGTCGCGTCGGGCGCGCTCGACGCCGACGCCGGTGTCCGGCTCGTGCAGAAGCGCGGCCGGCTGATGCAGCAGGCCGGCGAGGCCGCGCCCGGCACGCTGGCCGCCATCCTGGGGCTGCCGGAGGAGGACGTGACGTCGGTCTGCCGGGAGGCGGGCGCGGAGATCTGCAACGTCAACGCGGCGACGCAGATCGTCGTCGGAGGCACCCGCGCGGCGGTCGCGCGGGCGATGGACCTCGCGGCGGCGCGCGGCGCCCGCCGGGCGATTCCCCTCAAGGTCAGCGGGGCGTTCCACTCGTCGCTGATGCAGCCCGCCGCGGACCGGATGCTGGCCGAGATGAACCGCGTGTCGTTCCAGAAGCCGGCGACCCCGATCGTCGCGAACGTGACGGGGCGTGTGATCGAGTGCACGCTGCCCGGGGCGGCGGAGACCGCCGGCGCCATCAACGCGGCGCTGCGGACGGAGCTCGCGCAACAGCTGCAGTCGACGGTGCGCTGGGAGCAGTCGGTGCTGTTCATGCTGGAGGAAGGCGTGCGCACCTTCGTCGAGATCGGCCCCGGGCGGGTGCTGACAGGGCTGGTGAAAACGATCGGGCGGCGGCAGCGCCCGACGCTGCTCACGCTCAATGGCGCCGAGGCGATTCAGGCGCTGCGTTAGCCGCGCCGGCAGGCGAGTGCGGATCCGCCGGCGCGGTGCAGAGGGACGGTCTTGGCCAGATTGCACGTCGTGGGACGCCGGCTGGCGTTCCAAGCACTGTTCGAAGCGGAGTTCGGCCGGACGACGGCCGCCGCCGCGCTGGCTCGGGAGACCGCCTCTCGCCGGGTGGCGGCGTCGGAGCGCCGGTTCGCCGAGGCGTTGATCGGCGGCGTCGTGCGGGAACAGCCTGCCGTCGACGCCACCATTACCGACGCCGCGCCGGCACACCCACTGTCGACGATGGGCGTCGTGGAGCGGGTGGTCCTGCGGATTGCGCTCTATGAACTCCTGTTCAATAATGCCGCAACGCCATCGGGCGGCCTCCCGGAGGGGGCGGTCATCAATGAGGCCGTCGAGCTCGCCAAGACCTTTGGCAGCGACGGCAGCCGGAGACTCGTCAACGGCGTGCTGGGCGCCGTGAGCCGCGAGCGCCTGTCGCGGTCCGACGTGGAGGCACCGGAGACGGAAACGGGGAACTCACGTGACGCTGTTTGAACGCGTGCAGGGAATCATCGAGAACCAGTTGGGCGTCGAGATCGACGAGATCACACCGACGGCGTCCTTCGTCGACGACCTCGGAGCCGACTCGCTCGACTTGGTGGAGTTGATCATGTCCTTCGAGGACGAGTTCAAGGACGAGGTGCCGGACCTCGAGATCTCCGACGAAGAGGCGGAAGGGATCAGCACGGTGCAGAGCGCCATCGACTTCCTGGTCAGCAAGGGCGTCGAGGCAGACTGAATTCCGGCCGCGACCGTCGCCTGCGGCAGCACTCCACCCGCCCTCTCGTACGTGTAGTCCGAGCTACCAGTCGGGCGCGCATTCAGACCAGGGCGCGCCGCGATCGCCGAGCATGCGGTAGTCTTACCGCGTCTGCGCCCCCGCCGACCCGGTCGGCGGGCGTGGCCTCCGGCCGGCGCTATCGCGCCGGGACGGACGCAGACACGAGGCGACGATGGACTTCTTCGGCATCGGAGTCCTTGAGGTCGTAGCCGTTCTGCTGCTGATCGCGATCGTGTTCGGGCCCCACCGCCTGCCCGAAATCGCCGGGCAGTTCGGTCGCGCGATCCGGGACCTGCGCGAATACGCGCGCGACTTCCGCGACGAGTACTTGACCGATTTCGAGGAGGTCAGGGAGGAGTACCTCGAGGTCCGGCACGACCTGGAGCAGACGGACCAGGAGTTGCGTGAGGAGTTCCAGCAGATCGACGCGGACATGCGCATGGCGGCGGCCGAGGTGAAGGGCGTTGTCGAAGAGACCACCGCGGACGTCAAGGGTAGCTCGACCAGTCCGGACGAGGAGGTCGCGGAAACTCCCGCCGGCGCGGCCGCCAACGCCGCAGCGGCCGCCGAAGCCGCGGCGGAGGCGGCCTCGGAAGCGGCGGCAGTGGCGGCAGCCGTTGAGGCCACCCTGCCCGACCCGGCGCCGATCGCGCAGCGGCCGCGCGGTGCGCGCCGGCGGCTCGGTCGAACCTCCTCGGGCGCATCCAAGGCGGCCCGACCGGGCAATGTCATCTCCATCAACCTCCGGCGACGGCCGGGCGGGTAGCCCCCGCCCCACACACGAGGCCCGGGACGGCACGCATCCGGGCGAAGCGAACCCATGACGACGACCGCCCCTGAGCTAGAACCCGA
>JAPOXB010000075.1 GCA_026707335.1 Chloroflexota bacterium
GCGCCCTGCCGATCAACTTCCGCACCATCCAGCAGACCGAGGTCGCCGCCACGCTGGGCGCCGACTCGGTCGTCGACACCGTGCAGGCGGGGCTGATCGCCTTCCTGGCGATCATCATCTTCATGGTCGTCTACTACCGCCTGCCGGGCCTGCTGGCCGCGCTGGCGCTGTTCGTCTACGCGGCCATGGTCATGGCGACGTTCAAGCTGGTGCCGGTCACGCTGACCCTGGCGGGCATCGCCGGCTTCGTGCTCTCGGTCGGTCTCGCCGTCGATGGCAACATCCTCATCTTCGAGCGCATGAAGGAGGAACTGCGCCTGGGCCGCAGCCTGCAAGGCGCGATCGAGGCCGGCTGGAACCGCGCCTGGCCCGCCATCCGCGACGGCAACGTCTCCACGCTGATCACCGTCGCCATCCTCTGGCTCTTCGCCGACGCGCTCAACGCCAACCTCATCAAGTCATTCGCCATTGCCCTGCTGGTCGGCACGATCTTCAGCATGATCACGGCCATCTTCGTGACCCGCAGCTTCCTCCACGCGCTGATCGGCTTCCGCCTCACCCGGCGGCCCTGGCTGTTCGGCATCCGCGAGATGCCCGCCCTCGAGGACGCCGCGCCCGCGCGCCGCCGCGCCGAATCGGGGGGCGGCTCATGATCGACTTCGTCGGCCTGCGCCGCTGGTTCGCCCTGCTCTCGCTCTGCCTGGTCGTGCCCTGCCTGGCCGCCCTGGCGCTGTGGCAGCTCAACCCCGGCATAGACTTCGACGGCGGCCTCGAGCTGGAGGTCCGCTTCCTGCGCGGCGCCGCCGAGCGGGACGTCGCGTCGGCCGCCGCACAGGCCGGTTTCTCCGACGCCGACGTCACCACCGGCGACGAGGGGACCTTCCTGGTCGCCTTCGGGCTCGAGAGCGCCGGTGACGTCGCCGGTCGCGATCAGGCGCTGGTCGACGCCCTGGCGGAACAGATCGGCCCGGTCGAGGTCGCCGATGCCCGCCTGGCCGGCGAGAACCTGCGCGTCGAAGTCGAGCTGTGGTTCCCGGCCGACGTCAGCCAGGACGACGTGCGCGACGTGATGCGCGGCATGGGCGCGGCCGACGCCCGCATCCAGCAGACCGGCGACTCGGCCTTCAAGATCCGCGCCGAGGAGCCCGACGGCGGCAACCTCGACGACCTGCGCGGCGACATCGAGGGCGCCCTGCGCGCGCAGCTGGGCGACTTCTTCGTGCTCTCCTCGGCCGGCGTCTCCGGCATCCTCAGCGCCGAGATCGCGGCCGATGCCGGCATCGCGCTGACCATCGCCGCGATCGCCATCCTGATCTACATCAGCCTCGCCTTCCGGCGGCTCGCCAGCCCGGGCCTCTACGGCGCGGCCGCCATCGTCGCGCTGCTGCACGACATCACCATCGTCGTGGGGCTGTTCGCCATCCTCGGCCGCCTCGCCGATACCGAGGTCAACGCGATGTTCGTCACCGCCCTGCTGGCCATCATCGGCTACTCCGTCAACGACACCATCGTCGTCTTCGACCGCATCCGCGAGAACCGCCTCGCCCATCCCACCGAGCGCTTCCGCACCAGCGTCAACGCCGCCATCACGCAGTCGCTGGGGCGCTCGCTGAACACGTCGCTGACGCTGATCTTCGCGCTGGTGGCGCTCTTCCTGATCGGCGGCGTGACCGTGCGGCCCTTCGTGCTGGTGCTGCTGGTCGGGGCCGTCGCGGGCACCTACTCGTCGATCGGCATCGCCGCGCAGGTCGTCGTGCTGTGGAACGAGGGCGGCCTCTACCGGCTGCTGCGGGTCGGGCCGCGGCCCGCCACCGCGCCCGTCACCACGACCGAGTAGCCGCGGCATCGGACGAGGCCGGCGATGGACACGCACAGCAGAAGCCTGATCAAGACGGCGACGTGGCGCGTCACCGCGACGTTCACGACGTTCGTCATCGCCTGGGCCCTGACCGGCAGCCTCACGATGGGATTGGGCATCGCCGGGATCGAGTTCTGGGCCAAGATCGTCCTCTACTACCTGCACGAACGCATCTGGAACTCGACCCGCTGGGGCACGAAGTGAGCGCGGCGGCGGCGTCCGCCGACGTCGCCCGAGAGCCGGTCGCGCCGATGAATCAGTATGTGACGCGCGAAGACTTGCACCGCGAACTCCGCACACTGCTGTTCCAGATCGGCGTTCTCGGACTCGCACTGGCCGGGATCATCATTGGGGTGATGGCGGCGCTCGTCTGAGCCGTTCCCTTCCCCCGACAAACGGCGGAACACCCGGACGAACACCGCCCATCCGCATCATCCGACGCGGGGCGGTTGACTTCCGATCGCTCCATCCGCTATGGTGGAGTCATGGATCGCATATCGCGTGTTAGTGGACCAAGCAGACGCCCCCCGACGGACCCGGATTTGCCCGTGAAAGATCGTGAAAGATCGTGAAAGATCGTGAAACTTCGTGAAAGAACGTGAAAGATCGTGCAAGAATCGCGAAAGATCGTGCAAGATCTTGCATCCTGAGGCCCCTAATGCAAGCCCATGCCCCCCGATGCTCCAGCGTGACCGACCAAGAACCCCAATGAACATGGGGTTTGTCGCATCGCAGCCTCCCCCGGGCGCCCAGCCGGCCCGAAAAAAAAGAACCGAACCTGGCATCTTGAGGCCCGTGACCCCCTCCGAGCCGCCCCCTACCCCCGCCGCAGCACCCGCGCATCCCCGACGCGGCGCGTGACTTGACGGCGGTCGAGGTCCTCCAGGAAGGCCTGCGCGATCTTGCGGCTGCTGCCGAACAGGTCGCGCACCTCGGCCAGCGTGATGCGGCCCCGCTCCCCGATCGCCGCCCGCACCGACGCGACCATCGCCGCGTGTGTCTCGCCCTCCAGGTAGACGCCCTCGGCCAGCCGCACGATGCGCCCCCGCGACTCGAGGTACTGCGCCAGCTCCGCATCGACCGGGGCGCTCTCGGGCCGCGTCCCCGCCGCCCGCAGCCGCGCCACCAGCGCCTCCGCCTCCCGCTCCTGCTCGGGCCCCAGCGCGACCTCCCGCCCCGCCAGGTCGAGCGAGCCCTCGTGCGACGCCAGCGGCCCCGCCTCGCCGGTCAGCCGCGCCTCCAGCCCGGCGAAGGCCCGCGCCGGCAGCCCCAGGCGGCTGCGCAGCTCCTCGCGCGGGACGCCCGGCCGCAGCGGGTGCGCCACGACGAACTCCCGCACCGCCGCCAGCGCCCGCCCCGACAGCGCCTCGAAGCCAGCCGCCGTGCAGAGCGTCGTGGCCGGGCCGGGCGGCCCCGGCGCCGTCTCCAGCGCCACGATGCCGCCCGCCTCGATCTGCCGCCGCACCGCCGCCGACGTGGCCGCGTCGTCGAGTTCGGCCCGCTCGCGCAGCTGCGACAGCGGGGCCGGTTCGATGCGCTGCAGCACCGTCAGCAGCGTGTCGTCGGGCGACCCCTCGAGCAGCCGCGCCAGGGCCGCCAGCGTCGCCGGCTGGTCGCGCCGATGCCGCCGCGGCCGCGTATCGACGATGCGCCCCCCGCCCACCGTCGTGACCGAGTTGCGCAGCACGAAGTAGTCGCCCCGCGCCGCGCCCACGGGTTCCTCGAGCCGCAGTTGCGCCCAGCGCTCGGCCCCGGGCGGGATCTCGTCGGCCGGCGCGCCCGCCACGTCGGGCTCGCTCTCCAACAGCCGCAGCCGCGCCGCGACCTCGGCCGCGCCGGTGTGCAGCGTCAGCGTCGTGTTGTGGCGCAGCCGCCCGCTCGCCGCCGCGACCGTGCGCAGCCGCACGTCCATCGCCGTCGAGCCGGCCAGCCAGTCGCCCGTCGTCAGCACCATCCCCCGCGCCAGCGCGTCGGGCGCGACGCCGCTCAGGTTGACCGCCGTGCGCGTGCCCGGCTCGGCCTGCTCGACCCGCTGCTTGTGGCTCTGCAGCCCGCGGATGCGCGCCTGCATCCCCCCCGGCGCGATCGACACCCGCTCGCCCACCCGCAGCGGCCCGTCGATCAGCGTGCCCGTGACCACCGTGCCGAAGCCGCTGATCGTGAACGCGCGGTCGATGGGCAGCCGCGGCCGGCCGATGTCGCGCACCGGCGGCAGCGCCGCCAGCGCCCCGTCGAGCGCCGCCCGCAGCGCATCGAGCCCCGCGCCCGTCGTCGCCGAGCAGCGCACGATCGCCGCCCCCGCCAGCGAGGTCGGCGCCAGCAGCTCCTCCACGTCGGCCTCCACCAGGTCGAGCCACTCCGCCTCGGCCAAGTCGCACTTCGTCAGCGCCACCACCCCGTGCGTCGTCTGCAGCAGGTCGAGGATGGCCAGGTGCTCGCGGGTCTGCGGCATCACCCCCTCGTCGGCCGCGACCACGAGCAGCGCCAGGTCGATGCCGCCCACGCCGGCCAGCATGTTCTTGATGAAGCGCTCGTGGCCCGGCACGTCGACGATGCTCACCTCGCGGCCGCCGGGCAGCGTGCACCAGGCGAAGCCGAGGTCGATGGTCAGGCCGCGCGCCTTCTCCTCGGCCCAGCGGTCGGGGTCGATGCCGCTGAGCGCCTCGACGAGCGTGCTCTTGCCGTGGTCGACGTGCCCCGCCGTCCCGATGACGTACATGTCGGCAGGGTAGCGGTGGGGGGCGAGGGTCGCCCCATCGACACCAGCCCCCCACCCAGAGGCTGTCGCTTCGACTACGCAGGATCGGACATGCCCCCGGGGAACTCCCGCCACTCCTTCGCCGGGCCCGCTGCGTGTCTTGGGTTGAGCCCCGCGCTACGCGAGGGGAAGGTCTCCCGACTCCACAAGGTCACGGACCGTGCTGAGCATGATCACCTCAATCGTGTGCGACTCACCGTCCCTTTGGAGTAGGTGTGTCGTCCCCGGGTAGCGGCGCTGATCAAGATTGGCGGGACCGACTGGATTCAATTCGTACCCTGTGAATGTCTCTTCGACCGTGCCCCAGCATACACAGACGTCAATGTGCTGGTACTGCTTGGGTCGGTTCTCGTCGTCGATGTCCGAGATCAGACCGTCCAAGTTGTTCTTGAACTCGAGGGTCAGGTTCCGTGTCTCGAACATATCGCCGGCACCGAGGACGGAGGGGGCCAACCCTAGGGTGGAGTCACTAGCCCTTAGACGCTGCTCGTTGCTATCGCACTTGAAGAAGATCAAGGAGTCATAGGTCTGGGTTTGACTCGTTGCGAGAATGTGGATCCCGGGGAACACTCCCAACGCGGATAGCTGGTGAAAGAGTCCCACAACATCTTGCTCCGTCAGTGGCTCGCTTCCGAATGTCACCGGCGGAATGTCTAGGGGTCTCCGCTCCTGATGTTTGCGTACATTGAACTCCCAGTCTTGCTTGTTCCGCTCGACTTGGCGTTGCTGTGCGGAAGGAATCTCACCTGTAGGCCTAAGGAACGAACGCTGGCTCGCCAAGTACTGGACAGCCTGATTGGCTGCAGCTTTCGCAGCTTCGAGCACTTCATCTTGAACCGTCTTGCGACCCTGGTCAGGTCTTGCGTTATCGAAGTGCACGGCGACGAGCACGTTGTGGCTGAATGTCTCGTATCGCTTGGCCCCAATGGGAAACACATCGGCCAGCCGCTGACGGTTGATCGCGAGCACGAGCCCTGGCGAGAGATGCGACCTAACCACCGACTTGGCGAGAAGTTCGTTCATTTCTCCCCATACGCCCCCTTGATAGGCGACGAAGGCGTATAGCGTGGGATTGTAGGCGTCGAGTTGATCCCTGAACTTCTCCCGCTCCGTCTCCCCATAGTGCGATCGGATCATCTCGGTGTCCCAGAAGACGAATATGCCATCCTGACGCTTGAACTCATCGGGAATGTCCGGGACTTGTGGGTGGGACTCGTAGTAGTGGCCGATGTCAAGAAAACGGAACGGCGGATTGCGTTGCACGTCGTGGGGAAAGAGGAACCGTGGAGCGACGAGAACCGATTCGTCGCCGCTTGAGTCAATGACGGTAAGCGAGACTTCGATTTCCACGAGGGGTTCTCGCATAATGAGCACTTGGCCGATTGCAGTTCGTGTTCTTAGGATCGCTTCCCAGGCACTTGTGTGCGGAGTCAAGGCGCGTAGACTACGAGGTCTGGTTGAGGCAGAGAACTGCATCCGCACAAACGTGCCGCGGTTCAGCTTCCTCAGTGGTGATTGATCACGGTCCCGATCGACGAGCGCCGAATCTTGACGCGCCCCGCGCGCCCATTCGTTGCCGTAGCGCATGCGAAGGGCGACAAGATCTTCGCCCTCGGGCTTAGAGTGTAAGCGGAGGTCATCGGTGCCATAGGCAAGAAGGGTGAGGCCAACGCCCTTATAGCCTCGGTATGAGTGCTTCATACCCCGGCGCTCGATCATCTGGCCGTTGGACTTCAGCGATACATGCGGGGCCAGCGCCCGGGCAAGATCTTGCTCTGTCATACCGACGCCGGTGTCGAGGACCGATACGTGATTCTCCTCAAGGTCGATAGTGACGGCGAGCCGGAAGGGACCGCTAAGCCCACAGAGCTTGGCGTCCTCAAGGGCGTCGATGGCGTTCTGAACAGCCTCAGCTAGGAAATCATAGTTGCTGTTATAGCTCTCGAGGACCCCGGAAACGAGGCTTCGCCTGTACTCGTCGGTTGCGGTGACCGATTCGAGGGGATCGAGAGGATAAGTTACCCCGGCTGCCGACTCTTGCGATACCATAACACCCTCGTTGCGTCCCAGGGCCAAGACGTGTGGACGCGCATCCGATACTTCGCCCGGGAACCTCAAGAGACTAGGAGGCGGGGTTCACTCTATCAAGAGACGCCACGGTGCACCCTTGGGCTGTCGGCCTCGCCAGCACGATGTGGGTGAGGGCGCCCCTCCCCTGCCATCGCCCCTCCCCTACCATCGCCCCACCCATGCTCGACCTCGACCGCTTCGACTGGATCAGCTTCGACTGCTACGGGACGCTCGTCGATTGGGAGACGGGCATCGCCGACGCCGTCGGCGGGGTGCTGGCGGCGCACGACGTGCGCAGGTCGCGGGCCGAGATCATGGCGCTCTACTCCGACATCGAGCCACGAGTGCAGGCCGCGCAGCCGTCCCGGCGGTACCGCGACGTCCTGCGCGAGGTGATGGCGGCCATCGGGGAGGAGGTCGGGGTCCGCTGCACGGCGCCGGAGCTCGATTGCCTGCCCGACAGCCTGCCCCGCTGGCCCGTCTTCCCCGACGTGCCGGACGCGCTGCGGGCGCTGCGGGCCCGCCACCAGCTGGCCGTCATTTCGAACGTTGACGACGACCTCTTCGCCGGTTCGGCCGAGCGCCTCGGCGGCGGCTTCGACATGGTCGTCACGGCGGAGCAAGTCGGCGCCTACAAGCCCGACCTGCGCAACTTCCACATCGCCGCTGAGCGCATGGGCGTCGAGCGGGCGCGCTGGCTGCACGTCGCCGAGAGCCTTTACCACGACATCGGGCCGGCCAACCGGCTGGGCGTCGCCTGCGTGTGGGTCGACCGGCCCGGCCGCGGCGGCGCGACCCGCCCCACCGACGCCGTCCCCGACCTCGTCGTGCCCGACCTCGCCGCGCTGGCCCGGATGGCCGGGCGGGACTGATCGGCGGGCCACCCCCACCCCTACTCCACCTCAACCGCTACGGCTCACCCGACGGCCACTCCACTCCGCTCTCCACGATGTACTCGGTGCCCTCGGGAAGCGACCCAACGCGCGCTCGCAGGAAGGCCGGAAACAGGCCGGCGGCCTCCACCGACGCCAGCGGGATCCACTCGAACGTGGTCCCCGGCTCGACTCCCGCGAACCTGCCCTCGCGGCCGGTGACCGCGGAGCCCGGCCCGAACTCGATCACGAAGTACAGGGCGACCTCCTGGAACCGGTCGTCGTCCAGGTCGAACAGGTGGTCCGACACGAACACGAGCCGGCCGACCGTCACCTCCTCGCCCAGCTCTTCCCGGACCTCCCGCGCCAGCGTCGCGGCGGCGCTCTCGCCGTACTCCACCCGACCGCCGGGGACGAAGCACAGGTCGTGACGCACGTCGTGCTCGACGAGCAGCCGCCCGCCGGACACGGCGATACCGCCCACGCGGTACATGAACGTGAGCCCGCCCTGCTGCGACATGATCATGCCGGGCGGTGTCATCGCGGCTCCTCGAATCAGCGGGCGCTCCGCCGGCGTGACGACGTCGTTCGCGTGGGACTTCGGGCCGACGCCAACGCGCGCCCGATGTTACCGTCGGAGGCGCGGGTGGGGCCGCCTTCTCGGAGGCTGCGGTCGCAGCACTAGGCGATTGAGCCCTTCGGATCGTAGGGGCTAACGACCCCGGCTCCACCCGCGCCTCCCCCGTAGACCCTCGCCCGCCCGCCCCCTACCCTCCGACCCCACCGCAGGAGGCCCGACCATGAAAGCCATCACCGTCCGAGAGCCCGGCGGGCCCGAGCAGTTGGTTCTGGCCGACGTGCCCGACCCCGCCCCCGGCCCCGCCGACCTCCTCGTGCGCGTGCACGCGACCGCCCTCAACCGCGCCGACGCCATGCAGCGCCAGGGTCACTACCCGCCCCAGCACGGCGCCTCGTCGATCCTCGGCCTCGAGCTGGCGGGGGAGGTCGTGGGCATGGGCGCCGAGGCCGAGGGCTTCGCCGTCGGCGACCACGTCTACGGGCTCAGCGGGGGCGGCGGCTACGGCGAGCTGGCCACCATCCACCACCAGCTCGCCATGCCCATCCCCGACGGCTGGGACTACCAGGTCGCCGCTGCGATCCCGGAGGTCTTCTTCACCGCCAACACGGCCGTCAACCACCTGGGCGCGCTGCAGGCCGGCGAGCGCGCGCTGATCCACGGCGGCGGCAGCGGCGTCGGCATCGCCGCCATCCAGATCGCCCAGCTGCTGGGGGGCGAGGCCTGGATCACGGCCGGCACCGACGAGAAGTGCGTCAAGGCCCGCGACCTCGGCGCGACCCTGGCCGTCAACTACAAGCGCGACGACTTCGTGGCCGCCGTCGAGGAGGCCTCGGGCGGCGCGGGCGTGCACGTCATCCTCGACGTCGTGGGCGGGCCCTACCTGGAGCGCAACCTGCGGTCGCTGGCGCAGGCCGGGCGGCTGGTCGAGGTCGGTCTGATGGGCGGCGCCAAGACGGAGATCAACCTGAGCCACCTCATGGCCAAGCGGCTGCGCATCTACGGCACCGTCATGCGATCGCGCCCCCTGGCCGACCGCGTCGCCATCACGCGGGCCTACCGCCGGGAGCTCGAGCCGGCCCTGATCGACGGCCGCATGCGGGCGGTCATCGACCGCGCCTTCCCCCTTCGCGAAGCCGCCGAGGCGCACCGCTACATGGAGGCCGACCGCAACTTCGGCAAGATCATCCTCGACGTCGCCGGCGGCGTCTGACCGGCGGCGCAGTCGATCGCTACCCTGGTTCCGGGCAGGAAAGACGTGGACGGGTCTGGGTGAGCAGTGCGTAAGCGCTCAGCGGTTCTGCTTGCGACTCTGCTGGTGGTGAGCCTGGCGGTGGTCACGGGTCGGCCGTCCGCGGCCGCGCCCCCCACCTGCGAGAACGGCGTCGTCGTCCCCGACCCCGAGGCCAACCGCGGCCTCGTCCTCGACTGCGCGAATCTGCTGGCGGCGAAGACGCAGTTCACCGCGCCCCACCCGCTGAACTGGGGAGCCGAGACGCCCATCGCCCGGTGGGACGGTGTCACCCTCGGTGGCTACCCGCCACGCGTGCGGGAACTGTACCTGCGCGCGCGCGGGTTCACGGGCCGGGTCCCGCCGCACTTGGCCAACGTCCGCGAGTTGCGCGAGCTCTCGCTGCCGGACAACCAACTCACGGGTTCCATCCCACCCGAGTTGGGATCGCTGCGGCATCTGGAACGACTGTGGCTCCACGGCAACCAGTTGACCGGCGGCATCCCGCCGGAATTGAGTTCCTTGCGCGCCCTGGAGTATCTGTGGCTCCAGGACAACCACCTCACGGGCGGCATCCCGGCCGAGCTTGGAACCCTCTCGAACCTGACGGATCTGCTGCTGCGCGGCAATCAGTTGACGGGCCCGATCCCGGCCGAGCTGGGGTCGTTGCGCGATCTGAGGGCCCTCTGGCTGCAGGACAACCAGTTCAGCGGATCGATCCCGCCCGCTCTCGGATCCCTGCGCAGCCTGCGCACGCTCCTGCTGAGCGACAATGAACTCACGGGCGCGATCCCCGCACAACTGACGTCCCTCATCAGCCTCGAATACCTGCGCTTGAGCGGTAACGCCGGCCTGACCGGCTGCATCCCCCAGCCGCTACGGGAGGTGCGCGAGCACGACCTCGCCGAGATCGGCCTCCCCAACTGCAGACCCCTGCCTCCGCCCTGCGAGGACGGCATCACCGTCCCCAACCCCGCCGGCAACCCTGGCTTGGTCTCCGACTGCGCCGCCCTACTTGCCGCGCGGGACCAACTGAGGGGCTACGCCGCCCTCAACTGGGTTCGCAACATCCCCATCACCATATGGGACGGCGTCACCATCGAGGGCGACCCGCCACGCGTGCGTGGACTCGAACTGGGGCGGCGCGGCTTGACGGGTGCGATCCCGGCGCAACTCGGTGACCTCACCGCCCTGGAGGAGGTGCGCCTCGATCGCAACCGGTTGCACGGCCCGATCCCACCGGAACTGGGAGGCCTCCACAACCTCCGATTCCTCGACCTGGCGTACAACCATCTGCGCGGCTCGGTTCCGCCGGAGCTGGCATCACTTGGCAAGCTGGGATCCCTAGCCTTGGACGGCAATGGACTGACCGGCCCGATCCCCCCGGAGATCAGCGCGCTGTCCTCGCTCTGGTACCTCGGTCTCGGTGACAACCGGCTCACCGGGCCGATCCCGGCGGAGCTGGCGGCCTTGCTCAATCTCCAGGAGTTGCGTCTGGACACGAACCAACTGACCGGGCCGATCCCTGCAGCCCTGGGATCGCTGCCTCACCTGTGGCGACTACGTCTGAACGGCAACCGGCTGACCGGCGCGATTCCAGCGGAGATCGCGTCGCTGGGCGCCCTGCGGTACCTGCACCTGCACGAGAACCGGCTCAGCGGCGCGATCCCGGCGGCGCTCGGATCGCTGCCCGCCCTGGAAACCCTGTCCTTGAACGGCAACCAACTGACGGGGCCGATCCCGCCGGCGCTGGGATCGCTGGGCGCCTTGCAGTTCCTGGGCCTGGGCGACAACCGGCTGACCGGCGCCATCCCGCCCGCGCTGGGCGGCCTGGCGTGGTTGCGGATTCTGACGCTGAGCGGTAACCAGCTCAGCGGCCCGATTCCCGACGCGCTGGGGAGCCTGGGGACATTGAGCTACCTGCACCTGCACGACAACCAACTCACCGGGCGGATCCCCACGGCGCTGGCGGGCCTGATCACCCTGCGGCGTCTGTCACTGAGCGAGAACCAGCTGAGCGGAGCGATCCCGGGCGGGCTCGGGGTGCTGCGCGAGTTGGAGGAACTGTCGCTGCACACCAACCAGTTGAGCGGCCCGATCCCCACTTCGCTGGCCTGGCTCTCGGCGCTGCGTTCCCTGCGGCTGAGTGGCAACCCCGGTCTCACCGGCTGCGTCCCCCCGTCCCTCCGCGACATCGGGACGAACGACCTTGCCTTGCCCGACTGCCCGCCGTCGGCGCCCTCTCCGTGCGAGAACGGCACGGCCGTCGCCAACCCCGAGGACAACCCCGCCCTCGTCCTCGACTGCGCCATTCTGCTCGGCCTCAGGGATACGCTCACCGGCGACGCCACGCTCAACTGGGACCCCGCCACCCCCATGTGGCGCTGGGACGGCGTCGTGAGGGGTGGGTGGCCGCGGCGCGTGTGGGCGCTCAATTTGTCGCGGCGTAGCCTCTCGGGCCGTATCCCGCTGGAACTGGGGAGACTGGCGGGACTGCATAGCCTACGGCTGGACGACAACCAGCTCAGCGGGCCCATCCCGGCGACGCTTGGAGCACTGCGCAATCTGACAAACCTGTCGCTGAGCAGGAACCAGTTGACAGGGCCCATCCCAGCGGCGCTCGCCTCACTGCGCGACCTGGGGGATCTGGGTCTGCGGGGCAACCGGCTCAACGGCCCCATCCCGCCATGGCTGGGGTCCATGAGCACGCTCTGGCGCCTGGAACTGAGCGAAAACCATCTCACGGGCCCGATCCCCGCCGCTCTGGGGGCCTTGGCCGACCTGAAGCATCTGGACCTGCGCGACAACCAACTGAGCGGTCCCATCCCGCGGGAGGTCCGACTGCTGGACCGCACCGAGAAGCTGTATCTGGGCGGCAACCCCGGGCTGACGGGGTGCCTCCCGTCCGTCCTGCGGGCCGTAGCGAACAACGACTTGGCCGGACTCTCGCTACCCGACTGCCCGCCGCCGCCCGCCCCCGCGCAAGCGTGCGTGAACGGAGCCGCGGTCGCCCAGGCCGCCGACAACCCCGGCCTCGTCTCCGACTGCGCGATCCTGCTCACGGCGCTGTATGTGCTACGCGGCGACGCGCTCCTCAACTGGGATCCGGCGACGCCGATCACCGAGTGGGACGGCGTCAGCGTCAATGGCGAGCCGCCGCGCGTCACGCAGTTGGAACTCTCAGGGCGCCCGCTCACGGGGTCGATCCCCCCGCAGTTGGGCGGGCTGACGGCACTCCGCGAGTTGCATCTCGCGCACACCCGCCTGAGCGGCGCCATCCCCGAGCAACTCGGTGACTTGGCGACCCTGGGCTCGCTGCGGCTGGCTGGCAATCAACTGACCGGGGCCATCCCGCCGGAACTCGGAGCCCTGTCAAATCTGCGGTCCCTGACTCTGAGTCACAACCAACTCAGCGGCCCGATCCCGCCGGAGCTTCGCGGGCTCAGCGCCCTACGCACCCTGTCGCTACACTATAACCAACTCAGCGGGCCGATACCGGCGGCGCTGGGCCAACTGGGCGACCTGGACTACGTCTCGTTGAACAACAACCAACTCACGGGCTCAATCCCCGCCGCCCTGGGGGCCTTGGCCGAACTGAGGCACCTGAGCCTGCGCATCAACCAACTGAGCGGTCCCATCCCGCCCGCGTGGGGAGCGCTGGGGGCTCTGCGGTACCTCTACCTCGACCACAACCAGCTCAGCGGTCCGATTCCAACTGAGTTGGGCTCGCTGCGCCACCTGAACACCCTATGGCTTCACAACAACCACCTCAGTGGCTCGATCCCAGCGGCGTTATCGGAGCTGGGAGACTTGGTGTATCTCTATCTGAGTGGCAATCCGATCACCGGCTGCGTGCCCGTGGCGGTCCGTGATGTGAAGTACAACGACCTCGACCAACTCTCCCTGCCCGACTGCCCGCCCTGACCCGATCCCCTACCCTCCCCGCGCCCGACCCGGACGGCGGGAGGTGATCCGTGCGCACGCGCCCCGTCGCCGCTGGCCTCGCCGCGTTGCTGCTGCTCGCCGGGCTCGCCGCCGCGCCCGGCCCTGTCCGGGCCGCGCCCCCCACCTGCGAGAACGGCATCGTCGTCCCCGACCCCGAAGCCAACCGCGGCCTCGTCCTCGACTGCGCGAACCTGCTCGCCGCCAAGACCCTGTTCGACGCCCCCACGCCGCTGAACTGGGGCGGCGAGACGCCGATCGCGGAGTGGGACGGCGTCACCGTCGGCGGGGAGCCGCCGCGCGTCGAGGAGTTGGACCTGTCGTCACGCGGCCTCACGGGCCGCATCGCGCCGCAACTGGGCCGTCTGACGGCGCTGCGCGAGTTGACGCTTCCCGACAACCGCCTCGCGGGGCCGATCCCGGATTCGCTGGGCGACCTGCGCGACCTGGAGTCGCTGTCGCTGCACGGCAACGCACTCGATGGCCCGCTTCCTCCAGGGCTGGGGCTGCTGGCCGCGCTGCGCTTCCTGGAGCTGCACGACAACCGGCTGACCGGCGCCATCCCCGAGCGATTCGGGAACCTGCGGGGCCTCGTCGTCCTCTCCCTGTCCGACAACCAACTGACGGGGCTGATCCCGCCGGCGCTGGGATCGCTGTCGACCCTGGAATCGCTGCGGCTCGACGGGAACCAGCTGACCTGGGTGATCCCCGCCGAGATGGGCGCCCTGCGCAACCTTCGCCATCTACTCCTGACGGACAACGACTTGGAGGGGCACATCCCGTCCGCGCTCGGGTTCCTGCGCGACTTGGAGTCGCTGTCGCTGGGCGGCAATCGGCTGAGCGGCGTCATCCCGCCGTGGCTGACCGACCTGTCCGCCCTGCGCTTGCTCGATCTGGCCGGCAACGAATTCAAGGGGCCGATCCCGCCCGGGCTCGCGACGCTGGCCGGCCTCGACACCCTGCTGCTGGCCGACAACCGGCTGACCGGGCCGATCCCGCCGGCGCTGGCCGAGATGCCCGCCCTGGCGCGGCTGTCGTTGGCCGGCAACCCCGGCCTCGACGGCTGCATTCCCCTGCCGTTGCACGACCTGCCCGACAACGACCTGAGCGACGTCCCTCTGCCCGACTGCCCGCCTCCCCATCCCTGCGAGACCGACGGCGCCGTGTTCAACGCCGCCGCCAGGCCCGGTCTCGTCTTCGACTGCAAGATCCTGCTCGGTCTCAAGGACACGCTCGCTGGGGAGGGTACGCTCAACTGGGACGCCGCGACCCCCATGCTGCTCTGGGACGGCATCGTGATCCATGGGACGCCGCGGCGCGTCTGGGGAATCGACCTCACGTCGCGCGGGCTCACGGGGCGCATTCCGCCGGACCTCGCCGGCCTGACCGATCTGCGCGCGCTTTGGCTCGGGGGCAACCGGCTGACGGGCGGTATCCCGCCCGCGCTCGCGCTCTTGCCGCATCTGTCGAGCCTGCGGCTGCAGCGCAACCAGTTGGCCGGTCCCATCCCCCGCGAACTCGGCGCCCTGCCCCACCTGCAACTGCTCACGCTGTCCGACAACCGGCTGAGCGGTCACATCCCGCCGCAGTTGAGCGATCTGCCCGGCCTGATCTACCTCTCCCTCAACGGCAACCAACTCAGCGGCGAGATCCCGTCCGAGTTGGCGTCGCTGCCCAGCATCGGCTACCTCTGGCTGTACGGGAACCGGCTCAGCGGCTCGATCCCGGCGGCGCTCGGGTCGGTGGCGCAGCTCGTGCACCTCGACCTGCACGACAACCAGTTGAGCGGGGCCATCCCGGCGGAACTCGGCGACTTGGCTGCGCTCGGCTCGCTGCGGCTGCACGGCAATCAACTGAGCGGGCCCATCCCAGCGGAACTCGGGGCGCTGGCCAATCTGTGGGAGTTGTGGCTGGACGACAACCAACTCAGCGGTCCGATCCCGGCCGAGTTGGCCGCCCTGTCGCGGCTCTGGTTCCTGCGGCTGCAGGGCAATCAACTGAGCGGCCCCATCCCGCCGGAACTCGGCTCGCTGCCCGTCCTGCGGCTGCTGCATCTGGGCGACAACGACCTGAGCGGCCCCATCCCGGCGGCGCTGGCATCCCTGCCCGGCCTGACGAACCTCCGCCTCAACGACAACAACCTCAGCGGCCCGATCCCGATCGAACTGGCGTCGATGCCCAGCCTGGGAGCCCTGCAGTTGTCCGGCAACCAGCTCAGCGGCCCCATCCCGGTCGAGTTGGCGTCGCTGTCGCAGCTGCGGGAACTGCGGCTGAGCGACAACCAGTTGAGCGGCCCCATCCCGCCGGCGCTCGCCGCGCTGGGCGGCATGCAGTACCTCTTCCTCGACGGCAACCAACTGACGGGCCCCATCCCGTGGTCGCTCGGCCTGCTGCGCCGCATGCAGGCCATCTCCCTCGCCGGCAACCAACTGAGCGGCCCCATCCCGCCGGAATTGGGCGCCCTCCGCTTCGTCTGGTTCGTGTCGCTCAGCGACAACCAACTCAGCGGCCCGATTCCGATCGAACTCGCGGATCTCCCCCGTTTGGCGGTCCTTTATCTGGGCGGCAACCAACTCAGCGGCTGCGTCCCCCCGGCGCTGCGGGACGTCCAGACGAACGACCTCGCGGACGTCGCCCTGCCCGACTGCCCGCCCTGACCGGTGCGCCATCCCCTACCCTGGCACGCGGCGGAGGCCACGCGTCGGGGGCGGAGGTGATCCGTGCGCACGCGCCGCGCGATCCTCCTCGCGGGCCTGCTGGCGGCCGTCCTGGCGGCGGTCGACGGACGTCCCGCCCGGGCGGAGCCCCCCACCTGCGAGAACGGCGTCGTCGTCCCCGACCCCGAGGTTAACCGGGGCCTCGTCATCGACTGCGCGAACCTGCTCGCCGCGAAGACGCTGTTCACCGCGCCTCATCCGCTGAATTGGCGCGGCGAGACGCCGATTGCGGAGTGGGACGGCGTCACGCTCCTCGGCGAGCCCCCGCGCGTCGCCGAACTCAACCTTTCCTCGTATGGCCTATCGGGCCGCATTCCCCCGCAGTTGGGCCGCCTGTCGGCGCTGCGGAGTCTCTGGCTGCAGGACAGCAAGCTGACCGGGGCCATCCCACCAGAACTCGGATCCCTACGCAACCTTGAAGTCCTGTCGTTGTGGGGCAACCAACTCAGCGGCGCGATCCCCATCCAACTGGCGGCCCTACCGGAGTTGGCGCAGTTGCATCTGGGCGGCAACCCTGGCCTGACCGGCTGTGTCCGGCTGGCGCTGTACGATGTGCCCAACAACGACTTCGCGGCGATCGGGCTACCGGGCTGTGACGGTTCACCGTCGCCCACGGCGACGTTCCCACCAGCGCCCATGCCGTCGTCCTGCGAGAACGGCATCGCCGTCCCCGACCCCGTAGACAACCCCGGCCTCGTCTCCGACTGCGTCGCTCTTCTCGCCGCCAAGGCCGCGCTCGCCAGCGCCGCCCCCCTCAACTGGGATCCAGCCATCCCGGTCGGCGAATGGGACGGGATCCTCACCAGCGGCACCCCGCCGCGCGTGACCCTGCTGGCGCTGCTGGATCACGGTCTGCTGGGTCACATCCCAGCTCAACTGGGCAGCCTCTCCGCACTTGAAGCTCTATGGCTCAGTGAGAACCGACTCACGGGCGTGATCCCGGCGGCGCTCGGATTGCTGGGAAACCTGGAGTCGCTGTGGCTGCACAAGAATCAGTTGACGGGCCCGATCCCGCCGCAGATCGGATCCTTACGGAGCCTGCAGTACCTGCGGTTGGACGAGAACCACCTCGGCGGTGGGATCCCCGCGGCCCTCGGATCACTGCGCGGCCTGCGGGATCTCTCACTGGCCGGCAACCAACTGACCGGCCCCATCCCCCCGGAGTTGGCCGCCCTCACGAACCTGGAGACGTTGCGGCTCAACGCCAACCACCTGCGTGGGCCCATCCCCAGTCCCCTGACATCCCTCACTTCCCTGCACACGCTGCGCTTAGATGACAACGACATCACCGGTCCCATCCCGGCGGGATTGGGATCGCTGACCCGCCTGAGGCATCTATCACTGAACAACAACCAGATCGCAGGCCCAATCCCGGAGCAGTTGGGCGCGCTGCCCGACCTTCGTCACCTGTGGCTGCATGACAACCAACTCAGCGGCGCCATCCCCGCCGCGCTGGCGTCGCTGGGCGCCTTGAATTCCGTGCAACTCAGCGGTAACCCGGGCCTGACCGGCTGCATCCCCGCCGCCCTGTCGGGCGTGCCGACGACCGATCTCATCGAGCTCGGCCTGCCCCGCTGCGACGGGGAGCCGCTGCTCACGTGTGAGAGCGGGGCCGCCGTCGCCGACCCCGCCGTCGCACCCGGCCTCGTCGCCGACTGCGCCATCCTCCTCAACATCAAGGCCAGTCTCGCCGGCCGTGGCACGTTGAACTGGAGCGGCGGCGTGTCCATGAGCGACTGGGATGGTGTCACGATCGGCGGCGTCCCCCCGCGCGTCCACAAGCTGGAGTTGCCGCAGTACCACCTGACGGGTCGCATTCCCCCGGAACTGGGGGAGTTGACGGCACTGCGGGAACTGCGCCTGCATCACAACGCCTTGGCCGGGTCAATCCCAGCCGAGTTAGCGGCCCTTGGGTCGCTGGATGCGCTGTGGTTGTACGACAACCGCCTGACCGGGGCGATCCCGGCCGAGCTGGGGTCGCTGGAGAACCTGCGGTCCCTGTGGCTGCACAAGAATCGGCTGACGGGCCAGATCCCCCCGGCGTTGGCGTCCCTGCCCGAGATGGAATCTCTATCGCTGTTTCAGAACGAACTGACCGGGCCCATCCCCCCGGCGCTTGGCACGCTCCGCAAGCTGCGGCACTTGGCGCTCAGCGTGAACCACCTCAGCGGTCCCATCCCAGCCGCGTTGGGGTCGCTGGTCAACCTGGAGGATCTGTCGCTGAGCGGGAACCGGCTCAGCGGTCCCATCCCAGCGGCGCTGGGGGAGTTGCGGAATCTGCGGTTCCTGTACCTGAACTGGAACCAACTGAGCGGCCCCATCCCAATGGAACTCGGGGGCCTTGCGGCAGTCTCGCGCATCGGACTGGATCGGAACCGGCTGACAGGCTCGATCCCGGCGCAACTGGCCACGCTCACGAACCTCCAGTCCCTCAGGCTGAGCTACAACCAGTTCACCGGTTGCATCCCGTCGGCGCTTCGCGACGTGCCATTAACCGACCTCGACGACCTCCCCCTGCCCGACTGCCCGCGGGAGCCGCCCTGACCCGTGCGCCATCCCCTACCCTGGCACGCGGCGGAGGCCACGCGTCGGGGGCGGAGGTGATCCGTGCGCACGCGCCGCGCGATCCTCCTCGCGGGCCTGCTGGCGGCCGTCCTGGCGGCGGTCGACGGACGTCCCGCCCGGGCGGAGCCCCCCACCTGCGAGAACGGCGTCGTCGTCCCCGACCCCGAGGTCAACCGGGGTCTCGTCCTCGACTGCGCGAACCTGCTCGCCGCCAAGACGCAGATCGACCGCCGCCGCGGGATCAACTGGGGCGGTGAAACGCCGATCGGCGAGTGGGACGGCGTCACCGTCGGCGGCGAGCCGTTGCGCGTCATCGAGGTCGACCTGCGTTCGAGCTTCCTCCTGGGCCGCATCGCACCGCAGTTCGGGCGGCTCTCGGCGCTGCGCGGCCTCTACCTGCAGAACAACAAGCTGACCGGGCCCATCCCGCCGGAGCTGGGATCGCTGCCCGACCTGGAGTTCCTCTGGCTGTTCCGCAACGATCTCGACGGTCCCATCCCGCCGGAACTCGGCTCGCTGGGCAGCCTGCGCGAGCTGTGGATCAGCACCAACCAATTGACCGGCTCGATCCCCGACCATCTCGGGAACCTGCGCGCCCTGCGTCTCATGCGCCTGGAGAACAACGAACTGACCGGGTCGATCCCGCCGTCGCTGGGATCGCTGGCGAACGTCGAGACGCTGCGGCTCGACAAGAACCGGTTGACTTGGAAGATCCCTCCCGAGTTGGGCGCCCTGTCCAACCTGCGCAACCTGCGCCTGACCGATAACGACCTGGAGGGTCGGATCCCGCCTGCGCTCGGCGCGCTGCAGAACCTGGAGTCCCTGTCGATGGGGCACAACCGGCTGACCGGCGCCATCCCGCCGGAACTCGGCGATCTGTCGGCTCTGCGCAGTCTGTACTTGCGCCGGAACCAACTGAGCGGCCCGATCCCCGAGGCGCTGGGGAACCTGCGCAACCTGCAAACCCTGTGGCTGAACCAGAACCAGTTGACCGGGCCGATCCCAGCCGTGCTGGGGAGTCTGTCCACTCTGCGGATTCTGGACCTGCAGCGGAACCAACTGAGCGGCCCGATCCCCGCGGAGCTTGGGGCGCTGCGCAACCTGAACGAGTTGTTGCTGAACAACAACCAACTCAGCGGGCCGTTCCCGCATGAACTCGCCGACCTGCCCTCGCTGGTGCAGTTGTACGTCTCCGCCAACCCCGGCCTGACCGGCTGTGTCCCGCGGCGGCTGCTCTACCCCCGCCAAAACGACCTCTGGGCGAGCGGCCTGCCCGTCTGCACGCCGCCGCCGCCGCCCTGCGCGAACGCCGCGGCCGTGCCCGACCCCGCGTCGAACCGGGGTCTCTACCGCGACTGCAACATCCTCCTCTCGATCAAGGACACGCTCGACGCCCGCGCCCCCCTCGACTGGGACGCCGGCACGCCGATCGCCGATTGGGAGGGCGTCACCGTCGGGGGGCCGACGCCGCACGTGATCGGGATCGACCTGTCGTCACGCCGCCTGACGGGGCAACTCCCGGTGGGCCTGCGCGGGCTGACGCAACTGCGGGAGTTGCGCCTCGACGACAACCGCCTCACCGGCCCCATCCCGCGCGAGTACAGCTTCCTCTCGCAGTTGCGGACCCTGTCGCTGGGCGGCAACCGGCTGACAGGCGAGATCCCGCCCAGGCTCGGAACCTTGCCGCGCCTAGAGGTTATCTCGCTCGGCGGCAATTGGCTGGTCGGTCCCATCCCGTCCGAGTTCGGATCCCTGGTCGAGTTGCGGGAGCTGCGGCTGGGCGGCAACCACCTGCGCGGCCCCATCCCCGCCGAGTTGGGCGCGCTGCCCAACCTGCGCCGTCTCGACGTGCGCGACAACCAACTGGCCGGGCCCATCCCCGGTGCGCTGCGTCTGCTCGACCGGGCCGAGGCGCTGCACCTGGGCGGCAACCCCGGCCTCACGGGCTGCGTCCCGGCCGCCCTGCGGGCCGTGCCCGACAACGACCTCGACGCCCTGGCGTTGCCCGACTGCCCGCCGCCGACCCCGCCCGCGGAACCGTGTGCGAACGGCACGGTGGTCGCCGCGCCGGCCGAGCACGCCGGCCTCGTCGGCGACTGCGCGATCCTGCTCGCGGCGCTGCACGCGCTGCGCGGCGACGCCAGCCTGAACTGGAGCCCCGCGACGCCGATCACGGAGTGGGACGGCGTCACCCTCGAGGGGGCGCCGCCGCGCGTCGCGAAGCTGGACGTCTCGCAGCGCCCGCTCACAGGGCACATCCCGCCGGAGTTGGCCGGTCTGACCGAACTCCAAGAGCTGCACCTCGGCGGCAATCGGCTGACCGGCGCGATCCCGGCCGAGCTGGGCGCGCTGGCCCACCTGGAGATCCTGCGCCTGCACGGCAACCGCCTGACCGGTCCCATCCCGCCCGTGCTGGGCGCCTTCACGCAGTTGCGCGTGCTGTCGCTGGGGGAGAACCAGTTGGCCGGTCCCATCCCGGTCGAGTTGGGGGCGCTGGTCGCCCTGGAGTCGCTGACGCTGAGCGGCAACCAACTCACGGGTCCGATCCCATCCTCGCTGGGCGAGTTGCGCGCGCTGACGCTCCTCGCGTTGAGCGACAACCAGTTGAGCGGCCCGATCCCGGACTCGCTGGGCGGGCTGCCCGACCTGCGGCTGCTGACGCTGCGGGACAACCAGCTGACCGGCGCGATCCCGGCGTCGCTGGCCGAACTGCGCAGCCTGACCGACCTCTATCTGACCGGCAACCAGCTCAGCGGCCCCATCCCGGCGGAGCTCGGTCTCCTCGATCGCTTGGAGCGCCTCTCCCTCGACGACAACCAACTGACCGGCCCCATCCCCGCCGAGCTGGGAACGTCCCCGCGGCTGCGATCGCTGAGCTTGGCGGGGAACCCCGGCCTGACCGGCTGCATCCCGCGGGCGCTGCGCGGCATCCGGTCGACCGACCTCGACGACCTCCCCCTCGGCGACTGCCCGGCGCCGCCCCCGCCCCCGCCGCCGACGCCGCCCTGCGAGGCGGGCGTCGCCGTGGCCCACCCCGCCGACACCCCCGGCCTCGTCGCCGACTGCGCCGCTCTCCTCGCCGCCCGGGACGCGCTCGCTGGCGATGCCGCCCTCAACTGGGATCCCGCCGTCCCCATCACCGCCTGGGACGGCGTCACCGTCGGCGACACGCTCGCCCGCGTCTGGCGCCTCGACCTCCAGTCACGCGGGCTCACGGGCCGCGTCCCGCCGCAACTGGGCGATCTCGCGGCGCTGCGCTTCCTGTCGCTCCACGGCAATCGGCTGAGCGGCCCGATCCCGGTCGAACTGGCGGCGCTTCGCAGTTTGGAATATGCGGATCTGGGCGGAAACCAACTCGCGGGCCCGATCCCGGCGGCGCTGGGGTCGATGCCCCGGCTGGACGCGCTGCTGCTGCACGACAACCGGCTGAGCGGCCCGATCCCGGCCGAACTCGGGTCGGCGCGGGCCCTGCGGTTCCTCTGGCTGCACCACAACGGCCTGACGGGCCCGAGCCCGGTCGAGTTGGGGCTCCTGGGCAGCCTGGAATCCCTGCGGCTGGACGGCAACCGGCTGAGCGGCCCGATCCCGGCCGAGCTGGGCGCCCTGCGCGCCCTGTCGGAGTTGCGCCTGGCCGACAACCATCTGACCGGCGCCATCCCGGCGTCGCTGGGCGAGTTGCCCCACCTGACCGACCTCTACCTGGCGCACAACCCGCTCGGCGGCTGCATCCCCGCGCCGCTGCGCGCGATCGCGGCGACCGACCTCGACCAGATCCCGCTCCCCGACTGCCCACCTTGACCCGCGCCCACCGCCGCCGATGGCGTACCCTCCCCCAGGGCAGGGCGACTTGAACGGACCGAGGTGATCCGTGCGCACGTGCGCCTTCTCCTTCCTTCTCGCGGCGCTGCTGCTGGCCGGTCTCGCGGCGGTGGGCGGGCGCCCCGCCCAGGCCGCGCCCGCCACCTGCGAGAACGGCGTCGTCGTCCCCGACCCCGAGGCCAACCGCGGCCTCGTCATCGACTGCGCCAACCTGCTGGCCGCCAAGACCCAGTTCAGCGCTCGCCGGCCGCTCAACTGGGGCGGCGAGACGCCCATCGCCGAGTGGGACGGGGTGACCCTGGGCGGCGACCCGCCGCGCGTGTGGAAGGTGCACCTGCGGTCGCGCGGGCTCACGGGCCGCGTCGCGCCGCAGTTCGCCAACCTCCGCGAGTTGCGCGAACTGGCGCTGCACCACAACCGGCTGACGGGTCCCATCCCGGCCGGACTCGGGTCGCTGCGCCATTTGGAGCGCCTATGGCTCGACGGCAACCATCTCAGCGGGTCGATCCCGCCCGCGCTCGGATCGCTGCGCAGCCTGCGCGAACTCTGGCTGCACGACAACCAACTGACCGGCCGCATCCCATCGGAGCTGGGAGAGCTGCCTTCCCTCGAACGTCTGTGGCTCTACGACAACCAACTGACGGGCCCGATCCCGCCGACGTTGGGATCGCTCTCCGGCCTTCGGTCCCTGCTGCTGCACGGCAACCAACTATCGGGCCGCATCCCGCCGGAGTTGGGGTCGCTGGACGGCCTGCGACTGCTGTGGCTGAAGGACAACCAACTCACGGGCCGGATCCCGGCGGCGCTCGGGTCGCTGGGCGAGGTGCTGGACCTGCTGCTCGAGCGCAACCAGCTGACGGGCGCGATTCCCGCCTCGTTCGCCGCCCTGCGCAGCGTGAAGCGGCTGCACCTCGACGACAACCAGCTCATGGGTCCGATGCCCGCCTGGCTGTCCTCCCTCCCCGATCTGACCTCTCTGCGCCTGAGCGGCAACCCCGGCCTGACCGGCTGCATCCCCCCGTCGCTGCGGGAGGTCCGCCGGCATGACTTGGCGGAGGCCGGCCTGCCCGACTGCCCGCCCTGACGCGCCATCGGCTACGATGTCCTTGGGCAGGGGCGACGTGTACGGACCGAGGTGATCCGTGCGCAAGTATGCCCTCCCCTCCTTAATCGCCGCATCCGCCGCGTTGCTGCTGGTCGTCCTCGCGCCCGGTTCCTCCCAGGCTGCGCCCCCGACGTGCGAGAACGGTGTCGTCGTTCCCGACCCCGAGGCCAACCGCGGCCTCGTCGCCGACTGCGCGAGTCTGCTCGCCGCGAAGACCCAACTCAAGGCCTCGACGCCGCTCAACTGGGGCGCCGACACGCCCATCGCCGAGTGGGACGGTGTTGGCCTTGGGGGCGAACCGACGCGCGTCTGGAAGCTGCACTTGCGGTCGCGCGGGCTCACGGGCCGCATCGCCGCGCAACTGACCAACGTTCGGGAGCTGCGCGAGCTCTCGCTGCCGGACAACCAACTCACGGGCCCGATTCCGCCCGCGCTGGGCTCCTTGCGCCACCTGGAAGGCCTGTGGCTCAATGGCAACCAACTCAGCGGGCCGATCCCGAGTCAATTGAGGCACTCACCGAAGTTGGAGTACCTCTACCTCGGGAGCAACGGTCGCTTCACGGGCTGCGTCCCGCGGGCGCTCCACGACGTCCCCTACAACGACTTCGCGTCGCTTGACCTGCGAGGCTGCGCCAGGGCGCTCCCGCCCCCGTTCCCTTGCGGGAATGGCATCGCCGTCCCCAACCCAGCCGAGAACCTCGGCTTGGTCTCCGACTGCGTCGCCCTCCTCGCCGCGAAGGATCCGCTGAGGGGGGACGTCGCGCTCAACTGGAGCGCCGCGGTCCCAATCGCCGCCTGGGATTCCGTCACGATCGACGGCGCGCCGCCCCGCGTGTCGCGCTTGGTTCTGTCGCGCCGTGTCCTGACGGGCGTCATTCCGGCGGAGTTGGGGAACCTAGCCAATCTGGAAGTCCTGTCGCTGAGCCACAACCAACTGACCGGCCCGATCCCGGGAGCGCTGGGGGCCCTGACCCACCTGCGGGAGCTTTCCCTCGGCGGGAACCAACTCAGCGGCCCAATCCCGGCCGTGCTCGGTGCTCTGTCCCACCTGGAGGTGCTGTCGTTGGACAGTAACAGCCTGACCGGCCCGATCCCGGGCGCGCTGGGGGCCCTGACCCACCTGCGGGAGCTTTCCCTCGGCGGGAACCAACTCAGCGGCCCGATCCCGGGCGCACTGGGGGCCCTGGCCGCTCTTGAGTACCTCTGGTTGCAGGACAACCAACTAAGCGGCTCTATCCCGTCGGCGCTGGGATCACTGAGCAACCTGCGGCAACTCCGCCTGCAGTACAACCATCTGACCGGCGCGATCCCCGCTGAACTGGGACTCCTAGGCCGCCTGTGGGAGTTGCGCTTGCACGACAATCAACTGAGCGGTGCGATCCCCCCGGATTTAGGCGCGCTGCCCAGCCTCGGTTTCCTCTTGCTGTACAACAATCGGCTCAGCGGCGTTATCCCCCCCGCGCTCGGGATGCTCGGCAGGCTGCGGAACCTGGAACTCTACGGCAACCAGTTGACCGGCCCGATCCCCGAGGCGCTCGGCGGTCTGACCAACCTGCGATCTCTGTGGTTGAGCCGCAATCAACTCAGCGGCCCGATCCCGGTGGCGCTGGCATCGCTGCGCGGACTGGAGTCCTTGGGGCTAAACGAGAACCAACTCACCGGCCCCATCCCGCCCCAGTTGGGATCCATGGACCACCTCGTGTATCTCTGGCTACGCGACAACCAACTTACCGGTCCGGTCCCGGCTGAACTGGGCCTGCTCGGCAGTTTGGAATCGCTCCGGTTGGGCGGCAACCCTGGCCTGACGGGCTGCATCCCACCGCGACTCAGGGATGTCACCGGGCATGACCTCGCTGACGTTCCCCTCCCCGACTGCCACGACTCTCCGCCTCCCTGCGAGAACGGCATCGCCGTTCCCAACCCCGCCGACCACCCCGGCCTGGTCCACGACTGCGAGGTCTTGCTCGCCGCGGAACTCACTCTCGCGGACGGCGCCTCCCTGAACTGGTACGCCGGCATACCCATCACCACCTGGGACGGCGTCACTGTCGCTGGCACACCGCCTCGCGTCCAGAGGCTGGAACTGCCGTCGCATGGACTCGGAGGCCGTATCCCGGCCGTGCTGGGGTCGCTGGCACGATTGCAGACGCTGAACCTTGAGAGCAACGGCCTGACGGGCGTGATCCCGGCGGAACTCGGCGACCTGCACGACCTGCGGGATCTGAGGCTTAACTCGAACCGACTGGCGGGGGCCATCCCCCCCACCCTGGCGTCCCGCTTCACCCTGGAGACGGTGTATCTGGCCGACAACCCCTGGCTGACGCCTTGTATCCCGCCGGGACTCCGCCATGTCCCACGCAACGACCTCCATGATCTCGGCCTGCCGGACTGCATCCCCGGTGTCACGCTCACCTGCCAGACGGGCTCAGCGGTGGCCAACCCCAACGGCAACCCCGGCCTCGTCGGCGACTGCACCATCCTCCTCGCTGCGAATGCCACCCTCGCGGGCGATGCCACACTCAACTGGGACGTCGGCGTGCCGATTGGGTCGTGGGACGGCATCACTGTCAGGGGTTCTCCGCCGCGCGTAGTGGAGATCGACCTTCAGTTGCGCGGGCTGACAGGCCTTATCCCACCAGCGCTGGGGGGTCTCTCCGAACTACGGAAACTGTTTCTGCCTAGCAACCAGTTGCGTGGCGGGATCCCTGCGGAACTCGGGACGCTCCAGGAACTGCGAATCCTCGCACTGAGCTTCAACGAGCTGAGTGGCAGTATCCCTCGGCAGTTGGGATCGCTCCACAACCTGGAGGACTTCACGATCGTGGGCAACCAATTGGAGGGCGAGATCCCCGCCGAGTTGGGGTCGTTGCACAAACTGTGGCAACTTGCGCTATCGAATAATCAGTTGGTTGGCCCCATCCCCCCAGAACTGGGGGCCCTGAGCAGGCTGCGACATCTGGGGTTGGGCGGCAACCAGTTGACCGGCCCCATCCCAGCGGCGTTCGGCATGCTGCGCGACCTGGAGACCCTGCTGCTTGAGGGGAATCGACTGACCGGCCCGATCCCCGCGGAATTGGGGGCGCTGCCTCGGCTCCGGTCCTTGCAGCTGTTCAACAACCGACTGATTGGACCCATCCCCTTCGATCTGCAGGCGCTGCCGGCCCTGGAACTGCTGAACCTTAGCGGCAACGCTGGCCTCACCGGCTGCATCCCGCCTGCACTTCACGACGTCCGCTACAACGACCTCGCCGACCTCTCCCTCCCCGACTGCCCGCCGTGACGGCTACACCACCTCCGGCGCGACGACGCGCACGAAGACCTCGTTGGCGAGGCGACGGCCGCGGCGGGTGAGCCGCAGGCGGCCGTTCGACCGCTCGAGCAGCCCCGACTCCTCCCCCCAGCGCAGGCCCGGCTCGACGACCCCCCACGCCGCCCCGTGGCGCGACCGCAGCGCCGCCTCGTCGATGCCGGCGTTGAGGCGGAGGCCCAGCACGGCGGCATCGACGGCCGCCGTGGCCGGGTCGACCGACTCCTCCGAGACGACCGCCGCGCGCGCGCCGGCGCCGCCCGCCGCCAGCGCCGCGACGTAGCGCGCCGGGCTGCGCTCGACGGCGTAGCGCACGCCGCCGACGAAGCCATGCGCGCCCGGCCCCACGCCCACGTAGTCGCCCTGCCGCCAGTAGACCAAGTTGTGCCGGCAGGCCCGATCGCGCCCCGCCGTGTCGGCCCGCGCCCAGTTGCTGATTTCGTACTGCCGGTAGCCCAGCGCCGCGAGCCGCTCCTCCGTCCACTCCGACATCTCCGCCACCACGTCCGGGTCGGCCTCGGTCACCCGCCCCTCGGCGACGCGCTGCGCCAGCGGCGTCCCCTCCTCGACGGTCAGGCCGTAGCACGACAGGTGGTCGGGGCCCCAAGCCGCGACGCCCTCCAGGCTGCGCCGCCACGACTCGGGCGACTGCCCCGGCAGGCCGAAGATGAGGTCGCAGTTGATATTGTCGAAGCCCGCCGCCCGCGCCGCGGCGAAGGCGTCGTGCGCCCGCTCCGCGTCGTGCAGGCGGTCGAGGAAGCGCAACTCGCCGGGGTCGAGCGACTGCACGCCTATCGAGAGCCGGTTCACGCCAGCCGCCCGGTAGGCCGTCAGCCGCTCCGCTCGCACCGACTCCGGATTCGCCTCCAGCGTGATCTCCGCATCGTCGTCGAGCGCGTAGCCGGCGCGGACGGCGTCGAGGATGCGCCCGATCGACGCCCCCTCCAGCAGGCTGGGCGTCCCCCCGCCGATGAACACCGTCGGCACGGGCCGCCCGGCGACGGCCGCCGACCAGCCGCGAAGTTCCGTCAGCAGCGCCGACTCCCAGGCCGGGATCGCCTCCTCCATCCCCGCGTACGAGTTGAAGTCGCAGTAGGCGCACTTCACGGTGCAGAACGGCACGTGCACGTACACGCTGACCGGGGCCGGGGACGGCGTCGGGTCGGAAGGGGCGTTCACACTCGAAGTGTATCCGCGACGCGGCGGCCCGCGTTGATCGCGATCGGGCCGCATGGCACAGTGGCCCGGCGTCGCGGATCGGCCGCGACCGCCGAGTAACAGATGAGGTGGGGCGTGCTCAAGACGCACAACTGCGGGGACCTGCGCGTGCGGCACGTCGGCGAGGAGGTCACGCTGGCCGGCTGGGTGCACCGCCGGCGCGACCACGGCGGGGTCACCTTCATCGACCTGCGCGACCGCAGCGGCGTGGTGCAGATCGTCTTCCACGCTGGCGTTGACTCAGATGCCTCGTTGACCGCGCTGCCCGGCGTGCGCAACGAGTACGTCCTGCGCGTGAGCGGCGAGGTCGTCGAGCGCGCCGAGGAGACGAAGAACCCCAACCTCGGCACCGGCGACGTCGAGGTCCAGGCCGCGACGCTGGAGGTCCTCAACGAGGCCAAGACGCCTCCCTTCGCCATCGTCGACGACGTCGAGGTCGATGAGATGCTGCGGCTCCAGTACCGCTACGTCGACCTGCGGCGCCCGGTCATGCAGCGCGCCATCGAGATGCGCCACGGCACGAACCAGTACATCCGCAACTTCATGACCGGCCGCGGCTTCAGCGAGGTCGAGACGCCGATCATGGTCGCGGCCACGCCCGAAGGCGCGCGCGACTACCTGGTGCCCAGCCGCCTACGCCCGGGCGCCTTCTACGCGCTGCCCCAGTCGCCGCAGCAGCTCAAGCAGCTGCTGATGGTCGGCGGGCTGGAGCGCTACTTCCAGATCGCGCGCTGCTTCCGCGACGAGGACTTCCGCGCCGACCGCCAAGCCGAGTTCACCCAGCTCGACATCGAGGTCTCCTTCGTCGAGGAGGACGACATCCTCTCGATGCTGGAGGAACTCTTCCACGGCCTCAGTCGCGCGCTGCGCACCGACCTGCACGTGCCGACGCCCTTCCCCCGCCTGACCTACGCCGACGTCATGGAGCGCTTCGGCAGCGACAAGCCCGACCTCCGCTACGACCTCGAACTGTCCGATTGCTCCGACCTCGTCCGCGAGAGCGGCTTCGGCGTCTTCCGCGGCGCCGTCGAGGCGGGCGGGCGCGTGCGCGCCGTCGTCATGCCGGGCGGTGCGTCGCTCTCGCGCAAGCAGGTCGACGAGTTCACCGAGCTGGCCAAGACGATGGGCGCCAAGGGGCTCGTCTCCATCCAGTTCACCGCGCCGCCGGCGGATGCGACCGAGGACGACGTGCGGTCCCCGGTTCTGCGCCACATCGGCATCGAGACCGCCCGCGCCATCGGCGTGCGCTGCGAGGCGAAATCGGGCGACCTCGTGCTCATCGCCGCCGGGCCGGACGGCGTCGTCAACACCGTGCTCGACGGCTTGCGCCGCGACATCGCCCGCCGCCTCGACCTGGCCGACCCCGACGTCCTGCAGTTCGCCTTCATCACCGACTTCCCGATGTTCGAGTGGGATGCCGACGGTCGTCGCTGGGACGCCCTGCACCACCCCTTCACCGCCCCCAACGCCGCCGACCTGCCCCTGCTCGACAGCGACCCAGCCCGCGCCCGCGCCCGCGCCTACGACCTCATCGCCAGCGGCTACGAGCTGGGCTCGGGCTCCATCCGCATCCACCAGCGCGCCCTGCAGTCGCGCGTCTTCGACCTGCTGGGCATCGGCCCGGAGGAGCAGGAGGCCCGTTTCGGCCACATGCTGCGCGCCTTCGAGTACGGCGCGCCGCCGCACGGGGGCTTCGCCGTCGGGCTGGACCGGGTCGTGATGCTGCTGATGGGCGTCGAGAACATCCGCGAGGTCATCGCGTTTCCGAAGACCCAGTCGGCCACCGACCCGCTCACAGGGGCGCCCTCGCCCGTGACCGCGGAGCAACTCGACGAGTTGGGCATCCGTTTGGCCGTCCCGCCGTCGTGATGGCCGGCGTGGCGCGTCCGAGTTAGCCACCCGCTTACTCCGGGACCTCGCCCAGGCGCGCGGACGCGGCGATGTAGTCGAAGACGTCCGAGATCGTGACTGACGTGATGTCTTCGGCCGGAGCGACCTCGCGATACCATTCCTCGCCGTCGTGCATACCGAGACAAAGTTCCGACTCTTCTGCCACGTCAGTGAGGCAGATGGAGACCCCGGCGTGGTCCAGGATGAGCGACTCCCATTTCACCTGATGTTCGCTCGTCGGGATGTCGAGGATGAGAGGTGGCAGCCGTGGATCGATCGCGAAGGAATACGTGCCCGGGCGGAGCGGTGGGCCGCCCAGGAATGTATACGCGAGTGCGGCCACTGGAGGCGGCGTCACGACGCGGAACGTGGTCCTGGCTACCACATGCCCCTCTGCCGGTCGCGGTCCCGTTCGCATCGCCCGCAGGTCGAACGTGATCACGTCGGCGGCGCCCTCGAATGGGATGGGCGTGAACGTGTAGGTGGTCCGGGCGGGCGCGACCGCCCGGTCGCCCGAGGTGGGCGCCGGCCCGGCCACCGGCCGCCGCTCCAGCGCGAACTCCGTGAAGCCCGCTGGGAGCGACGCCGTCGTGACCACCGTCACCTGCTGCCCGCGGCGCACGTGGTATCGCCCCTGGTCGTCCGGCTCGATGATCGCCGCGTCTAGGATGTCGGCCACGTCGGCGTAGTCCTCCGGCGCGCCCCGGTAGACCGCCTGGATGCAGCGTGAGTCGGCGGGGCCGGCGACGGCCGTGCCGTCCGCGCAGCGGATGGGCGGGGGCGGAGGACAGTCCGGGAGGGGGACACGGCCCAAGTCGTTCCCGCGGATGCGCCGGAGGGGCGCCGGGACGCAGCCGGTCAGGCCGGGGTTGCGACCGAGCTCCAGGTACGCCAGCTCCTTCAGTTCCGCAAGCCGCGGTGGGATCGGGCCGCTGAGGTCGTTGCCGCGCAGATAGAGCGTGGTCAGGGCGGGCGGGAAACCGAGTTCGGTCGGGATCGCGCCGCTGAGTTGGTTGTGGGACAGGGCCAGGTTCCGCAGCGCGAACAGCGCGCCCAAGTCGGCCGGGATCGGACCGGTCAGCGCGTTGCTCTGCAGCCACAGTGATCGCAGTCCCGGCAGGAATCTCAGGGAGGCGGGGATCGGGCCGCTGAGTTGGTTGTTGCTCAGGGCCAGGGAGCGCAGGTCGCGCAGCGATCCCAACGCCGGGGGGATGGGACCGGTCAGCCGGTTCTGGTGCAGCCAGAGGTACCGCAGGCCACGCAGATCCCCCAGCGCGGCGGGGATCGGGCCCGTCAACTTGTTGAAGGACAGGTCGAGGCGCCAGAGCGTGTCCAGGCCGGCCAGTTCCGGCGGGATGCGGCCCGTGAGACCTCGGCGTGACAGGTCGATCTCTCGCACGCGCGCCGGCTCGCCGGCGACGCTGACGCCGTCCCAGGCCCTGATAGGGATGCCGGCGTCCCAGTTGAGGATGGTCCCGCCGGCCAGGGTGGCTTTGACGCCGAGCAGGACATCGCAGTCGAAGACGAGGTGCCAGTCGGCAAACGGGTCGCGCACGGCGGCGCCGTTCTCGCAGGTTCGGTCCGCGGCCTCGGCCGGCCCGCCGCCCGCCAGGACGCCGGTGCCCACCAGCACCGCGATCACTGCCGCGACGAGTCGCACCGGCACGGATCCCCCCATCCGGCTGTCGCCGCCCCCCGGCAGCCTACCCCCCAATCCGACCGCGCGGCGCGGCCGTATCTTCCGCATGAGTGCCCGCCCGGACGGCGATCACTTCTCCCAGTCGAGCCAATCCCTATCGAGACGGATGCGGTGATAACCTGCCCCGGACGGAGGCGGACGGGGCCTGCGAGTGAATGAGGATCGATGAACCGCGTGCTGACCACTCCCACCATCTTCACGACCCAGACCACGCTGGCCCTCGCGCGCTGGGCCGTGGTGCTGCTGCTGATCGCCGGCGCGGGGATCGCGCTGGCGGCCTGCGGCGGCGATGACGCCAGCGACGACAGCGCCGCCCGCGCCACGTCGGCCACGCGCGGCGAGCGCGAGGGGACCGCCGCCGACGCCCAGGCCGGCGCACAGTCCGATCAGGCGGCGCAGGGCCAGAGCCAGGCGCAAGCCCAGGCCCAGGCCGAGGAGCGGCCCACGCCGGTCGCGGCGGGCCCGTCCGGCAACGACCTGCGCCTCGCCTTTTCCTCGCCCCTCACCCTCGACCCCGCCCTCACGACCACCGTCTCCTCGGCCCGCTTCGTGGTCGAGATCTTCGGCGGGCTGCTCAGCCTCAGCCCCGACTTGCAGTTGATCCCCGACCTCGCCGAGGCGCTGCCCGAGCTCACCCAGAACGACGACGGCACCGTCACCTACACGTTCCACCTGCGCCGCGACGCGCTCTTCCACAACGGCCGCCGCGTCCGGGCCGACGACGTCAAGTGGAGCATCGAGCGCCACGCCAACCCGGAGACCTTCTCCCCCGTCGCGCCCGATTTCCTGGGCGACATCATCGGCGCCGTGGACTACATGCGCGGCCGGGCCGACGAGATCAGCGGCATCGAGGTGGTCGACGACAACACGATCCAGATCACCATCGACTCACCGAAGCCCTACTTCCTCTTCAAGCTCACCTACCCAACGTCCTTCGTGGTCGATCGCCAGCAGGTCGAGAACGACCCGCGCAACTGGGCCTCGCGGCCCAACGGCACGGGCCCCTTCCAGTTGGCCGAGTGGAACCTGGGCGAGGGCCTCGTGCTGGAGCGCTGGGACCGCTACCACCTCGAGCCGGCGCTGGTCGACCGCGTGCTCGTGCGCTTCGCCGGCGGCGGCCTGACGCAGTACGAGAACAATGAGGTGGACATCGCCGACATCGGCACGAACGACATCGAGCGCGCCCGCGACCCCAACTCCGACCTGAACGCGGAGTTCGTCAGCCGCGACGAGCTCTCCATCTTCTACATCGGCTTCAACACCCAGCAGCCGCCCTTCGACGACCGCGACGTGCGCCGCGCCCTGGCCATGGCGATCGACAAGCAGACCATCTCGGAGGTGGTGCTGCAGTCCATCGTCCCGGCGGCGCACGGCATCATCCCGCCCGGCCTGGCCGCCTTCGACCCCGACTTCGGCGGCATCCCCTTCGACCCGGAGCTGGCCAAGGAGTTGCTCGACAACTCGTCCTACGCGGGCACGGCCTTCCTGGAGAACATCCGCGTCACCGTACCCGGGGCGGGCGCCACGCCGGGCAACGTCATCGTCGCCATCCAGGACATGTGGAGCACCAACCTGGGCTTGCAGGTGGAGATCCAGCAGGTCGAGGCGGCCAACTTCTTCTCCGAGCTCGACCAGGGCCTCTACCAGGCCTTCAGCCTGGGCTGGATCCTCGACTACCCGGATCCGGAGAACCTCGTCGACCTGCTCTTCCACTCCGCCTCGCTGCAGAACAACCCCGCCTACCAGAGCGACGAGCTGGACGCCCTGGTCGAGGCGGCGCGGGTCGAACTCGACCCCGACCGGCGCATCGAGCTGTACCGCGAGGCCGAGCGCGTCATCGTCGAGGACGCGCCCTGGGTGCCGCTGTTCTTCGGCACCACCAACCAGGTCATCAAGCCGTATGTGTCCGGCTACGTGCCGCCACGCTCGATCATCCCGCACCTGCGCTACATCGGGCTGAACATGCGGTAGATATGCGGTAGCGCCGGAGCGCGGCGGGCGCACGGCGCGCCCGCCGCGGGGGCCCAGCAGCGGAATGTGGCGGCACGAGCCCGCGGCCGGAGGGTGACGGCGCATGAGTTCCAGCCTCTGGATCTTCATCGCGCGCCGCGTCGCCATCGCGCCGATCACCCTCTTCGCGGTGCTACTCGTCACCTTCGCCCTCACGCAGGTGGCGCCCGGCGACCCCGTCCGCATCATCACCGGCCAGCGCACGCCCGACCCCGAGCGCGCCGAGCTGATCCGCGAGGAGTTCGGGCTCAAGGGATCCTTCCCGGAGCGCTTCGGCAACTACGTGGTCGGCTTCGTCCAGGGCGACCTCGGCCTGTCGTACTTCAACCGCAGCCCCCAGCGCACCGTGCAGGAGTTGCTGGGCGAGCGCATCTGGGTCTCCGCCCAACTGGGGCTCATCTCGCTGGCGCTGACCTACCTGCTGGGCATCCCGCTGGGTGTCTACGCCGCCCTGCACCGGGGCGACTGGAAGGACCCCGGCTTGATCGGTGGGCTGATGGTGTTCAACGCCGTCCCCTCGCTGGTCTTCCTGCCCCTCTTCGCCTGGCTGCTCGTCTTCCAACTCGACGCCTTCTTCCAGTTCTTCGGCTTCGACATTCCCGCCGTCTGGGTGCCCGGCGACCCGGCCTCGTATCTGATCCCGGTGGTCGTGCTCACCCTGCCCGGCCTGGCGGGCATGGCCCGCTTCGTGCGCGTCAGCGTGCTCACCGTGATCGATGAGGACTACGTGCGCACCGCCCGCGCCAAGGGGCTGGGGCAGCGCGCCGTCGTCTACCGGCACGTGCTGCGCAACGCGCTGCTGCCCCTCTCGACCGTGATGGGGCTGAGCATCGTGGGCGTCGTCGGCGGCGCGATCATCGTCGAGACGCTCTACGGCGTGCCGGGCATCGGCGCCTTCATCTTCCAATCGGTGCTGCAGCGCGACTTCAACGTGCTGCTCGGCTTCACGATGCTCGTCGCGACGCTGCTGGTCGTCTCCAACCTGATCGTCGACATCTGCTACGTCTTCATCGACCCCCGCATTCGCTACACCCGGCGCGCCGTATGAGCAGCCGCGAGATGACTCCCCGCCCGCGCTCCGTCGCCGCGCCGAGTTTCGACCCGGGCGCCGGCGAGTCGCCCTGGCGGCGGGCCCTGCGCTCGCTGTTCAAGAAGCGCGTCGCCGTGCTGGCCCTGCTGGCCATCACGATCATCTACGGGGCGGGGGCCTACACCTTCCTCGACGCGTTCGGCATCCCCACCGGCCTGCAGGACCCCACGAAGACCAATCTCACCCTGCGCCGCCCCATCCGCGAGGGAGAGCTGCTGGGCGACTTCGTCGCGCGCCACGGCGTCTCCGTCGAGACCGTCGCCCAATTGAACCCGGAGGTCGTCGACGAGTTCGGCCCCCTCACCGAGGCGACCACTCTCCGCGCCGGCACCCAGCTCGTGCTCCAGCTCGACGCCGCCCTGCAGGCCCCCTCGTCCGAGCACTGGTTCGGGACCGACCGCACTGGCCGCGACCTCTTCAGTCAGACGCTCTTCTCCGCCCGCACGACGATCGTGATGACGATCATCGTGTTCTTCCTGGGCAGCCTCTTCCTGGGCCTCGGCCTGGGCCTGCTGGCCGGCTACGCGGCGGGCTGGATCGACCAAGTGATCATGCGCATCGGCGACGTGATTCTGGGCATCCCCGGCCTGCTCGTGCTGATCGTCGTCAGTTCGGCCTTCCGCGAACGCTGGACGGACGCCTTCACCGACATCGACACCTTCCTCGGTGGCAGCTTCTTCATCGACCAGGGCATCGACCACATCACGCTGCTCGTCGTCGCGCTCACCTTCTTCGGCTGGGTCGATACGGCCCGCTTCGTGCGCGCCCAGACGCTGTCCCTGCGCGAGGCCGACTTCATCCTGGCCGCCGAGTCGATCGGCGCGCGCACGCCGCGCATCCTCGTCCGCCACCTCTTCCCCGGCATCCTGCCCTGGATCATCGTGGGGCTCTCGGCCACCTTCGCGGGCGTGGCCGGGGCGGAGGTCGTACTGACCTTCCTCGGCATCGGCATCCAGCCGCCCACGGCATCCTTCGGTGCGATGATCGCCGACGCCGGCGGCATCCGCACCTTCAACCTGCACCCGCACCTGCTGCTCGTGCCCGGCGTGACCGTGGCCATCATCATCTTCGCCTTCAACCTGCTCGGCGACGCCGTCAACGACGTCGTCAACCCGCGCGGGCGCTGACCTTCGGCCTACCGCCGCGCTTTCGGGGCCCGGCCCCGGGCCGTTGATATACTGGCCGCCACAACCGTCCGAACAGCGCAAGTCGCGCAACGCAAGTCCAAGGCCGCATGAAAGTCACGACCGAACGCATCCCCGAGGCGCAGATCGTCCTCGAGGTCGAACTCGACGACGAGCGCGTCGCCAAGTCGCTCAACCAGGCCGCCAAGCGGCTGTCGCAGCGCTACCGCATCCCCGGCTTCCGCAAGGGCAAGGCGCCCCGCGTGATCGTCGAGCAGACCCTCGGCGCCGAGGCCGTCTTCGAAGAGGCCATGGAGCGCATGATCCCCAACGCCTACGAGCAGGCCATCAAGGACGAGGGCATCGAGCCCATCGGCCCGCCCGAGGTGGACAACATCGACCGCGACCCCTTCCGCTTCCGCGCCCGCCTGCCCATGCCGCCCGAGATCGACCTCGGCCCCTACCGCGAGATCGCGCGCATAGAGGAGCCCGTCGTCGTCAGCGACGACGACCTCGCCGACGCCGTCCTCGAGGTGCGCCGCAGCCACGCCGTGCTTGAGCCCGTCGAGCGGCCCGTCGAACTCAACGATCGGCTCAAGGCCGACGTCCGCGCCACGATCAACGGCCAGCAGGCCCTCGACCAACCCGACGCCGACTTCCACGTGCGCGAGGGCATGGTCATCGGCATCCCCGGCGTGGTCGACGAGTTGGTCGGCCTCGGCCTGGGCGAGCACACCTTCGCGGTCGACGCGCCCGACGATTGGGACGACGAGGACGTCGCGGGCAAGACCGCGGTCTTCACCGTGACCATCAAGGAGATCAAGAAGGAGATCCTGCCCGACGCCGACGACGACCTCGCCAGCGAGGCGGGCGAGGTCGACTCGTTCGAGGAACTGCGCGCCAAACTGCGGGAGGATCTGCGCACCCGAGCGGAGGAGCGTTCGCTTGAGGACCACAACGAGGCGCTCCTGCAGGCTGTCATCGGGGGCGCGTCGATCGAGTTCCCGCCGCTGCTGGCCCAGAACGAGATCGAGCACATGCTGCACGAGGTCGCCCGGAGCATCGGCCAGGATCCGCGGGAGTTGGTCCAATCACAGGATCCGAAGGTCATCCAGATGCGCGAGCGCATGCGCGAGGAAGCTGCGGTGCGCGTGCGCCGCGGTCTCGTCATCGAAAAAGTGGCCGAGGCCGAGTCGATCGAGGTTGGCGAGGACGACATCGAGGCGGAATTCGACCGCATCGCGGGCAACGGCCCGCAGGCCGAGCAGGTCCGCAACATGATCGACACCCCGGGCGGTCGCGCCATGACGCGCCGCAACCTGATCAGCGCCCGCGTCATTGACCGCCTCAGCGAGATCGCCCGCGAGAACGCGCTCGCCGCCGAGGACGTTGAAGAGGACACGCCCGCCGACGACGATGCAAACGCGGAGGCCCCGGACGGGGCCGCGCCGGCCGCGGACGATCCGGACGCGGCTGGCCCCGAGCAAGCGGATGAGTAAGCTCGGATCGGCGCACGTCCGCCCGGTACACTGAAGTCAGGCGCCGCGGCCGCCCGGTCGCGGCCGGCAAGGAGAAGCGATGTCCCTGGTCCACCCCGCCGCGATCGTCCCCATGGTCGTCGAGAGCACGAACCGCGGCGAACGCGCCTACGACATCTACTCGCTGCTTCTGCGCGAACGCATCATCTTCCTCGGCACCCCCATCGACGACCAGGTCGCCAACGTCATCGTCGCCCAGTTGCTCTACCTCAACCGCGAGGATCCGGAGCGCGACATCCAGCTCTACATCCACTCTCCCGGCGGCTCGATCACCGCCGGCCTCGCCGTCTATGACACGATGCAGTTGATGGACGCGAACATCTCCACCATCTGCGTGGGCATGGCCGCCTCGTTCGGCACCGTGCTGCTCTCGGCCGGCGCGCCCGGCAAGCGCTACGCGCTGCCCAACTCCACCGTCCACATGCACCAGGCCCTCGGCGGCGCCCGCGGCCAGGCCTCCGACATCGAGATCGCCGCCCGCGAGATCTTGCGCGAGAACGAGATCATCCGCGGCATCCTGGCCGAGCACACCGGCCAGCCGCTCGACGTCATCAAGCGCGATACCGACCGCGATTTCTATCTCGACGCCGAACAGGCGAAGGAGTACGGCCTGATCGACGAGGTCCTCAGCGGCCCCGCCGGCCGGGACGACTCCGCCGCCGCCGCGGCGTCCTGACGGCCCGCCGCCGCGCTCCCCCACGGGCGCCGGCGGACGACCGGGCGATTACCTGGGAGGAGCGCGCAGTGCCGAGCAACCGAGGCAGCAATCGGGCGCAGTACCACTGTTCGTTCTGCGGCAAGAATCAGGATCAGGTCAAGCGGCTCATCGCCGGCCCCGGCGCCGTCTACATCTGCGACGAGTGCGTCGACCTCTGCCGCGAGATCATCGCCGAGGAGGCGGGCGCGGCGACGGCCGCCCGCGCCGCGGGCAGCGAGCCCACCGGCGACACGCTGCCCCCGCAGGAGATCTACCGCCGCCTCGACGAGTACGTGATCGGCCAGGAGGCGGCCAAGAAGGTGCTCTCGGTCGCCGTCTACAACCACTACAAGCGCATCAACGCCGACCCCGCCACGATGGACGACGTGGAGTTGGAGAAGAGCAACATCCTGCTCGTCGGCCCCACCGGCTCCGGCAAGACGCTGCTCGCCCGCACCCTGGCCAAGGTGCTCGACGTCCCCTTCTCCATCGCCGACGCGACCGCCCTCACCGAGGCCGGCTACGTGGGCGAGGACGTGGAGAACATCCTGCTGCACCTCATCCAGGCGGCCGACTTCGACATCGCCCGGGCCGAGCGGGGCATCATCTACATCGACGAGATCGACAAGGTCGCCCGCAAGGCCGACAACCCCTCGATCACCCGCGACGTCTCCGGCGAGGGCGTCCAGCAGGCCCTGCTGAAGATCATCGAGGGCACCGTCGCCTCGGTGCCACCGCAGGGCGGCCGCAAGCATCCCCACCAGGACTTCATCAAGATCAACACCTCGAAGGTGCTGTTCATCTGCGGCGGCGCTTTCGAGGGGCTGGAGGACATGATCGAGCGGCGGGTCAGCCACGGCCACCGCCGGCTCGGCTTCGGCGCGACGCCCCGCAGCCTCGACGACGCCAACTCCCTGCTGCACGAGTTGAGCCACGACGACCTGCTCAAGTTCGGCCTGATCCCCGAGTTCGTCGGCCGGCTGCCACTCGTCGTCGGCCTCGACGCGCTCGACTCCGACTCGCTGGTCCGCATCCTGACCGAGCCCAAGAACGCGCTCGTGCGCCAGTTCGAGCAGTTCTTCGCCATGGACCGCGTGCGACTCGAGTTCACGCCCGAGGCGCTGCAGGCCGTCGCCGAGACCGCCCTGGCCGAGAAGACCGGCGCGCGCGGACTGCGCACTGTCGTCGAGGATCTCCTGCTCGACGTGATGTTCCACATCCCCAGCCAGCCCACGGTCCGCACCTGCGTCGTCGGCGAGGAGACCGTGCGCGAGCGTGTGCCTCCCTCCCTCCTGGCCGAATCGGGGACGGTCGTCGACTACGGAGACGTCCGCGCCCCCGTGCGCGCCGTGAAGGCCGAGTTGGACGTCCCGCCGGAGCTCGAGCAGGAGAGCGCATGAGCCCCCGCCCGCTTGTCCTTGGTTAGTCGGCTCCCATGCCGCCCGGGCCCCAGCCGCTCGACCAACTGCTCGTCGCGCGCGGCCTCGCCGCCGATCGCACGCAGGCCCGCGCGCTGATCATGGCCGGCCGTGTCAGCGGCCGCGACCGCCGCTACACCAAGCCCGGCCTTCGCCTCCCCGCCGCGGCCGACCTCCGCGTCCGCCCCGCCGCGCCCTACGTCTCCCGCGCCGGTGAGAAGCTGGCCGCCGCCCTCGATGCCTGGCCGATCGGCGTCGAGGGGCGCGTGTGCCTCGACGTCGGCGCGAGCACGGGCGGCTTCAGCGACTGCCTGCTCCAGCGCGGCGCCGCGTGCGTCTACGCCGTCGACGTCGGCTACGGCCAGCTTGCCGCCGCCCTGCGCGACGACCGCCGGATCGTCGTCATGGAGCGCACGCACGTGCGCGACCTGCCCCCGCTCGACCCAGCTCCCAGCCTGCTCACCGTCGATGTCTCGTTCCTCTCCGCGCGCGCCGCGCTGGCCGCCGCCGTCCCCCGCGCCGCCCCCGCCGCCGACGTCGTGGTGCTCGTCAAACCGCAGTTCGAATTGCCCCGCGACGACGTCGGCGAGGACGGCGTCGTCACCGACCCCGCCCTGCACGCCGCGGCCGTCGGGCTCGTGCTCGCCTGGGCGGGCGAGCGCGGCTGGCGTCGCGCCGGCGTCGTCGCCTCGCCCCTGCGCGGGCCCGCTGGCAACCGCGAGTTCCTCTGCTGGCTGAAGGCGCCCGAAGCGGCCGGAGGGCCGTCGTGAGCAGCCTCCGGAAGGTCGGCATCTACCACCACCCCCAACTCGACGCCGCCCGCGACTTCGCCGCCGAGCTGCACGACCGATTCCGCCCCCACGTCGCCGAGGTCTGGCGCTCCTCGGCCTGGGACCCCGAGCGCTCCACCCGCGACCTGCCCGGCACCGACCTGCTGGTCAGCGTCGGCGGCGACGGCACGGTGCTGCGCGCCGCCCGCGCCGTCGTGCCCAACCCCACCCGCATCCTCGGCGTCGACATGGGCCGCCTGGCCTTCCTCACCGAGGTCACGCCCCAGGGCCTGCGCGACCGTTTCGACGCGCTGCTCGCCGGGCGCTACCGCGTCGAGGAGCGCACCATGCTCGACGTCGCCTTCCACAACGCCCCCGAGGCGGAAGCTGGCGCCCCGAGTCACGCCCTCAACGACGTCATGCTCGGCCGCACCGGCCTGGGTCGCCCCGTCTACATCAACGTCGAGGTCAACGGGGCGTTGATCGGCGTTATCCGCGCCGACGCCGTGGTCGTCGCGACCGCCACCGGCAGCACGGGCTACTCGCTCTCCGCCGGCGGCCCCATCCTCGACCCGGCGGCCCGCAGCATCGTCGTCACCCCCGTCGCGCCGCACCTCGCGGCTGCCGCGCCCCTGGTCGTGCCGCACGACTCCGTCGTGGCGCTCAGCCCGGCCCAGGAGGGCGGCGTCGCCTTCAGCGTCGACGGCCAGGGGCAGTTCCCGGCCGGCGCCGGAGCGCGGGTGGAGGTACGCCGCAGCGAGCACGTCGCGCGGCTGATCCGCTTCGACGAGCAGCCGTTCTTCGCGCAACTGGGCCGTCGTCTGGCCTGGCTCGACGAGCGGCGGCTGGCCGGCGCCGATCAGCCCCCGCTGCCCCTGCCCGGGGCGCCGTCCGAACAGCCCCCGGAATAGCCCCGCCGCGACGGGGATTTTGAGTTCCGCCGCTACGACCGACGCCCGCGCTCCGCTACGATGGGGACTCCCTCCCGCACCGACGCCCGGAGCCACAGCCAGCCCGGCGTCGTATTCCGATCGAGGGAGCATGACGACGACCCAGCCGCCGCCGCTGCCGCAGCAGCCCGACGCCCCGGCTCCGCCCGCGCTTCGGGCCGAGCCCGCGCGCCTCTCGGACGTGCCCGGCATCCAGCGCCTCATCCAGTACTGGGCCGACGAGACCGGCGACGTGCTGCCCCGCAGCGAGGGCGAGATCTACGGCACCCTGCGCGACTTCATGGTCGTGCGCGACGGCGACCGCCTGCTCGCCGCCGGCGCCCTGCACATCGAGTGGAAGGACTTGGCCGAGGTCAAGTCGATGGTCGTCGATCCGGGGCAGCAGGGCCGGGGTCTGGGACGCATCGTGGTCGAGGCGCTGCTCGAGGAGGCGCGCGGACTGGGCCTGCGCACGGTCTTCGCGCTCACGACCACGCCCGCCTTCTTCGAGCGGCTGGGCTTCCGGCAGGCCGCCGTCTCGGCCTTCCCCCGCAAGGTCTGGAACGAGTGCTTCCGCTGCCCCAAGTACACCAACTGCGACGAGGTCGCCCTCTCCATCGACCTGCGGCCGCCCGCGTGAGCGACCCACCCCCGCCCGACCCGCTCCAGGAGGAGACCGTCTCCAGCGAGCGCCTCTATGAGGGGCGGATCGTCAGCGTGCGCCGTGATACCCAGCGTCTCGCCGACGGGCGTGAGGCCGGCCGCGAGGTGGTCGAGCACGCGCCGGCCGTGGTCATCCTCGCGTTCGACGAGGAGGGCCGCATCGTGTTCGTGCGCCAGTGGCGATCGCCCGCCGGGCGGCCGCTGCTGGAGTTGCCGGCCGGCGGCGTCGAGCCGGGCGAGGATCCGCGCGCCTGCGCCGCGCGCGAACTCCAGGAGGAGGCGGGGCTGAAGCCCGGCTCGCTGGAGCCGCTGCCGAGCTTCTACGTCGCGCCGGGCTGGGCCACCGAGTACCTCTACGGCTTCCTCGCCCGCGACTGCGAGCCCTCCCGCCTGCCCGGCGACGCCGACGAGCGCCTCGTCGTGGAGCGCTACACCCTGGGTGAGGCGATGGACCTGATCGTCGCCGGCGAGATCGAGGACGCCAAGAGCATCATCTGCCTGCAGGCTGTCGCGCTGCGGGCGGTGGGCGCCCTCGGCGCGAAGGTCATCCGCTTCTACGCGGGGGAGTAGTCCCGGCGTCGCGGCTCGCCCTGCCCAGATAGCCGGCAAATTGAACGGCCCAGAACCCCCGTGTACGATCGCTCCTGCCGCGGGCCCGCCCGCGCGAGGGGAGATGCCTGAGTGCTCCAACACGACGTCCTGATCGTCGGGTCCGGCCTCGCCGGGATGCGCGCGGCGCTCGAAGTCTCCCAGGATCCCGGCATCGACGTCGCGATCCTCACCAAGGTCCACCCGCTTCGTTCCCATTCCGGCGCCGCCCAGGGCGGTATCGCCGCCTCGCTCGGCAACTCCTCGGACGACGACTCCTGGGAGCTGCACATGTACGACACGGTCAAGGGCGGCGACTTCCTCGTCGACCAGAACGCGGCCGAGATCCTGGGCCGCGAGGCGCCGGAGAACATCTTCGAACTCGAACACATGGGCTGCGCCTTCTCCCGCATGGACGACGGCCGCATCGCGCAGCGGCGCTTCGGCGGGCACACCGCCCCGCGCGCCGTCTACGCCGCCGACCGCACCGGCCACGCCCTGCTCACCGTCCTCTTCGAGCAGTTGCTCAAGCGGGGCGTCAAGGTCTACAGCGAGTGGTACGCCCTCGACCTCGTGATCCGCGACAACACCTGCCAGGGCCTCGTCGCCTACGACATCCTCAGCGGCGGCATCGAGGCCATCCAGGCCAAGGCCGTCATGTTCGCGACGGGCGGCTACGGCCGCACTTTCCGCATCACGACCAACGCCTTCGCCTCCACCGGCGACGGCGTGGTGATGGCCTACCGCGCCGGCATCCCGCTGCAGGACATGGAGTTCGTTCAGTTCCACCCGACCGGGCTGCAGGGCTCCGGCATCCTGCTCAGCGAGGCCGCCCGCGGCGAGGGCGCCCACCTCGTCAACGCGCAGGGCAAGCGCTTCATGGAGGATTACGCGCCCGGCCGCATGGAGCTCGCCCCCCGCGACATCGTCGCCCGCGCAGAGCAGTCGGAGATCGACGCCGGCCGCGGCGTCACCGAGAAGGGCGATTCGGTCTTCATGGATCTGCGCCCCATCGGCGAGCAGCGCATCCGCTACGCGCTGCCCTCCGTGATGCACCTGGCGCGCGACTTCGTCGGCCTCGACCCCATCCAGGATCCAATCCCCATCCAGCCCACCGCGCACTACTCGATGGGCGGCATCCCCTGCGACGTCGACGGGCAGGTGCGTCTCAAGGACCAGGACGACGCGCCCATCACCGGCTTCTACGCCGCCGGCGAGTGCTCCTGCGTCTCCGTCCACGGGGCCAACCGGCTGGGCACCAACTCGCTGCTGGAGGCGGTGGTCTTCGGCCGCCGCACCGGCCGCGCGATCCGCGACCAGGTCCGCGACCTCGCCCCGACGAGCATCAGCGAGGGCGAAATGCAGCCCGCGGTCGCCGAGGTCGACCGCTTCATCCGCGGCGACGGCTCGGAGAGCGTCGGCGCGATCCGCGCCGACCTGCGCGACGTGATGATGGACAAGTGCGGCGTCTTCCGGGAGGCCGGACAGCTGCAGGAGTGCCTGAGCGACGTCAAGGATCTGCAGGCGCGCTTCGCGAAATCGCGCATCGACGACCGCGGCACGATCTTCAACACCGACCTGCTGGACGCCATTGAACTCGGGCACATGCTGGAGTTCTCCGAGGTCATCACCGTCGGCGCGATCAACCGCACCGAGAGTCGGGGCGGCCACGCGCGTCGCGACTACCCGACCCGCGACGACGAGCAGTGGTTCAAGCACACGCTCGCCTACCGCGACGACGACGGCCCCCGCCTGACCTACAGCGCGGTCAACATGGCGCCCCGTCACCGCGAGGCCTATCCGCCGGAGGAACGCAAGTACTGAGCGCCGCGGCCGCCCGGCGCGCAGGAGGACGACGATGCCCACTCAGCGCTTCCTCATCGACCGTTACGACCCGGCCGACGACCGCGCCTACGAGCAGGAGTTCAGCGTCGATTACGAGCCCGGCCAGACCGTGCTCGACTGCCTCAACATCATCCGCTGGGAGCAGGACGGCACGCTCTCGCTGCGCATGTCCTGCCGGCACGCCATCTGCGGCTCCTGCGCCGTCAAGATCAACGGCCGCTCCGGCCTCGCCTGTCAGACGCAGGTGCCTGCCGCCGCCGATCGGGGCGACCCGATCCGCATCGGCCCGCAGGGCAACCAGACCGTGATCAAGGACCTGGTCGTCGACTCGCACAAGTTCATGGAGCAGTTCGAGCGCGCCGAGACCTGGTTGCAGCCGCACGAGGGGCAGGAGCCGCCCGTCCGCGAGTACCGCCAGGACAAGGACGAGTTCGACCACTGGCAGCACGCCTCAACCTGCATCCACTGCGGCGCCTGCTACTCCGACTGCACCGTCGCCGCCGTCGATCCGAAGTTCCTCGGTCCTGCCGCGCTGGCCAAGGCCTACCGCTTCGTGATGGACAGCCGCGACTCACGGAAGCAGGAGCGGTTGGAGGCGCTCTCGCGCATGCACGGCGGCATCTGGGACTGCACCCGCTGCTTCATGTGCGTCGAGGCCTGCCCGAAGGACGTGCTGCCCATGGACGCCATCATGGAGCTGCGGACCGAGGCGATTCAGGCCGGCGTGACCAACAACCACGGCACCCGCCACCACAAGGCCTTCGCCGGCGGCGTCGCCAAGCGCGGCCGCCTCGACGAGGCCACGCTGCCCATCCTCTCGGCGGGCTTCGGCCCCGGCGCCATCCCCGAGATGCTTGGCTACACCCCCGGCGCGATCCGGATGCTCAAGTCGCGCAAGCTGATCGCCGCCGCCCGCCGCCACGGCGCCAGCAAGGAGGGCCGCCGTGAGATCCGACGCCTCTTCGACGAGGTGGCCGACGAGAAGCACCACCACGACGTCAACCGCGAGGCCTTCGGCACGCAGTACGCCGAAGCGCTGCGCACCTAGCCACGACAAGGAACGACGAGGAACCCGCCCCGTGAAGTATGCCTTCTGGCCCGGCTGCGTCTCCCGCGGCGCCGCCCCCGAGCTCTACAAGTCCACCCTCGCCGTCGCCGAGCACATCGGCATCGAACTGGTCGAGTTGGAGGCCGCCGCCTGCACCGGGGCCGGCATCATCTCCGACGGCGACCCCTACCTGCAGGACACGCTCAACGCCCGCACCCTCGCCATGGCCGAGCAGATGGATCTGCCCCTGATGGACATCTGCTCGACCTGCATCGGCGTGCACAGCCTGGCCCGCGAGAAGCTGGGCAACGAGGACTACCGCGCCCGCATCAACGAGCGCCTCGCCCCCGAGGGCCTCTCGTACAGCGGCACGGCCGAGCCGCGCCACCTGCTCTGGATCCTGCTGGAGGACTTCGAGCGGGGTGCGCTCAACCACCTCATCCGCACGCCGCTGAGCGAGCTCAACCTGGGGCCGTTCTACGGCTGCTACATTCTGCGCCCGGAGCGGGTGCTCGGCTTCGATGAGAATCCCCACCGGCGCAACAGCCTGGAGGCCGCCATCGAGTTGGTCGGCGCGACCACCGTCACCTACGACGGCATGACCAAGTGCTGCGGCTTCCCCATCCTCACGACCAACAAGACCAACTCCCTCACCATGGCCGGCACGCACGTCGGCGAGGCGCAGGACAAGGGCGCCGACGCGCTCGTCACGCCCTGCCCGCTCTGCCACCTCAACCTCGATGCGCAGCAGGCCGACGCTGCCCGCGTCATCCAGCGCAAGCTCGACCTGCCCATCCTGCACATCCCGCAGCTCATCGGGCTGGCCATGGGCCTCGAACCGGAGAAGCTGGGCCTCAACCGGCACGTCGTGGATACGAAGCCGTTGCTCGCCAAGGCGGGTTTCTGACCAACCTGCCTTATTTTCGTAAACCGCACTGGACGCAAATAGACTACTCTCCTGTTTTCGCTTCGGCGAACAAGATCCACGCCCATGCCGTGTCAATCCCGTCATGCTGGCGGGGTATGACCGGTTGACGCCATCGCTTGTTGTCGATACAGTGATGAATCGATAATAGCGACTCGGCTACTTCTCGTTTGCGCGAATAGGGAACTTCCGTGACTGCCGCGACCGCCCTGCAGAGACGCCCTCACGGCCGCCGGATCACCTGCCCGGAGGGTTACCGTGCCTATGTCCCCGCCCCGCTCCCGCCGCCGCTCGCCTGGGACGGGGATCTCACCGCCGCCCTGTCCGACGCCGACCGCACGGTCGGCGCCCTCGCCGGCGAGGGGCGCCGCCTGCCCAACCCCTACCTCGTGATCCGTCCCTTCGTGCGCCAGGAGGCGGTGCTGTCCAGCCGGATCGAGGGGATGCAGGCGACGCTCGGGGAGGTGATGATCGCCGAGGCGGCCGCGCCGTATCACGCCGGCGCCGACGACGTGCAGGAGGTGGGCAACTACGTCACCGCCCTGGAATACGGCCTTCGTCGGCTCGAGGCCCTGCCCCTCTCGCTTCGCCTCGTGCGCGAACTGCACGAGCGACTCATGCGCGGCGTCCGCGGCGACATCGCCGCCCCGGGGGAGTTCCGCCGCACGCAGAACTGGATCGGGCGGCCCGGCCGCACGCTGAACGATGCGTCGTTCGTGCCGCCGCCGCCGGCGGAGTTGATGTCCTGTCTCGGCGCCTGGGAGGGCTACCTGCACGACGACGCACTGCCGCCGCTGGTGCATGCGGCGCTGATCCATGCCCAGTTCGAGGCCATCCACCCCTTCCTCGACGGCAACGGCCGCGTGGGTCGCCTGCTGATCACGCTGCTGCTCGTGGAGCGGGACGTGCTGCCCGCCCCGCTGCTCTACCTCAGCGCCTACTTCGAGGCGACGCGCGATGAGTACTACGCCCGCCTGTTGGGCGTCACCGATCGGGGCGAGTGGGAGGAGTGGCTGACCTACTTCCTGCGCGGCGTCGCGCTCCAGTCGCAGGACGCGCTGAACCGCATCCGCCGTATCGACGACCTGCTCGCGGAATGGAAGCGCGGACTGGGCCCCGGCCGCTCCCGCCTGCCCCACCGCGCCATCGACCTGTTCGCCGAGAACCCCTACTGGACGGTCGGAGGTCTGGCTCGGCGTCTCGGCGTCGCCTTCACGACGGCCCAGCGGTCGATCGACCGCCTCGAGGCGGCGGGCGTCGTCGCCCGCGTCGGCGAGGCCCGCCGCAACCGCCTCTACTGCGCCGAGGCCCTCCTGCGCACGCTGGAGGAGGGACTCGGCGGCCACTAGGCGCCGGCAACCAAAACGAGCCGCTTCCGAGGGGAAAGCGGCTCGTAATGGTCAGGAGGGCGACGCGACCGAGTCGGCATCTCCCGCGGCGCGGGGCCGCGGGATCGGCGGGCGGGGTGACGGTACTGCTCGGTCCCGTCTGCGATGGCCCTCCTGAGAGACGGAACGTCGCTTCGCGTCGTATGGTTCCCGTCGCATCGACGCGCCGGATACAGAGCGACATAACGATTGAGGAGCCACCGAGCGGGCGCCCCCGCCGGGTCCTCCCGGGCCGCCGGGTCGGATGGAGGGGGATCGCCGGTCAGGCCGGGGGCGTGATCACTTCGCAGGCCGGGCCGGGAGCCCGCCCGAGCCGCCGGTCCAGCGTCAGCAGCGGGCAATCGAGCGCCTCGGCCAGGGCGACGTACCAGGCGTCGTAACTTGTCAGTGTGCTCCGCAGCGCCCACACGCGGTCGGCGAAGGGCCCGAACGGGAACAACTCCAGGGGCAGGCGCAGCAGGTCGCGCTGCGCACGCAAGGCATTGCCGGACGTAATCCGCCCGCCCAACTCCATGCGGCGCAGGGTGTTGCTCGCCTCGGCCAGCGCCAGTTCCGGGCCCGCGAGCGTGTCGCTGGCGACCCGGGATTCCGCCCAGCGACCGTCGCGCCCCGAGTCGACCAGGGCGGCGACGAGCAGGGACGCGTCGGCGACCACTTTCACTTGCGGTCCGCATGGATGTGGCGCAGGATCTCCGCCGCCGACACCCGCGTCGGCTCGGCGGCCTTGCGCTCCCGGACCTCCGCCAGCCAGTCCGCGGCGGAGGGCTGGTTGGCGATCCGCTCCAATTCATCGCGCAGGAACGCCTGCATCGACTGACTCCGCCGCGCCGCCCGCGCGGCCAGCGTGTCGCGGACCTCTTCGGGCACGCCCCTGATCGTGATCTGCACCGGCATGACAGCATAATGACAGCGTTGCCAGCAAAATGCAAGCACGCCCGACGGCGCCGTATCCGTTTGGTGTGATGCTCCCTCTCGTCTTCGACCCGGCCCGGCGCGGCCTGGATTCCCGTCCCCCAACTTGGGGATTATATGCGTGAGTACCCCGCCTTGATTGCGGCGGGGGGAGCGGCTAG
>JAPOXB010000068.1 GCA_026707335.1 Chloroflexota bacterium
CGCGATTCATCGACCGGTTCCGCAGCACGGCCACCAAAGCCCGGCAGGTGCAGAGCCGGATCAAGGCGCTCGACAAGATCGAGCGGGTCGACGCGCCGGGCGCCGAGCGGGCCGTGCACTTCCGCATCCAGCCGGCGGGCCGGCCGGAGCGCGCCGTCGTGACGGTGCAGGATCTGAGCCACGCCTACGACGACCACATTGTGCTGGTGGGTGCGAACCTGGAGATCGAGCGGGGCGAGAAGGTCGCGCTGGTGGGGCCGAATGGCGGCGGCAAGAGCACGCTGTTGCGCGCCATGGCGGGCCACATCGCCCCCACCGAGGGCCGCATCGCCTGGGCGGAGCGGGCGGAGTTCGGCTACTACGACCAGCATCAGGACGAAGCGCTGGACCCCGGCCGGACGGTGCTGGAGGAGGTCGCGTCGATCGCCGGCGATCACACGGACGGCGACCTGCGCAGCGTCCTGGGTCGCTTCCTGTTCCGCGGCGACGATGTCTACAAACGCATCGCCGTGCTCTCGGGTGGGGAGCGGTCCCGCGTCGCGCTGGCGAAGTTCCTGATCCGGCCGTCCAACGTGCTGCTGCTCGATGAGCCCACGAACCACCTCGACGGCGCCACCCGCGCCCGGCTGGTCAAGGCGCTGGCCGACTACGACGGGACGATCATTTGCGCGTCGCACGACCGCGAGATCTTGCGGCGCGTGGCGACCCGCGCCGTGCAAGTCGAGGAGGGTGAGTGCCGGCCGCTGCGGGACTGGCGCGCCGGCGCGGCGGCCCGAAGCTGAGGCCCGCGGGGGCGGGCCTCGACGCTGCGCCGGGCAGGGGGGCCGTTACGATCGCCGTCCGCGCCGGCCGGGGGGCGGAGAAGCGGGCAGAGTCGGAGATGGTCGGGGAGAGAGGATTTGAACCTCCGACCTCTTCGTCCCGAACGAAGCGCGCTGCCGGACTGCGCCACTCCCCGACGCCGGCTCAGCGTAGGCGGGCGCGTCGCGCTCGGACAAGCGCGGGGGGCGCAGACGCCGCCGTTCGATGGGCCGTCAGCCCGGCGACAGCGGGCCGGTGGCGAAGTCGGTCGACTCCTCGGCCTCGGGGTCGGGCGGCTGGTAGCCCGGCGGCGGGATGCGCAACTCCTGGCCGATGCGCAGCGCGTTGGGGTTGCTGAGCTCGTTGTAGGCGGCGATGGCCTCGACGGTGACGGCGAAGCGCTGGGCGATCCGGCTCAGCACATCGCCCGCGACGACGACGTAGATGCGGTCGAGCGGCTGGGTCGGCACCTCCGGCTCTTCGAGCGCGGCGGCCACGGCGGCGGCGGCCTCCTCGGCGGCGGCCGGCTCGACGGCCACGGTCCGGGCCGCCGGGGCGGCCTCCTCGGCGGCGGGCGGCGCCGTCGCGTCGGCTGCGACCGGGGCGGCCTCGGACACCGCGTCGCCGGAGTCCTGCAGCACGCTGAAGCTCGTCAGCATGAGCACGGCGAAGATGATGGGCACCGCCACCACCAGGGAGAGCAGGAACGCCAGCGCCGGACCCGACCAGACGGTCTCGTCGGGCGGGGCGGCGTCGGCCCCGGGAGCGGGCAGCGGTCGCGCGCCGGCGGCGCTAGCGCCGGCGGCCGGGCTCGCCCTCCAGGATGGGCTCGTCGATGTAGACATCGCCGTTCCGAATCTTGATGTTGTAGCCGCAGTTGCCATTCGTGCAGACCCACGCCTTGTAGTGAATCGCCGCTCCCTGGCTCCCGAAGTCGGACAGCGGGACCAAGTGCCCCGTGTCGCAGCGCTGGCACGGCGGGAACGCGAACAGTCCGTCCTCCACCCGGCACCCCCTTCTTCCCCGCACGACGCGCAAACACCGCGCGAGGTTCCCCAGCGATCCCGTCGCGCCGGGGCGTGTCTGGACCTGGCCGGTCTCATTCTATCGCGGCCGGGCCGCCCGCGCCCCGCCGCGGCGCGCCGAATCGGCCCCCGGGCGCATAAGCTGGAGGCATGACGGACGCGCTCACCGAACGGCAGCGGGAGGTCGCCGGGCTGGTCGCCGAGGGGCTGACCAACCGCCAGGTGGCCGAGCAGCTCGGGATCTCGAAGGACGGGGTCAAGTACCACGTCACGGAGATCCTGAGCCGGCTCGGCGTGTCCTCGCGCGCGTCGGTGCGGGAGGCGCTGTGGGGCCCGCCCGAGGGCGCGCCCGCGCAGCCGACCGCCCAGCCGGCCTCGGAGCCGGGCGAGGTCGACTTCGCCAAGCACCTGCTCGACGCGATGCGCGGCTCACTGCTGCAGCGCGTGCTGCGCATCGCCACCGCGACCGGCGTCGTCGAGGCGCTCCGCGAGTCGCCGCCGGCCAGCGTGATGGCCATCGCCGGTGCGACGGGCATCGACGTGCGCTACGCCCGCGCGATCCTGCAGTCGCTGGCGGCGCACCGGGTCGTGAGCTACCGGGCGGCGACGCGGCAGTTCCGCCTCGCGCCGCCGCAGCGGGCGCTGCTGACGCCCGAGCGGCCCGACTCGTTCCTCGACCTGATCGACAGCACGACGCCCCGCGATCCCGCCGACGACCGCCTGATCGCCCTCATCCGGGCGGGCGAGGGCGTGCGTCTGGAGGCGGGCATGGCCAACGAGTGGGAGAACCTGATCCACATCCTGCCGCGCCCGGCGCACGGGCTCGCGCCGGCCTTCCGCGCGGCCCCGGGCCTGGCCGAGTCGCTGGAGCGCGGCATCAGCGTGGGCGAGGCCGGGTCGGGCCGGGGGCGGCTGCTGATCGAGCTGGCGCGCACCTACCCGCGCAGCCGCTTCACCGGCTACGACCTCAATCCCACCGCCGTGCGACTCTCGGCCGCGGACGCCCAGGAGGCGGATGTCGGCAACTGCGACTTCGTCGAGGCCGACGTGACGCAGCTGCCGGAGCGCCACGACCTCATGCTGGCCTTCGGGATGCTGCACGACACGCCGAACCCGGGCGCGATCGTCGAGGCCGTGGCGCGCATCATCGCGCCCGGCGGCCTCTTCGTGGCGACGGAGGTCGCCGCCTCCAGCCGGCTCGAGCGCAACCTGGGCCGCCCGCTGATGGAGGTCATGTACGACCTCTCGCTGATGCATTGCGTGCCCCACTCGGTGGCGTGCGGCGGCGACGGTCTGGGCGCGCTCTGGGGCCAGGAGGCGACGCGCGACCTGCTGGCCGCGGCGGGGCTGGACGTGGAAGTCGTGCGGTCGCAGAGCGACGCGTTCCACAACTACTTCGTCGCCACGGCCGGGGGACGCCCGGCGCCCAACTAGGGCCGCGCCGGAACCTCCGCCGCCGCGACCGCGTCCGCCGCCGCCCACTGGGGATGCCGGTGGAGGAAGTACTCGTAGGCGTCGGAGAGGGCGATCCAGGAGGCCTCGATCACGTCGGTGGAGGAGCCGACGGTGTTCCAGACGTGCTCCCCGTCGGACGATTCGATGAGCACGCGCACGCCCGCCCCGGTGCCGCTCGCCGCGTCGAGGATGCGCACCTTGTAGTCGCGCAGGCGCACCGTCTCGATCTCGGGGTAGGGCTGCCGCAGCCCGCGCCGGATCGAGGCATCGAGGGCGGAGACCGGGCCGTTGCCGTCGGCGGCGGTCTGGAAGACCTGCTCGCCAGCGGCGATCTTCGTCATTGCCTCGGCCTGCATGTCGGAGTGCGTGGTGGGGTCGCCGTCGTCCTTGTGCCGCCGCCGGTTGACGATCAGGAAGTCCTCCAGCTCGAAGGGGGGACGGTAGCCGGGGCGCAGGCGCAGGGCGAGCAGTTCGAACGAGGCTTCGGCGCCCTCGTACTGGAAGCCGCGGCTCTCCATCTCCTTGACGCGCTCGAGCAGGGCCTGGTTCTCCTCCGCGCTGAGAGGGAAGTCGAGGCCGCGCTCGGCGAGCTTGACGGAGATGTTGCGGCGGCCCGAGAGCTCGCTGACCAGGATGCGGCGGTCGTTGCCGACGCTGTCGGGGTCGATGTGCTGGTACGTATCGGGGTCCTTGACGATGGCCGCCACGTGGTAGCCGGCCTTGTGGGCGAAGGCGCTCGCGCCCACGTAGGGCGCCTGACCGTCGAGCGGCAGGTTGGCCAACTCGGCGACGAACAGGCTGGCGTTGGTCAGCTCGGCCAGTTGCGCGTCGCTGACGACGCGGCGGCCCATCTTGAGCTGCAGGTTGGCGATGACGCTGGTCAGGTTGGCGTTGCCGCAGCGCTCGCCGTAGCCGTTGACGCAGCCCTGCACCTGGCTGACCCCCGCCTCGACGGCGGCCAAGCTGTTGGCCACGGCGAGGCCGCAGTCGTCGTGGCAGTGGATGCCCAGCCGCGCCTCGGGCAGCGCCTCGCGCACGGCGGCCACGGCGCGCTGGACGTCGGAGGTCATCGCGCCGCCGTTGGTGTCGCAGAGGACGAGGTACTCGGCGCCCGCGCAGTGGGCGGTGCGCAGGGCCTGCAGGGCGTAGTCGGGATCCTCGCGGAAGCCGTCGAAGAAGTGCTCGGCGTCGAAGTGGACCTCGCGGCCGTGCTCGCGCAGATGGGCGACCGACTCGCGGATCATCGCCAGGTTCTCCTCGTTCGAGGTCTCCAGCGCGACGCGCACCTGATAGGCGCTGGCCTTGCCGACCAATGTCACGACGGGGGTCTCGGCGCCGAGCACGGCCTGCATGTTGAAGTCGGCCGCGGTGTTGGCGCCGGGCTTGCGCGTGCCGCCGAAGGCGACGAGGCGGGCGTGCTTGAGGGGCCGCGCGCGCATCGCCTCGAAGAAGGCCTTGTCCTTCTCGTTGCTGCCGGGGAAGCCGCCCTCCACGTAGTGGACGCCGATCGCGTCGAGGCGGTGGGCGATGGCGACCTTGTCGTCGAGCGAGAAGGCGACGCCCTCCATCTGCGAGCCGTCGCGGAGGAGGGTGTCGTAGAGGACGACGGGCGGGGACTGGGACATATCGCGCTCCAAGCGCCGTGCGCCGGGGCCAGCGGCGCGGGCCGGGGGAATCGGGGTGGGGCGGACGCGG
>JAPOXB010000241.1 GCA_026707335.1 Chloroflexota bacterium
GAGTACGTCTGGGTGCTGGACCCCATCGACGGCACCAAGGCCTTCATCTCGGGGCTGCCCACCTTCGGCACGCTGATCGCGCTGCTGCACCGGGGGAGGCCGGTGCTGGGCGTCATCGATCAGCCGGTCAGCGGCGAGCGCTGGCTGGGCGTCGCCGGGCTGGGCGCCGACCTGCGCGACGGCCGCGACGCGGTCCCGCGGCCGATCCGCACCCGCGACTGCGCGTCGCTGGGCGAGGCGTCGCTATTCTGCACCGCCCGCGAGCAGTTCGTCGGGCCGGACGGCGACGCCTACGCCCGTCTCGTGGCGCAGGTGCGCATGACCCGTTACGGGCTCGATTGCTACGCCTACGCGATGCTGGCCACGGGCTTCGTCGACCTCGCCGTCGAGGCCACGCTGGAGCCCTACGACTACCTGGCGCTCGTGCCCGTGATCGAGGCGGCCGGCGGCCGCATCAGCGACTGGGACGGCGCGCCCCTGGGCCTCGCCTCCGATGGGCGCGTGGTCGCCGCCGGCGACCCGCGCCGGCACTCGGAGGCGCTGGCGGTCCTGCGCGGGTCGGGCTAGGCCGAGCGCTTCAGGACCGGCAGCCCGGTCTGCGTGTTCTCTTTGATCGTGAAGCCGTCGGGAATGGCGTCGAGCGCGCCTTCCTTGGCCTGCTTGCCGAAGAAGTAGATCCGCTGCTCGCGGCCGTTCTTCAGCATCACGTCCTTCCCGTGCAGGAAGTACGTCTGCTCCTTGGAGTTCTTGTAGGACAAAGCCACAGGGGGCCGCCTTTCATGAGCCGCCCCGCAAAGGCGCACGTACGTACGCGCTTCACACCCAAAACCTGCCTCAATTACATCCCGCCTCGGCGTGAGGGTCAAGCGGGCCATCTGGCGATGCGACATAAGCCCTCGAAAATCGCCCGATCGGGCCGATTGGACCGCCCTTCGACACCCGCGCGACGCCGCGACGGCCCTCACGACGCGCGCCGGATAGGCTCGGGGGGCCGCTCGGGCCCGCTGCGGGACGGGCGGCCGAGAGGACGCCGTGACGCAACCCACCGATCCGTCGCCGGACCCCGCCGACCGTCCGCGCCGACGCCGCCCCGGCGCGCTGGCGCTCATCCTGGCCGTCACGCTGGGCATGGGCGCCTTCACGGTGCTCGTGGGCCTCTTCCTGATCGATTGGCCCGACGGCGACGGCGGCCTCGATCGCTGGACGCTCATCCAGCTCGACCCGAACGCGCCCTTCCTGCCCACCCTGGCCAATGCCGACGTCGGCGTCGGGCCGAACCGGCTCAGCTTCACCGTCCAGGACGAGCGCGGCCGCATCCGCCCCGACCTCACCGTGCGCGTCGCCCTCTACGACCTCGCGGCCGACCCCAACGTCCCGGTCCTGGCGCAGTTCGCGCAGTTCATCTCCTTCGCCGCCGAGTCGCCGCTGCCCGTGCAGCACCAGCACGCCGCGGGCGCCAGCCTGTCCGACAACGCCCGCTACGTGGGGGCCGGCATCTACGTCGTGCCGGCCTACTTCCCGCGCGGCGGGACGTGGGGGATCGAGTTCACCATCGCCCCGGCCGGCGATCGGTTCGACGAGGACGAGGCGGAGATCGTGCTGTTCCGTCTGGCCGTGCGCGAGCAACGCGCCGCGCCGGTCGCCGGCGACGCCGCGCTGGCGACGCCCTCCCGCACCCTGCTCGACGAGCCGGACTTGGCGCGTCTGACGTCGGACCCGCGGCCCGAGCCGGGGCTCTACCAACTCAGCATCGACGACGCGCTGGCCAACGGCCGCCCCCTGCTGCTCGTCTTCGCGACGCCGGCCTTCTGCCACTCGCGTACCTGCGCCCCGGCGCTCGACGTGGTCAAGGCCGTCTGGCGCGACCACGCCGCCGACCTCGACGCGATCCACGTCGAGGTGTTCGAGAACCCGCACGAGCCGTCGGCGCTGGTCGAGTCGGCCGCCTTCCTCGCCTGGGATCTGCCCAGCGAGCCGTGGGTCTTCCTCATCGACGCCGCCGGCGTCATCGTCGCCGCCTACGAGGGCAGCGTCACCGATCGGGAGTTGCGCGGCGACGTGGAGAAGCTCGTCGGGCGGTAGGGAGGCAGGCGCCGCGGTTGGCCCATCCGCGCCGTCGCCGCGACACTTGGGGGCGCCCGCCAACCGGATGCGGGGCGCGGTCGAGGCCAGAGTCGGGAGGAGGATCGATGCCCGTCGACGCGGTCTCGCTCTACGGATTCATGGCGGAGTCGGAGGCGATCAGCTACTTGGAGAACGCCTGCATCCTGGAGCCCGGCGCGGACCTAGTGGCGCTCTGGACCGAGGCTCAGGCTGGCCTCGGACCCGCGACCCCCAACGCCGGACGCCCAAACGTCAGACCCATCCCCGCGCTCTTCAACGCCCACCTTGACACGCTCGCCACGGAGCCGTGGTTCCAGCAATTTGTCGCGGACTCCCCGTGGACATTCGACTTGGTCGAGATCGCGCCGCTCATCGCCCCACAGGCTCAGGTCATGGTCGAGCACAGCGACGCGCAGTGCGCTGCCGTGGGCTCGCCCCCGTCGATGGAGGAACTGCTCGCCTTGTGCCTCCCTGTCGACAGGAAGTCGCCGGACATCCGCATCGAGGCAGGGGACAAGGGTTTGGTTCTCTCGTCTCCAGACCTGAACGTGTCGTCGATGGGGCCGCTGTGGGCAGACCTGCCGTCCGACGGCCTGTTCCGCGGTGCGCTGCTGGCGGGCGCCGTGGTTCGGACGCGCGTGCCTACGGTGCAGGTTGCGAAGGTCGACGACCGCTACTACCTGAACAACGGCTACCACCGGGTCTATTGCGTCGGGCGCAAGGGCGCGGAATACGTCCCGTGCGTTGTGCTCGACTTCGACACGCTCGATCAGGCGCTCGGTGATATCCCTGCCTTCGACCGGGATCTGCTGGAGTCCCGCGATCCGCCCACACTCGCACACTTCGTCGGCGGACGCGGAGCGGACGTTCGTGTGCACCGGCTGCAGCGGGTTATCGCGGTGAGTTGGACCGAGGCGACCATACGCGAGGGTTCTTAGGGTCGGGCTGGATCGCCTCGGGTGGGATCCGCAGCGGCGAGGCGTCATTCCGCCGCAGGCGCCCAAGCGCCTCCCGATCGACCAGCACTTCCATCTTCAGCCAGCGGTCGTCGTCCTGCTTGTCTTTCTTGGCCACGGCGTGCACCTCGACATTCGGGCCGGGCGGATCGCGCGGATGCGCCGGCTCCCTGTCACCACGATAGACCCCGCCGCGCAGGCTGTCACCCAACCCCATCACCCCGACAGCGCCTCGCCGGCCGAGCGCAGGCGACCGCGCAGCGCCGCGACCTCCGACTGCAACTCCCCGACCGCCCGCGCGTTGCCCTCGACGGCGGCCCAGAGGGCGGCCGCCGCGCCGGCGTCGTCGGGGGCGCCCTCGCCGCGCAGGGCGCGCAGCCGCGCCGCGACGCGCGCGATGAAAACCTCGCTGGGCCAGAGCGCGCCCGGGTCCGACTTCCGCGACGTGAGGTCGGAGTGGTGGTGGATGCCGGGCTCGGCGTCGTCGTGCGTGCGGCGGGCGGGGACGCCGTGCCGGTGGCAGACGTCGGCGACGAGCGCCACCGCCCGCGCGATCAGCGCCTCCGGGTAGGGCGTGTCGGCTGTCGGCTGCACCAGCTCGACGCCGATGGCGTTGAGGTTGGCCCCCCGCCGATCGGCGCCGGTGCCGGCGTGCCAGGCGCCGTGCCGCTCGGGCACGACCCGCGCCAGCCGCCCGTCGTGGCCGACGATGTAGTGGATCGACGGGTTGCGGTAGGTCGCGCCCTCGGCCGTCTGGTAGCTGTGCTGCGTGAGCCAGTCGAGGGCGGCGCTGAACTCGGCCTCGGGGTCGTCGCGCGTGCGTTCGCCGCCCCGCGTCGAGTGCAGCGTGACGCCCGTGATCGCGACGCCCAGGCGGTCGCGGTAGAAGTTCGGGCTCTCCCGGACGATGTCGTTCACGGCCTGCGACCTCCGGTCCGGACTACTCGCCCGGGCCGATGTCGCCGGGGCCGGGATGCTCGACGCCGAGGCCGTGCAGCGCCTCTGGCCGGCCGTGCATGTCGCGCAGCGCGACCATGACGACGCCCACCACCGCGACGACGGTGATGCCGATCGCGCGCAGGTCGTCGGGCAGGCCGGGCGCGGAGGCCAAGGTCGAGATGCCGAGGGCGGCCAGCCCCACCAGGCGGCTGTTCCACTTGCCGGCGGCGTGCTTCAGCGATACGGGGGTCATGGGACGGGATTCCTTTCCGGGCCGGGCGCGACGCCCGCCCTCCTGCGCGGCGCCATCCAGCGATCGGGCCGCGTGCGATGCGGCGACGGCCGGGCGGCCGCCGTCCGCGGGGTCTTGCTTTGCAGGCAGTCCTCCAGGGCGCGCTCGGCGGCGGCGAGGCGCGCCTCGAGGTAGCGCAGCCAGGGCCCCTGGCTCCGCCCGCCGCCGCGAGAGACGGCGGGCCCGGGCCGACCGCGCGTCGGCAGGCCGAACAGCCGCACCCACTGGTAGAGCGCGGTGGCCAGCCCGGCGATGGCCGTGGCCAGGGCCGCGATGTCGGTGGCGTTCACGTTCCTTCTCCCCTCCCGCGCCTCACTCGAAGCGGGCCGGCGCGGTGCGCTCGGCGATGCGGCGCAGGGTGTCGGCGGCGTCGGGGGCGGGCGCGCCGAAGTCGCAGTCCACCGCGACGGGTTCGCCCGCGTCGGCCCGCACGCGCACCGCCTCGACGCGGCGATCGAAGCGCAGCCCCAGGTCGGGCAGGTCGATGCTGACCCGGTCGCCGACGCGCCAGTCCTCGGGGTAGGCGATGGGGCCGGCCTGGGGCGCGACGGCCGCGACGCGCAGCCGCTGCCCGGCCCCGCGCGCCAGCTCGGCCAGCCCGGCGTCGCGCGCGGCGGCCGG
>JAPOXB010000078.1 GCA_026707335.1 Chloroflexota bacterium
GGGGACTCCGATCCCCTCTCCCTGGGGAGAGGGTTAGGGTGAGGGGGATCCAGCGCCCGCGACCACGTTCCCCCTCTCCACCGTCCAGGTGGAGAGGGGGACAGGGGGTGAGGTCTGCCCCACTCAGGCGTCCGCCTGACGGGCCAGCAGCGCCTGCACGGCGCGCAGCCCCTGCTCCGCCAGCAGCAGCCGGTCGTAGGGCGTCAGCGTCACGTCGACGAGGCGCTCCTCGCGCATCGAGACCGGGTCGGGCGGGCCGAAGCCGGCGCCCTCGGCGTCGAAGCCGATCTGCAGCTCCTTCAACTCCCCCTCCTCCGTCACGACGATGCAGCCCAGGCTGCGGTCGCGCACGCCCTCGGCCTCCACCTCGACGCCGTAGCTGAACAGCGCGCCGGGGAAGGGCGGGAAGGGACGCAGGCGCAGGGCGGCGCGGCGCAGCAGCGACTCCAGGTCGTCGGCCGCGCGGGCCAGGATGCGGTCGGCCTCGCGCAGGTCGGGGTCGGCGGACGCGGAAGGGTCGCTCATGCCCTCGATGATACGCGAGTGATCATAGCGAGGCGCCGCCGGCCGGCGATCGTCTGGCATCGGCGATGGCCGCGCGATAGGCTGGACGCCTGCGGGCGGCGGGAGGAGTCAGCCGCATGGCTGCGGAGAACTGGACCGCCCAGCTCCATATCAGCGACGGGCTCGCCAGCGAGGATGCGCCGGAGATCGCGTACGCCGAGCGGCCCGACGCGCGCGGCCGGGCGGCGGCGCTGTACATCCTGGCGGAGCCCGACCGGCCCGGCAGCGAGCCCTACATCGGCGACCTCGTCAGCCGCATCGGCGAGGACTTCCTTGAGGGCGAAGGCTCCCTGACCGGCGTGCTGCAGCGCGTCATCCGCGAGCGGCACGAGGAGCTGCTCGACTGGAACCGCACCAGCCTGCCGCGCGACCAGGCCAGCTACGGCCTCTCCTGCCTCGTCGTGCACGAGGGCGACGTCTTCCTGATGCAGGTGGGCCCCTGCCTCGCCTACTACCGCCGCGAGGGACGGCTGCTGCGCCGGCGGCCCGCGTCCGAGGCGGCCGCCGCGCCGCTGGGCGCCGCCGAAACCTCGACGCCCGAGTTCTCCCACCTGCGGCTGGGCGGCGGCGACTGGGTGCTGCTGATCAGCAGCGACGTGGCGCGCACCGTCGGCGAGGAGGCGATCGCGGCGCTGCGCGATCGTCCGGCGGAGGACGTCCTGCCGGCGTTATACCCCAAGCTGCGCGGACTGACGCGCGTGTCGGCGTTGGTCGTCGCGCCGGGCGGCGTGCGTGCGGCCGAGGCGCCGGCGGAAGCGCCGGCCATCGCGGAGGAGCCGCCCGCGCGGTCGCCGGCGATGCCGCCGCCCGCGCTCGACGCCCCGCCCGACCTCGACGATCCCTACGACGACGAGGGCTACGACGACTTTCCGGAGCGCACGCCGCTGCGGGACGCCTTCGGCGGGCTGTTCTCCGGCCTGACGGGGCTGTTCCGCCGCCCGCGCCCGCACCGTCCCGCCGACCCCTGGGACGAGGACGGCGGGGAACCGGCGGACGAGTCGCCGCCGCGCCGGCCGGCGTTCCCGATAGAGGACGCGGAGGTCGCGGCGGAGGAGCCTTCGGACATCGTGGAGGAGCCGGACGATCTGGCGGAGGCGGAAGCAGAGGTCGAAGCCGAAGCCGAAACGGAGATGGACGCGGAGGTGGACACGCCCGACGCCGCCCCCGCCGAGGTCGATGACGAGCCACCGGCCGATGACGACGACGACCCTCCGGCCGACGAGGCGTCCGACCCGCCCGTCGAAGAAGAGCCCCCCCAGGACACCGAGGACGCCGGGGACGCCGGTCCGCCCGGCTCGGCGCGCAGCGTCGAGTACCGGCTGGCGCACGAGGAGCGCGGCCCCGGCGAGCTGCAGCCGCAGGCCGCCGGCTGGCCCCCCAACCCCTTCAACACGCCCGCCGCGCCGGTCCTCGAGACCGGCCAAGACGCCGACGCCGCCCGCTTCCCCTTCCCCATCTTCACGCTGGAGGGGGGCGTGCCGCGCTTCCGGCGCCGCCGCGAGGCCGACCCGGCCCGCGCCGCCCGATCGGGCGGGATGCGGCGCGGCTGGGGGGCGCTGGCCCTGGCCGTGCTGACCGTGGTCGCGGTGCTGGCCGTCGTGGTGGGCGTGCTGCTCGTCCCGGACCTGCTGCAGAACTCCGAGCAGAACCGCTTCGAGGATCTGCTCGAGGACACGCGCCGCGGGCTCACGGCCGCCTCGCTGACCAGCGACCCGGCCGCCGGCCGGGCCGAACTGACCGACGCCCATTCGGCGATCGCGGCGGCGCTGGAGCTGCGCCCGCTCGACGAGAGCGCGCTGTCGCTGCGGCAGGAGGTCGAGACGGCGCTCTCGCAGATCAACGCCGTCGTGCGTCCGCCCGAGCTGGTCGAGGTGACCAACCTGGCGGGGCGCGTGCCGCCGCCGCTGGCCCTCTCGCTGGTGCAGGTGGGGGCCGGCTCGCTGTACCTGATGGACGAGAGCGGGGCGCGCATCTTCGCGCTGCCGCTGGCCGGCGGCGACCCGGAGGTCATCTTCGCCGCCGGCGAACCCTACCCCACGCTGTTCCTCGACGAGCCGCGGGCCGCGGCCGCGCCCGTGGGGATGCACTGGGCGAGCGGCGCGGGCGAGCCCTCGCTGACGATCCTCGACGCCGAGGGGCAGCTCTTCCGCTTCCTGCCCGGCGCGGGCGTGCAGGCCCTGGCGATGCCCAGCCGGGAGCTGATCGGCTCGCCCGACGCGGTGGCGGTCGACGAGAGCGGCGTCTTCGTGCTCGACGTGGCCGGCGGCAGCATCTGGCGCTTCCCGCAGCTGCCCGACGGCGCGCTGCTCGAGCCGCAGCTGGCGATCACCCGCACCGACCTCAGCACGGCCGGCTCGCTGGCCGTCGGCGACTCCCTCTTCGTGGCCGGCGCCGACGGCCGCATCCGCCGCTTCGAGGACGGCGCCGACCAGGGCTTCCCGCTGCTCGACCTCGACCGGCCCCTGCTGGTGCCCGACTCGCTGGCGATCGGCGCCCTGACGGGGCTGCTCTACACCGTCGATCGGGGCAACAACCGCGTGGCGGTGTTCAGCGCCGCGGGCGAGCTGGTCGTGCAGCTGCGCGCCGACGAGCTCAGCGGCGTGCGCGGCGTGGTGCCCGACGAGTCCAACGGCCGTCTCTACTTCGTCACCGCCGACGCGCTGCTCACGTCGGCCCTGCCCCCTATCATCGATAGCTGAGTCATCGGCGGTTGCGTCCCCAGCGACCGAATCCCCGCGAGGCGTCCCCCATGCCCGACACGATCCTGGCCCTGGAATCCTCCTGCGACGAGTACGCCGCCGCCGTCGTGCAGGACGGGCGCGAGGTGCTGGCCTCGGTCGTCGCCTCGCAGGCCGAACTGCACGCCCGCTACGGCGGCGTCGTGCCCGAGCTGGCCGGCCGCGAGCACTTGCGCAGCGTCGCGCCCGTGCTGGAGACCGTGCTGGCCGAGGCGGGCCGCGACTGGGATTCGATCGACGGCATCGCCGTCACGCAGGGCCCCGGCCTGGGCGGCTCGCTGCTGGTGGGGATCAACGCGGCCAAGGCCGCGGCCTGGGCGCGGGGACTGCCCTGCATCCCCGTGCACCACATCGAGGGGCACATCTACGCCAACTGGCTGGCCCCCTCGCTCGACGCCTACGACGGCGCGCCGCCGCCCTTCCCGGCGCTCTGCCTGGTGGTCAGCGGCGGCCACACGGAACTGCTGCTGATGCGCGACCACGGCGACTTCCGCCGCCTGGGCCAGACCCTCGACGACGCCGCCGGCGAGGCCTTCGACAAGGTCGGGCGGCTGCTGGGGCTGCCCTTCCCCGGCGGACCGGAGATCGAGCGGGCGGCGCGCGATCGCACGCCGGCCGATCGGCTGCCCCGCGCCTGGCTGCCCGGCACCTACGACTTCTCCTTCAGCGGCCTGAAGACGGCGGTGCTGCACCGCGTGCGGGCGCTGCAGGAGGACGGCGCGGCCGAGGGCGTCGCCGATCCCGGCCCGCTGGCGCGCGCCTTCCAGGACTCGGTCGTCGACGTGCTCTCGGCCAAGACGGCGCGCGCGGCCGAGGAGCACGAGGCGCGCAGCGTGATCGTGGCCGGCGGCGTGGCGGCCAACGGGGCGCTGCGGGCCGCCCTGCGGGAGCGATCGCCGGCGCCGGTGCGCTGGCCGCCGCCGCGCCTCTGCACCGACAACGCGGCGATGATCGGCGGGGCCGCCTTCTACCGCCGCCGCACCGACCCGGCCCTGGCCTTCGACCTCTTCTCGACCTCGGGGCCGGGGGTCTTCCAGGCCGGGACCGGCTAGCCACTCTCGCCACGCGGCGGGACCGGGACGGCGTTGGGGCTGGGCAGCGGCCCCCGCCCGGGCCGGACCCCCGCCAGCCGCGCCAGCGGACAGACGGCGCAGGCCCCGGCCCGGCAGTAGCAGCGCTCCAGGCTCAGCAGGGCCTGCGTCGAGCCGTTGCGCCAGCCCCGCAGACCGCCCGCGCGCAGCCGCTCGCGCAGCGCCTCCGTGCGGCCGTAGCGGGCGCCGCCCAGCCGCCCCCAGGCCGCGGCCAGTTCGCCCTGCGGCGCCCAGGCCAGGGCGAAGGGGTAGGCGGCGTCGACGAGCAGCTGCCGGGCGCGCTCCTCGCCCAGCAGACGCGGCACCTGCAGGGCCGTGATGGCCTCACGCTCCGGCAGCCGCGTCAGGCCGATCAGCCCCCGCGCCAGCGAGCCGCCGCCGGCCTCGCTGAGGCGGGGCAGGAGGTGGGCGGCGGCGGCCAGCCGCCGCACCGGCGCGTTGGCCGGGCGCCCGCGCGCCTTCCCGGCCGCGGGCAG